>CANRDQ010000006.1 GCA_947629395.1 uncultured Bacilli bacterium
TTTTTAAACTTCTAGCCATTTAAATCATCCTTTCCTATTTACTATTACGACGACGTACAATAAATTTATCAGATTGTTTCTTCTTACGTGTCTTATATCCAAGTGCAGGTTTACCCCAAGGTGTAACTGGTGCTTTACGTCCGATAGGTGCACGTCCTTCACCACCACCATGTGGATGGTCATTAGGGTTCATAACAGAACCACGAACTGTTGGGCGAATACCCATATGACGTTTACGTCCTGCTTTTCCAATTTTAACTAATGATGCATCTTCATTTCCAACTTCTCCGATAGTTGCCATACAAGTTCCAAGAACTTTTCTTTGTTCTCCGCTGGAAAGACGAAGCATAACGTAGTTATCTTCACGTCCTAAAATTTGTGCAGATGAACCAGCACTTCTTGCAAGTTCTCCACCTTTTCCTGGACGAAGTTCTATATTGTGTACCATAGTACCAACTGGTATTTGCATTAATGGTAATGCATTACCAACTTTGATATCAGCATTTTCTCCTGCTTCAATCATATCTCCAACTTTTAATCCTTTTGGAGCAAGAATATATCTCTTTTCTCCATCAGCATAATTAATTAATGCAATATTTGCAGTTCTATTTGGATCGTATTCAATACTTGCTACTTTACCAGGTACGTCTACTTTATTTCTCTTAAAATCAATGATACGATATTTTCTTTTTACTCCGCCACCTTGATGACGAACAGTTATCTTACCTTGATTATTACGTCCACCATTTTTAGAAATGGTAACAACAAGACTCTTTTCAGGAGTACTCTTAGTAATTTCTTCATTAATAAGTGTACTCATTTTTCTACGTCCTGGTGTAGTAGGTTTATAATTTCTAATTGCCATGTTTTTTCCTCCTTCTAACCAAGATCAATTGATTGACCTTCTTCTAGAGTGACAATAGCTTTTTTAGCACGATTTGTCATTCCAGTATAACGACCAACTCTTCTTTTTTTAGTTTTAACATTTAATGTTCTAATGCTTGTTACATGTACATTAAATAATTTTTCAATAGCACTTTTAATTTCTGTCTTATTAGCTTTAGGATCAACTATAAATGTATAAACTCCTTCAGCTTTTGCTAGTTGTGATTTTTCAGTAATTACTGGTGCTTTAATAATTTCTAAATATTTTGTATGCATTAACTAAGCACCTCCTTAATCTTATTAAGACAATTTTCTGTAGTTAAAATTGCATCTGTACTTACGATATCTAGTACATTAAGTTCATCATAACTAATAACAAGAACTTGTCCTAAATTTCTTGCAGCTAGTGCAATGTCAAATTCAGAATCGTCAACAACGATTAATACTTTTTTATCGTTTAATTTAACATTTTTAAGTAAAGATACAACCTCACTTGTTTTAGGTTCTTTTAATTTTAATTCTTCTAAAACAACAATATTGTTTTCTAAAGCTTTTTCGCTTAATGCAGAAAGTAAAGCTAATCTTCTTTCTTTCTTATTTTGTTTTTTACTGTAATCTCTTGGTACTGGAGTTCCATAATTTCCTCCACCTACCCATTGAACAGCACGGATAGATCCTTGACGAGCATGTCCTGTTCCTTTTTGTCTCCATGGTTTTCTTCCACCACCACTAACTTCAGAGCGGTTTTTAGTTTTATGAGTTCCTTGTCTAAGTGATGCTCTTGCTAAAATTATTGCATCATATAGAACGTTTTTATTTGGAGTAATTCCAAAAATATTCTCATCTAAATTTATATCTTTTACTTTTTCACCTTTTAAGTCTAAAACGTCTACTTTTTTCATTCTTGATTTTCCTCCTTTCATCACATTCATCAATTAATTATCTTTTACTTATCTTTTTAATTATATTTATTCTTGTGATGATTCTTCTGTTTCAACAGGTGCATTCTCTTCTGCAGCTGTTTCTACTACTGTATCCTCAACAACTTCTTCTACTACTGCATCTTCAGTTTCATAAGTGATTAAATCAGCAGCATCTACAGTTTCGTTTCCACGTTTTACAGCTGTACGTATAGTAACAAATGATTTCTTTGGACCTGGAACATTACCTTTAATAAGAATAATGTTATTTTCTAAATCAACTGAAACAACTTCAAGATTTTGAACTGTTCTAGTAACATTACCCATTTGTCCAGCCATTTTCTTACCTTTTAGTACGTGCATTGGTCTCATTGTACCAAGTGAACCGATTCCACGATGATATTGAGAACCATGTCCCATAGGACCACGTGATTGGTTATGACGTTTAATAGCTCCTTGAAAACCTTTTCCTTTACTTGTTCCTGTAACATCAACAATTTCACCAGGATTAAAGATGTCTACACTTAAAGTTTGTCCTAAAGTGTATTCCTTAACGTCTACTCCTCTTATTTCCTTTAAGAAGCGCTTAGGTGAAGTGTTTGCTTTGCTTGTATGACCCATTTTTGGTTTATTACTGTGTTTTTCAGTAGTTGTACCAGTAGCAAGTTGAATAGCTTCATATCCATCTTTTTCTACAGTTTTAATTTGAGTAACTACATTTGGTTCTACTTCAATAACAGTAACAGGAATTAATTTACCTTCTTTAGTAAATACTTGAGTCATTCCTATTTTTTTACCTAAGATTCCTTTCATAATTACTTTTTCCTCCATTTAATTATTTAGTTTTGATGTCAATATCTACTCCACTAGGTAAGTCTAATTTTGCAAGTGCATCAATAGTCTCCTTACTTGGATTTTTAACATCAATTAATCTTTTGTGTGTACGCATTTCGAATTGTTCACGAGAATCCTTATCTTTGTGAACAGCTCTTAATATTGTAAACTTTTCAATTTCTGTTGGTAATGGAACTGGTCCAGATACTTCACCACCAGATCTTTTGATAGTTTCAACAATCTTAGTTGCTGCATTATCAAGTACTCTGTGATCATATGCTTTTAATCGAATACGAACTTTTTCTTTTGACATTCTTTTGTCCTCCCTTCGCCTATATCTAGTATAGACTTGCTCCGTGTGAAAACCCGATAGTAAATTAACAACTTAACCTAGCGTATCGGCAACCTCACACATCTAAGCAGCCACACAGATTTAATTATAGCATGATTTATCAAGGAAAATCAACACTTTTTTACAATTTTTTATTTTTTCTTTTTAGGTCTCTTTTTAAATTTACTAAATCTAACAGAAGCCGGCATGATACTAGTATCACCATATTTCTCATTTATGTCATCTAAAATCTTTTGTATATTAGTATCTTTTTCCTCTTCTTCAATATATTCATCAAAAAGACTAAGTTGATTATTTCTTTTATCAGTTAACTCTCCTAACCTCATTCCTATTAAACGAATAGGATCTTTCTTCCAACTAACCTCTAATAAATCTAATATACATTTATATATTTCTTCATTACTATCCGTAACATTATTTAAGGTAGTTTGATGGGAATAAGTCTGAAACAAATTATTTTTAAAGATAATAGCGATATTACCAGCATATTCTTTTTGACGACGTAACTGTCTTCCTACCTCTTCTGTTTGACGAAGTAACACCTCTTTTAGTTCATCAATATCTACCACATCATATGGTAGTGTTTCACTAGCACTAATACTATCTCTTTTATTACTTCGTATCTCAACTTTAGAAAAATCGATTCCCAATGCACTATTTTTAAGAAAAGAAGCCTGATTTTTAAAATATTTCTTCAATTTATTCATATCCGTATGAGCTAAATCCCCAATAGTATTAATCTTTAACTTATTTAATAGTTGTGCCGTTGACTTTCCAACCATAAACAAATCACCTACTGGTAAAGGCCACATTTTATTTTCAATTTCATCATCAAACAAAGTATGTACCTTATCAGGTTTCTCAAAATCAGAAGCCATCTTAGCACACAATTTATTATTTGCCACCCCAACATTAACCGTAAATCCAAATTTTTCTTTTATTTCATTTTTTATTTTATAGGCTAGTTCTAAATAATCTTGATATAAATAATTAGTACCCGTCATATCTAAAAAACATTCATCAACCGAAAATCTTTCTATTAAAGGTGTATACTGTGTTAAATAATTATAAAATAAATTAGATTTTTCATAATAAACTTCAAAATTAGGTGGAAAAACTTTAATCATAGAACATTTCTTTCTAGCCGAATATAAAGTTTCCGCTGTAACAATACCATACTTCTTCGCAACAGGACTCTTCGCTAAAACAATTCCACTCCTTTTTCGTTCATCTCCACCAATAACAGCTGGAATATTCCTAATATCTATACTATAACCTTTTTTTAAAAGATCAACTGCCGTCCATGATAAAAAGGCATTATTAACATCAACATGAAAGATTATTCTCTTTTTTTCCATTGAGTTCACCTCTTCTGTATATTATAGAACAAATTTTCTATATAAACAAGAAAAAAGATATAAAATTTATATCTTTTTAATCAAAATATTTCTCAATTAATTTTGGAAAATCTATATTAATAAAGAAATTAGTTTTATCTTTTATTTCTTTAGTTAATTTATCCCCAACTTCTAAGGCTCTATCATATTCTTCTTTAGTAATTTTTTCTTTTTCTAAAGCCTCCTCTAATTCATCCATATCATCATATCTAACATAATGATCTCTTGCTGGAGAATAAATAACATCTAAATATAAATCATCATAATAAGGAACTTTATCTTTAAGTCCGTTACCATTACTAATGTCAAAGTAATACTCTATAATATTTTTCTTTTCATCTAGAAAAACTCTAGCATTATAATATTCATTTCTAGGTGTAGCTTCCACCACATAATAGCCATTATCTAAATAAGTAGTACTTTTACCACATACTTCTAAAATAAAGGGCTCTGTTACTTTATTAAGCTTTTTTATACTTAAAGTATAATCATTCTCTTCCTTATTAATAATAACTATCTCATAGTCTAAAGCTTCCCTCATGTATGTATTACTAGTCAATTTCTGTCGCATATTCTACCTCCTAAGCTACTCCTAAATATTCTTCTAGAGTAACGCCTCGATCATAAATCTTTTTAGCGTGAGTTGTTCCAACATATCTGATATGCCATGGTTCATATTGATAACCTGTAATACCTTCTTTTCCTTTTAAATAGCGAATAATAAAACCATATTTATAAGCATTACTAGCTAACCATTTTCCAGCAGGTGTATTACCATAATTATCATCTAACGCTCCTACATCAAAAGCAAGTCCTGTCTGATGTTCAGATTGTCCAGGTTTAGCCGAAAAAGTACTAGCCTTAGCCTCTCCATATTGCGCTACATATCTAGAATAAAGAGATTGTTGAAGAGTATAAGATCTAAAACCTGATATTTTAGGAATACTAAATCCTGCACTTCGAGCCGCTGTTTGTAATCTTCCTAAAGCTGCAAGTGCCTCACTATTCTCTCCAGGATTATAAGTAGCTGGTAAATGATACTTCTTATTAACAATCAAAAGACCATTTATATAAGTACCTACTTTCCCTTGACTACTACTAGTCTTATTATTTACTGTTTTATTTACAGTTTGTTTTATGACATTAACTTTTCTCTTTATAGAATTTTTATTTCCAGATGAATCTTTAACTTCATATAGGATTTCATAAGTACCCACTTTATTAGTATCTACTTTAGAAGTAACTTTAACTTTATCTTCTAACTTTTTATCATAATTATCTTCTACTTCATAACCTTCTTCTTTATATTCACTACCTAAAATAACATTAACTTCAGGATTACCCTTCAATTTAATAGTAGGTTTTTCTTTATCAATAACTTTAACTGTTCTAACAGCCTTCTTTTTAAATAACAACCAACTTACAGAATAATTAATCTTATATTTACCAATCTTCTTAACATTTACTTTTCCATTAGTAACTATATTTTTATTCAAATTAATATTAAATATCTTAGCAGTTGCACCTTTATCCTTATATTTAGTACCTACTTCTATTTGAATATTCTCTTTTCCTTTTACTTTTATATCTAAAGAACTTCTTATAAAAAATATTAATAAACAAACAAGAATGATAATTCCTAAAATTATTCCACTACCTATTAAAACAATTTTCTTGGGCTTCTTTTTACTTATCCTCTTCTTTGCCATTTTTATCGCCTTCTTTTTTATTTTTTATGTGAACCTTTATTTATATTTTCTTCTTGATTTTGATTATCTTGAGCATATCCAACTAATTGTGTTAACGAATCCACAGATAGTTTTCCTTCATTAATAAAATGCGCTACTAACATAACAGCTTCTTCTGAAGTAATATGTTTTAGTTTTTCTGCCAAACTTTTATGTGGATGACTATCAGCATTAACCTTAGGTGCCTCTACATTTTCAACTCTTTTTTCTGGAATATGCAAAACAACTTCTTGTCCATCTACATCTTGAACCTTAACATCATTTTTAAGACCTAAATCTTCACCATTTTCCACAACAAAATGAATAGAATCTTGATCCATAATAGAGCCTTCTAAAGCTTCATTCATATATTCTTTATTCAAACTTCTAACAGTAGTAGAATTTATTCTTGCTCCTCTAAGATGAATAGGTTCATCACAATAAAGTTCTGCATTTACAAAGTTATAACCTTCATAATTTTTCATTGCCCCAAGCAATCCCGTATTACCAGATAGTTTACATCCCTCTAAATTATGATCTTTGATAATATCTAAACTTGGCAATGATACTAACCTTAAATCCGTATAAGTCATATCTACATTATCCAAATCATAAGGCAAGATAAAATATTTTAAATTATCTTTAAATTCAGGTTTAATAACAAAACAATCTTTCTCTTCACTATAATCACATAATGATTGCTTGTCAATAATTTGTTTATCTCGAGAAGGAATTTCTAATTGGTTTTTTTCTATTTGTTGAACACTTTCCGCTAATCTTTGTTGATTCTCCTTAAACTCTTCTTTTATTCGTTGTTCTGCAGCTGCTTTTTGTTCCACAACTTTTACAGATTGTTCATACTTTCTTTGATATTCTTTCTTTTGATCTTCTATTCGTTTCTGTTCTTGTGCTTTCGCTAATCCCTCATCATTGATAATTTCCATAAAAGGTAAAATAGTCGAACGACTAGTCTTATATTTTAAAAGTTTTTCCACATTTTTATATTGTTTCTTAGTTTCTTTATCTTTAATGTCCATTAAAGTATAATCATATTTTCTATTTTTTTGGACAAATTTTGACTGACGTGGTTCTTCAAGTAAAGAGGAAAAATCTATTCTATCTACTTCATTTTTTTCTTTATCATAAATACTTAAAATAACATTTCCTTTACTTAAAGTTCCTTCATAATCTTTTAATTCAAAGCGTATGTACATTCCATTATCTAAGCCAATCATTTTTCCAGTCGCGTATTCAAGTAATTGTTTTCTTCTTTCAACATAGTCCTTTCTTTGACTATAAAAATTTGTTAAAACATCGTTAATTTGATATTCATCAGTAATACCTTGGGTTTTATCATTTGTTTTACAAGCACCTTCTATTTTAGAAGCATTATCCTTTATTTGTTTTATTATTGCTTCAACTAATTTTTCATCAACAGCACTTAAAATATCATTTTTTCGTCCATAAAAATCTTGTTTATCTTTAGGAACAGACGAAATCACAGAACTTAAATGTCCGTTTTTCATTCCAATAAATATATTAGGATAGGCATATTTACAATTTTCCCTATAATTTAATGGTACAGTCTCTAAATTTCTACTCTTTTTCCAGACATCTTGTAAATCTATCATAAAATAAGTATCACAATCTCTTCTAAAATTATCATAAGCAGCTCTTGTATCATAGGAAGCATAACTACGATAAAAATGATTGTTATTACTATTTAAAATTTCACCACCATAAAAAGAAAGATTATTACCTCTTTTTACTTGGGTAGGATATATTTTTCCACCTGAAAAACTTTGCTTACTGACATCACTTTCATTAACAATATCACAAATAACTTTTTCCACATCAAAGAATTTAGTTGTTTCCAGTTCAAAAACTTGGTCTATAGAACTACAGCATTCTAAAAATACATTCAAAAGTTCATCGACCGTAATTTTATCACTATTAAAATCGAAAACATCATTCTTCCATTCTGCTCGACTATAATTATACAATTACCTCACCTCTGATTATAAATAGTACATATCTTTAATATTTAACTCTTGATCAAATTCATACACAAATGGTTTACCTGTAGGAATTTCTAATCCAACAATATCATCATCACTTATGTTATCAATATGTTTTCTAATTGATCTTAAAGAATTACCATGTGCCACTACTAAAACATTTTTACCATCTAATAGATTCTTTTTAATAACATTCTCATAATAAGGAATTGTTCTTTTACAAGTATCTTTTAATGATTCACATAGAGGTAATTCCTCTTCACTTAAATTTTTATATTTTGGATCATTTCCCGGATATCTTTCATCAGTTTTCTCTAAAGCTGGAGGTGCTATATCATAACTACGTCTCCAAATACGTACTTGTTCATCTCCATATTTATCAGCAGTTTCTTGTTTGTTAAGACCTTGTAAAGCTCCATAATGTCTTTCATTTAATCTATAATCATATACTGTTTCAATATCTTCACCTAATACATCTTTTATTATATCTAAAGTATGATTAGCTCTTTTTAAAACTGAAGAATAACATATATCAAACTTTATTCCTGCTTCTTTTAACTTTTCCCCAGCTTCCATTGCTTCTTTCTTACCGTTATCAGATAATTCAACATCTGTCCAACCTGTAAATTTATTTTCTAAATTCCAAACACTTTCACCATGTCTTATTAAAACTAATTTCATAATGTATTTCCTCCTCCTGTTTTATCATTTTTATTATTAATCTTACTTATTAAATCAGTCAAATCTTCTGGATTAATATCTCCTACTTCTAAATTTTCTTTTAAAGCTTGTAAAATTTTATCTTTTCTACTACTTTGTCCTTTATTTTGTTTTAATTTTTCCTGTAAAGTATGAGGTAATACTGTAGCCTCATCAACTATAGCTTTATCTACATTAGTAGGCATTAAAACCATTCCTACCCCGTCTGCTGTCTCAGGATAATCTAAATTAGCATGACATAAATTAACATCTGTTAAATCCCATGACGAATTAGGTACATAATACATATTACTATCAAAACTAGCTACCTCTTCTAAATCCATAGAAAAGTCAGTTCCCGATAAATCTTTTTTATACACCTTTTGCGGATCAAAAAACACCAAATTACAATCTTTAAAATTGATACCTTTTACATTAACATTACTAAAATCAATAGTTGATAAATCAAAATATTTTAAACTATCTCTATATTCAGGATATATCTCATAACAACATTTATCATCATTATAATAGAATAAAACTTCTGGTTTAATCTCCATTTTTTCTATTTTCGCAGCAGTTTTATTTAATTTATCTATTGATTCAGCAATTTGATTTCTAGATTGCATATTTTCTTGTTCAGCTTTTTCAGCTACTTCTTTGGATTTATTGATTTTATCTTCATATAATTCTCTTTGAACCTGTAATCTTTCTCTTTCTTGTCGTTCTTGTTCAAGTTTATCCACAATTCTTTGAATAGCTTCTACAGAATTATTATTTTCTAACTTTTCATCATTAAACACAGCCAGTAAGTTCTTATCAAATTTATATTTTAAAAGTGGTTTTCTAACATCAAGAGAACTTACTTCTTTATCACTATCTTTAATATAAGTTTGAGACCCAAAAGTAAAGGCATCTATTTTCTCTAACTTTTCATTATATACTCTGATTCCAATATTAGTATCAGGTATAAATAAATCTTCAAGTCCAGTTAACTTATAGTCAGGAACATAATCATAAAACACTTCAACTTTTGGCGAAGTATTTTGAAAATATTCATAATCAGAAAACCTTATTCTATCACCAAGCTCTGACTTAAACCCTGTATGTTCTTCCCTATAAGGAGTATCCCTATAATCAGTTTCCATAAAAAATTCAATATAATTACCATTTTCTAATAAAATTTTAGGTCTAAATAATTTCTTTAATTTTTCATCTTCGGCCTTTGAAAACTCTTTCATAGTATATTTATAAAAATCATCATAAAACATAGTAAGTTCACGATATAAAATTTCAAGTTCTCTATCATCTTCAATATCTTTGAACAAACTTTTACGCACTTCTTCAGGTAAAAAACTCTCTCCACTTACTAAACGAGTTTTAGCTGTAAAATGATTTTCTTTATCTACACCAATTAAAATATCAGATCTAAAATCATGATCACCATTAAATATATCTGAACTAATACTTAATCTACTATTTAAAGCTTCAGTAATACTATAATCATCTTCAACTAAAGGTAAGTTCCAAAAATCACCATCAGGTATATATTCATGATACTTAATATCTCCTTCTCTAGCTACACTACTACTTGGTAAAAAATGATTAAATACCTTTTTATCATCAGTTGCTAACTTATGCTTTAAATATGGTTCAATATCTTCATTATTATTAACAATAGTACATACCTTTTTATGAACTTCAGCTAATTTATTTTCAAATTCAGCTTTAAACATCTTTAATTTAGCCTCAAATAAATCATGATCTCTAACTAACATAGTATTAGCTTTCATTCTTAATTCTTCAGCTGCTTCTTCAACAGATATTTTACTACCACGATTAAGTAAATTTTCTAAAACATTATTATTCCATTTTCCATCCTTATAAAATTTATAATCCATAATATAATCCCCTTTTTAATAAATCATATCATTTAAACAAAAGACTGCATAAACAGGCAAATAACGTACACCTTTCTTAGTAGAGAAATTATTTTCTGTAATTCTATATGCACTTTGAGTAGTAAATTTTTTCATAAATACAGAAAGAGACTTAGCTTTAGAATTAGTACGTGTTGCGATTTCAATAGGAATAATTTGTCCCATCCTATTTTGTACTACAAAATTAACTTCTGCTTTACCTTGTGATTGATAATAATATAAAGCATAACCTGCTTCTATCAAAGTTTTCGCAATATGATTTTCATATAAAACAGCTTTATATTCTTCATTAGTAAATAAACTCTTAGTATTCATATGCATCATTGAAAATAATAACCCATCATCTGGTAAATATAATTTAAAACTATCTACTTCCCTACAACTACTAAGTGGTGATTTAACATTTTTAATTTTATAACTTCTATTTACAATTTGATTATTAACTAAATATTGAATAGCTCTTTCATATTCCTTAGCACGTCTACCATGACCTAAAAGTCCATATTGAAACTTTTTATTTTCTTTTTCAAACTGTCTAGGAATAGAATCCAACACCTCAATACCACGAGAAATATCTATTAAAGTATCATTCATCGCAATTTCTTTTTTATAAGCATCTATTGTTTTTTGTTTTAAAGCATCCATATGATACAAATCTAATCCCTCTATAGAAGCTTTAACAAGTTCTGGAAGTCCTCCAGTTTGTAAATATTCATAAAATAAATCTAAGGCAACTTTATGGAATGGACAAGATTTATGTTTTTCAAATGATTCACGAATTAAAAGAGCAAGATTCTTTTCATTATGAGCCCACAAAAATTCTTCAAAATCCATTTCACTCATACCTTTAAATTGTAATTCTTCCCCTTTAAATTTAACTAAATTTCCACGACGAGAAGTAATCATAATAATATGATATTCACTTCTATCACTTCCAAATAATTTTATTCCTTTTACTATTTCCACATCATTAACATTATCAAATACAATTAATGTATCCTCTTTTAAAATAGTTTCACCAGACATTAAAGATAAATTCATAATTATTTTTTCAATAGATTTCTCTTTTTTAAATAAATCTATTAATTGTTGATTACCTTGAGTATTAAAATAAATAACATTTTTATATTTTTCTTTTCCAAATTGTAATACTGTAAAGGTCTTACCTATTTGTCTTGGTCCATAAATTAAAAGTGGTTTCCTAATTATATCCTTTTGCCATTTATGAAGAAAAGATAATATTTTTCGTTCCATAAACTGTACCCTCCTAACATATTTTATAAATTAAGTATATAATAATAGTCTTTTTTAGTCAAGGAATATAAGGCCTTAATCTCTTTTAAAATATATAATCTTACAATAAAAAAGTCGCTGTATAAAGTTTAACTTTATCAACGACTTATTCATACTTAATTAATTATTTGCTGGTGCTGAATTACGGATTTTTTCTACAAATTTATTGGCAATAACTATACCAGTATCAGTATCTAAATCACAAAGTTCAATTTCATCACCTAAAACTTTACATTCCATAATAACAAATTCTTCTCTTTTAACTGTTTCTTTAACAGGATCAAATTCTATTCCCATTACAAACATTCTATTATCAAATGTTAAGTCTTCTACTACATAAAAGTTATCTCCACTTTTAGTAACTATTGCTTTATCTTTCATAAACATACCTTCCTATTCTTCTATAATTTTTTACCAACACTTTGGATAACAGTATCCTCAATACGTCCTAGAATAGTTCCATCAGGAGACGCAACTGTAACAATTTTTTCTCCTGTAGCTGGATCAATATATTCACCTGCATACTTAACATTCTTGAAAGCTTCTTTTACTGGATTTAATGGTCCACTATCTTTATATATATCAGCATATACGTGATCAATATTACTTACATCCATACTATCACCCATACCAATTGTATTATTTTGTGTTGTTAAATTAGGATCAGTAGGAGTTGTTGGTGTAACATTAGCTGATTGATGTAACCAATTATCCAAAGCTTGTAATCCTTTAGTAACTCCAAATCCGGTAATAAAACCATTAACAGCCATATTCCATACCTGATGATTTTTAGTGTTACCACCAATAACATCGACAGCTCCCTTAGCAAATTTTCTAACACCTTCAGGAATAATTCCCGTAATCTTATCAATAACTGTTGGAACAGGGTTACCATGTTCATCCATTTTTCTATGTGATTCATTCCATTTTGTTACAAAGTTACATACTCCACTAATAACTTTAGATGCTACTACAGTACCAAACACAACTCCTCCAATTGGACTAGCTGTTAAAGCAAGACCTGCTCCTGCTACTGCACCAGCAGCAAATCCAAGCCATCTAGTTCTACCACTAGCTTGTTGATGTTCAGGTTCAGCTGTATGTTCAGCTTCAGGTTGTGTAGAAGCAAAAGTACGATCTGCTAAATCTGGATTATGATCATTTATATATCTACAAGCTTTAGAACATTGATGATATTTTTCTACTTCTTTTTCGATATCTTTATCTAAAACATCTTTTTTAAATTCAAGTAAGCCTTTATAAGTATATTTACCAGCTTCCTTATATTTATCATCATCTAATTTTGCTTTTTGTTCATCAGTTAAATCCATCATATATCTTTGGATATCTCTTTCTTCAACTGCAGCTTTATCAAAATTAGCATCTTTATCTCGATATAACATATTATCTTTTTTAGTATCAATCATTCTATCTAAATCGGCAACAGCTTTTTGATACCTATTTAAGTTTTCATTAATTTCTGTAACTACTTCAGCTGCTGTAACACCTAGATTCTTATCATTCTTTTGTTCATCTGTTAAATTATCGTTAAAAAATTGTAAAGCTTCTTCTTCGCTTGTACACTCTTTTTTCCAATCTGCATTTTCATCAAGTATACTATTAAAAGCATTATCTAAATCTGCAGCTTCAGTACTATTACTAGGATCCATACCAAATTTTTCTTGGATTTCCTTATAATATGCATCCCATTGATCTACAGTAGTTTCTCCATCAATAGTAAACAAATCATGTGCTTTTAAAAAATTATTAAGTTTATCAAGAGCACCACCATCAATAGCTTTACCATCAGCATCAACATTAGCTGAAGCCTCCCAAGCATCACAATCTTTAAACTGTCTAGTTGTATCACTACGTACATTATTTCTTGGCTCATTAATCCAATCATTTATCCAATATAAAGCACCATCAGTATCTAAAAATTCTCTATTATTTGTGTTTGCTCTATCTTGAACTGCTTTTTCTAAAGTACTTCTTAATTGATCATTATCCATTCTCATAAGATCACTAACTGGTACATTACTAGCTTGTGAAATTATAGATATTATTCTTCCGTAATTCATAAATTATAACCTCCCACTATTATAAAAGTTTACTTTATCATTTTTTTACTACAAAAATCACTTATATTTACTGAATATTATTTTCAGCTCGATATTGTTCAATTAACTTATTTAAATTATCTTGAAATATAGGTAGTAACTTATTATTTAGTAAATCTAAATCTCTTACTAATTCAAGATTTCCATTACTATCATTTGTAAATACACGATATTCAGTTAAAGATGGAACATTATTTTCATCATACTTACTAGCAATCCCATATTTAACATTATCTTCAACAATCGTATTTAACACTACATATCTTTGTCCGTTATAAACTAAAGTGCTATTTTCTTCGATAACCATATTGTCTATCACCTCTTATTATAAGAATAACAACAAAAAAATTCATTGTCAAAACAATAGCTCTAAACTTATGTTAATTGACACTTTTAATTTACCCAAAAAAAACAAATAGAAATCAATATCTATTTGTTTTTTGTTTTCACTTTATTTTTAGTTGTTAAATTATTTAAATCTTTCTTATCAATATAAATGACCTTTCCACCTGGAGGATTAATTTCATTATCTCCAAACACTACCCATATAGCATCTAAAGACTTACTAGGCATACTGGCATAACCATCTGTAAAAATAATTTTATTTTGTGCTCGTCTAGTGAATGAATCAATGGCCACATCAAAATCAGTATAACCACCACCTCTAAATGGTAATCTATCGATATCAGAAATCTTTTTAATTTCAGTAAATCCATAAAACTCTGTATCAAAGCATCCTACTTTTAACTTAGAAGTATTTATAATATGCTTACATTCACGTAAAAAATTCTTTAACAAATCCTTACTAATAGAACCACTAGTATCTAATAATATTTCCGTTTCAGGTTGATACATTTTCTCTAATGTAGGTACCAAAACTCCATTTTCAATGTAAGCATTTTGATAAGACCAATCTACTGTATATCTAGTTGCTTCTCTTAATAACTTTTTCCAATCAATAAGAGGTTGAGCCGTACCAACATTATTTATGGTAATGTCATTATTTTCTTGACTATTATTACCATGTCCTGTCGCTGTTTTAGTAAGTTCATCTTTTAATTTCTCCAACAAGTCTTTTTTATCTTTATTATTTTTTGCAAAAGCATCTTGCTCATCTATATCTTTATCATCTGTTTTTCCATCATCAAAATTTTCATGATTTTTTACTACATCTTCCCACATAGAATGATCATCATGACCAGCATTTTGTTGATTTTGACCACTTGCCGGAGAAAAACCTGAATCACTAGCAGAAGGTCCTTCTTCATCTTTACTATATTCATTGTTTTCATTTTTCTTTTGTTCTTCTAGTAATTTTTCATACATTTCCTCTGCATTAAAATTAATCGCCCCATCTATTACCACACAACCTTCTACCAAAGGAAGACCATCACGTTCAAGTAAAGCATTAACCACAGAATCAGTAGCGATATTCCACAATATACTATTCTTATCTTTACTTCTAGTAATATGTTCAAAAGCAATATGACAAATTTCATGTACAATTATAAAAGTTTGTTCATCTTCATTAAGAGTATCTAAAAATTTAGGATTATAATAAATATTTTTTCCATCCGTACAAGCTGTATATACAGACTCATCACTTACAAAATTTACATTTGCCAATACACTACCAAATAAAGGATATTGAACTAAGATTTTACTTTTAATTGTATTTATATCCATAATTTCTCCTTAAATTTGAGCTAGTAAAGAATAAACTTCATCTGCCAATTTTTTCTTATGTAAATCTGTAACAGTTACAATAATTACTGTATTATCTGGTAAATTAAAAGTACTTATTTTTTTATATTTTAATATTTCCAAAAATTTAGTTTGTTCTTTAACATCTATCTCATTAATATTTTTTATAATTAATAAAGGTCTTCCTTTTTTACTTTTTGTCATTAATTCTTGATACCAATCTGGTGGGCAAAATTTTTCTTGTTCATAATGTCCATTCAAATATTCTCTACTAATATCAGCTTTTAACACCACTGCATTTTCAAAAAAATCTTCCCACGAACTTGGTACTAACAAAGGTGATATTCCCGCTTCTATAAAAGTTTTCAGCATATTTAAGCGTTCTTTATTCATAAGTTAACACCTCCTAAAGATGTTTATTTCTTTGTATACTGTTTAGCTAATTTTTCTTTCATGTGAATCTCAGCTATTTTTATAAGTCTACTTTCTTCTCCATGAGCCCACATTATTTCAAAAGCAGCTGTAGCCTCAGGATTTATTTTCTTCATAAAGTCTCTTACTTCTTCGAAATATTCTTCATCTACTGATGATAATCCTAAAGCAGTAGTAAACATCCTTGAAGTACTCATTTCTAAATCTTCTTCTGTATAATTTTTAGTAATTACATCTTCCACAGTAATAACTGGAATTTTAGAAAACTCTATAAAATCTCTTGTTAATTCTTCTCCTAAATAAGCTTTTAACATTTCTGGTTTTTTAGTTACTTTTAAAACATTAGAAGCCATTTCCCATCTTCTAGGGTCAGCATTAGGAGCTTCTCCTGTATACTCAGTTCTTAACACACTATTACCCATATATGATTTATAAGCCATATATGAATATATTGCAGGATGAATATCATTATCAGCAGCCCAACTTAACCACTTATCAACATCATCCTTTATATATATGTGCGCAAATCTACTAAATAATTGTACTGATAGTTCATTAGCCGAAAGAGATTCTTCACTCTCATTACCAGCCGCTACTATTCTAACATTATCAGGCAAAGCCCACTTAGATTCTATTTTTCTTTCTGAAATTATAGTTGAAGCTTTTCCTTGAAGTGATGGTAAAGCATTAGTCATTTCATCAAAAAATACAATATGAACTCTATCAGGTTCTTCTTGACATTTTCTACATATATTTTGATACCAAGTTGGAGGTATATCCTTCATCTCCCCAGTATCAGCATTATAAACACTTTTTCCTATTAAACTATCAATAGTTGCATTTTCCATCAAGACTAATTCATAATCTGGATCTATTGCTTTAACATGAGAAGTCTTTCCAACACCAGTAAGTCCATGTAAAAATACAGGAATATTAGCGTCTATTGAACCTCTTAAAATATCTTCCTCATCTACTTCAGAATAATCAAAATTATATGATTTTGAATTAGCACTAGTCTTTTCTAACTCATGATTTTCTAAAACTCTTATATCCTTTTTAAATTGACCATTTAAATATTTATATACTCCACTATCTTCAAAATCCGTAAACTTTAAACCATGTAACTTATAATATGGTAATAACCCATATTTACTAATTAATACTTTCTCTTTTTCATCAACAAACCATTTAATTGGTAATACCTCTACCCAATAAGCATCACTTTCATATCTAGATAGTTCTCCTGGTAATAATAATTTTCTTTTTCCACCATAATCAAACCTAATATATTTTTTACCATCTATAATATATTCATCACATTCTATACTATCTTCCATTACATTAGTTAAATGATATTGCTTAGTTGTTTTCTTAGCTTTCTTTAAATATCTTTCTTCTAATCTTCGATTAGTTGCTTTATCCACAATAAGTTGTGGAAACTCTCCAAATTCTACCTCTACAACTCCATCAGAATTTATCGTCTTATGAGAAGTAAAATTTAAATTTTCATATTTCATCATAGGACGAATACAAAAACTAATTTCATCATCACTTATTCTATCATTTGTAGAAATAGCTGTATATTTTGAAAAACCACTTCTAAAAGAAATATCTGATAAACAATATTTACAATCTCTATCTGAATATTTAGAATCTAATAAAGTATTTAATTGTATACACTTACAGCCACTACCCAACTTTTCAAAAACTTCTAATTTTTCTGGACCTACAATTTGTTTTTTACTAGGTACAGTAAATTCTATTTCATTCATATTTCTAATAACTCCTAACTAATTGTCTATTATACCACAAAAAAAGACAAACGTTTCTAGTTTGTCTTAAATTTATTCAATAACACTTTGTTTGTGGAATTCCAATCTTAATTTATCTGCAACTGTTACAATAAATTCTGAATTAGTTGGCTTAGCCTTATCTATGTCAACACTATGACCAAAGATTTCCTCCATTAACTGCCAGTTACCTCTATTCCAACTAACTTCTATCGCATGACGTATCGCACGTTCTACTCTTGATACAGTTGTATTATATTGTTTCGCAATTTCAGGATATAGTTCTTTCGTAATCCCACCTATTACCTCTGGTTTTTCATAAAGCATAATAATTCCTTCTCTAATATATTGATATCCTTTAATATGTGAAGGAACACCTAATTCATGTAAAATCTTTGTAATAGATATCTGTAGATTATTACGATATAAATCCACGGCTTTACTGCCAAACTTTACACCTTCAATTACTTCTTCAATTCTTTTTTCTAAGTCAGCTAGCTCAAATGGTTTTAATATGAAATAATTAACTCCTAATTCCGATACTTTTCTAATCATATCTTGTGTATTATATGAAGTTAACACTATCACTTTCTTATCAATATGTTTTTTATTCATATACTCAAGAACACTTAAACCATCTTTATTAGGCATTATCAAATCTAATAAAACTAAATCATATTCTTCTTGTTTCTTTTCTATTAAATTTAAACCTTCTTGACCATCATAAGCTTCTAATACTACCTTAATATCTGCGTGATCTTTAAAATACTCTTTAACAACACCTACTAATTCAATGTTGTCATCGATCATCAAAATTCTTGTTTTTTCCATTTTCTCTCCTTCCATATACTACCACGCAAGTATAATTATATCTTAAATATGACAAAATTGGTAGAGCAAAAATTGAAAACTTTTGTCGAAAAAAAAGAAGTGATTTTTATCACTTTCCTTCACAAACATCTATTATTTTTTGAACCTCACTAGGCTTTAAACTAGCTTTTCCAAGTAAAAATCCATCAATAAAAGGAGAATATATATCTTCTACATTATGTGAATCAACACTTCCACCATATAAAACTTTTACAGGAATATAACTTTTAATAGTTTTAGCTACTTCTTCTATTTCATGTTTTGTTGGTACTTGTCCTGATCCAATAGCCCAAATAGGTTCATAGGCAACTATTAAATTATCATAATTAATTTCTAAACCTTCTAAATCTTCTTTTAATTCGGTAAGTATTTTTTGTTCTGTTTGGTTATTATTTTTTTCATCAATACTTTCACCAACACATAAAACTATTTTAAAATTTTCAGAAATTAACTTCTCTATCTTTTTATTTATAATAACATCTGTTTCTCTTTGTTCACTTCTTCTTTCAGAATGTCCCACTAAAACATAGTTAACACCTAAAGATTTAAGTTGTTTAGCACTAACTTCTCCTGTATGAGAACCACTATCAAAGTAACTAACATTTTGACTTCCAAGTTCTATATCACTTTTCTCATATAAAGATAAATATATACTACTTGGAAATACTACTAAAGAATTATTTTTTTTATCTACTTTCATAAGCTCTTGTTGATATTTTAAAAACTCATCTTTAGTTAAATTACTTTTATGATTAAGCATTATTATCATAATTTTCACCCTTTATTTTATCCAGAACTCTTGATAAAAGTCTCTTATTATTTTGTTTTTCGATAATAGCACGTTCATAAACTACTAGTACACTTTCAGCATAATATTTAGAACTACATAATTCAGCTTTAATACGTGCCTGTCTATCCATCTTTTGTTTTGTATTAGGATATTTATATAAATGTGTAATTATTTTTTCTAGTTGTTCCTCATTTTCAAAAATTCTTCCATTAAGACCATCAGTAATAGTCGATAAAAAAGCCTCATCTTTAATACAAATTGGACTAACTCCAGAAGCCATAGCCTCCACAATAGTAAGACCCTGTGTCTCTGTTGTTGAAGCACTTAAGAATAAATCCGCTAAATGATAGTAATAAGGAACCTCTTCCCAAGGTACTTTACCAGTGAAAATAACATTATCTTCGATACCTTTTTCTTTCGCAATATTAGCGAACTTTTCTTCATCAGGTCCACTACCAACTATTAATAATTTATAAACCTTATTCTTTTTAACTAACTTTTCCGCAACATTAAGTAAAAATTCTACATTCTTTTCTTCAGCTAATCTTCCCACAAAAAGTAAAACATAATCTTTTTTAGAAAGACCTAATTTACGTCTTAATCTCGCTACTTCTTTTTGATTAATATTTTCTTTATAAAAACGTTCTACTTCAATACCTGTCGGTATTATATTTATATTTTTTTCAAATTCATATTTTTCTTTAAATAATTTATATATTTTATCGGTTGGTACAATCAACTCGGTTGCTGTTTTATCACAATAAAACTTAGTTAAATATTCTACAATCTTTTTACTAGATTTATCAAAATAACCATGTGTAATATAGTGAGTATAATCTTCATACATTGTATGATAAGTATGAACAAGAGGTATTCCAAATTGTTTAGCAAACAAACGAGCAAAAATACCAATTCCAAATTCTGTATGAGAATGGATAACATCAAGATGCCAATTTTTCATAGTATTTATCATCGAAATAGGATAAATTCTACTTAAACGGTAATCATATATTCCAATAGGAATTCCTGGCACCCTAATAATATGACCATCTTCTTCTAATTCATATTTTAAAGCATTATCACTAATAGTAACTAAATATACTTCATGTCCTAATTTTTCAAGTGCACTCTTAAGCATAGCCACACTAGTTGATACTCCATTTATATACGGAGGATAAGAATCTGTAAATAGTCCTATTCTCATATTTATTCAGCTCCTTTGTCAAAATTAAATAATATCGCTCCTACTACAATTCCAAAATAATAAGTAATTATTCTCCATATCAATAATACCGCAACAATACTACTTCCACTTATAAAATTATTGAAGAAATGTAAAAAGCCATATTCAATTCCTCCACTCGCTCCTGGAATAGGAACAAAAGATCCCAAAATCAAGACATAAGCAGAAGATACAATTGAATCCATTATATTCATACTAGTAAAATCATGTAAACTATAAACTATAAATAAAGGAATTATATAAAGACATGTTAAACTAATTAAATTTATACAAACTCCTAGTACAAATCTTTGTTTTTGTTTACTTAAATCTTTAGTATTCTCATGAAATTCAGTTAATCTATTTTTCCATTTTTCCTTAACAGCTTCTTTATTTTTAATAATTTTTACTTTATCAAGAAGGAAAATAATTCCTTTCATACATTTTTTAGTAAATTTACTTGAACAAGCTACTAAAAATAATAAGATAGCGATTACTGTATTAATCAAGAAACCTAAAAATATTAATTTTTTTAATAATGAATCTGCCGGAAAAATATTAAAACAAAAATTATACCCCACCGCTATTATCCCATATATAACTAAGGCAACTTGATAAAACATAAAATTTTGAATAATTATATTAGAAGCTTTAGCTGTGGATATTTGATGTTTTGTAAGCATATATATTTCCATAGGTTGTCCACCTGTAGAAAAAGGAGTAACTCCATTAAAAAATTGTGTAATTATATTATGCTTTATAGATTCACGTAATGTAAATTTCTTTTTATCGCCTACAGTTAAATAAATCATATAGGCACGTGAAGCAATATAAATGAAGTAAAAAAACACCGCAACAAAAATATATTTTAAATCTACTCTTATTAAAATATCTACAATATCATCAAAATCATCTTTTAAGATGAAATATAATATAAAAATTGTAATTAAAGCCAAGATAAAAGCATTATTTTTAAAGTTTTTAACTTTATTCATTATAAAGATACACTATTAACTAATTCGTTAACATCCTCATGAACAAATAAAATTTTTCCGTCTTCCGCCTCAAAAGGAAGATTACAAAACTCTTCTTGTTCTTCTAGAAGTTTTTTTGTTTTTACATCATCTGTATTTATAGCCACTAAAACTTCTGCGGAACCAGATTCTTTTGCAAAAGATATAGCTTGCTCAACAAAGGGACGTGTTTTCTTTGTTTGTTGCATAGTTGGAAATGTTAGAATACAGTTTTTTAAATCCATAGTTAAATCTAAAGTACAACAATCTTCTACTTCTCCTCTATTTTCAGTATACAAAACACGGCATATTTGTACTGGATTAATCTGTTCATTTTTATATTTGTTAAGAACAGCACTCATATCTATATCTACGGTATTAAACTTTTTCAATTCGCTTTCATCATTGGGATTCAAAATATATAATTTTTTCATTATCTTACCTCGCTATTTTTTATTTAATTGCTTCTATACCAGGTAAAGATTTCCCTTCCAAGTATTCAAGTGTAGCTCCCCCTCCAGTGGAAGCATGGAAAACTTTATCTTTAAGTCCAAGTTCTCCTGCCGCTGCAACAATATCTCCACCACCTAAAATAGTTTTAATATTGTTATCAACTAAAAATTCTAATACTTCTTTTGTTCCTAACTTAAAATTAGAAAACTCATAAACTCCAAGAGGTCCATTCCATAAAACTGTTTTGGCATCTTTTAAATGATTTTTAAATAATTCAACAGTTTTTTCACCAATATCTAGACCCATTTCATTATCTTCAAATTCATCAATATCACGAGTAATATACTTGTCATCATCAACAAATTCTTTAGTTACCTTAAAATCAACAGGTAAAACAATTTTTTCTCCATGTTCTTTTAACACTTCATTACAAAAATCTAAATTGTCTCTATCAATAATTGATGAAGCAGTATCATAACCTTCAGCTTGTAAGAAAGTAAAAGCCATACCTCCACCAATCAATATTTTATCAGCTTTAGTAACTAAATTTTTAATTACACCAATTTTATCACTAACTTTTGAACCACCTAATATTACTATAAATGGTCTATCAGGATCTTTTACAGAAGATAAAGCTTTCATTTCTTTTTCAATTAAAAATCCTGCCGCTGTTGGTAAATTACTAGCAATACCGACATTTGAAGCATGAGCACGGTGAGCTGTACCAAATGCATCGTTAATAAATACATCTCCTAATCCAGCCCAATATTTTCCTAATTCTGCATCATTGCCACTTTCTTTTTTACCATCTAAATCTTCGTATCTAGTATTTTGAACTAATAAAACTTCTTTTTCTTTTAAACTATCAACAGCTTTTTCTAGTTCTTCTCCCCTAGTTTTATCTATAAAAATAACTTGTTGATTTAAAAGTTCAGATAAACGTAGTGCCACTGGCTGTAAATTATTTTTTTCTAAATCACTTTCTTCTTTTACTCTTCCTAAGTGAGAAAATAAAATAACTTTAGCCTTTTGTTCAATAGCATATTTTATAGTCTCTAAACTTCTAACAATTCTATTATCATCTATAATTTTCCCATCCTTAATAGGTACATTAAAATCACATCTAATAAGAACTTTTTTACCTTTTAAATCCATATCTTGAATTGTCTTCATCACAAGCCTCCTCTCTTCTAATATTATTGTATCATTTTTAAATTCAAAAAAAAAGGGTCTTAATTAATAAACCCTTTAAAATCAACATTAAATTTCCATTAAATACTTAGCAGTTCTAACCATTTGAGCAGTATAACTCATTTCATTATCATACCAAGAAACTACTTTTACTAATTGTTTTCCTTCTACCTCATTAATACTTGTAGAAAGTCCATCTACTATTGAACCAAAATGAGAACCAATTACATCACTAGAAACAATTGGATCATCAGTATATCCAAGAGTTTCATTACTAGCCTCTTTCAATGTATTATTAATTTCTTCAACAGTAGTATTTACTTTAAGTTCTAGTACTAAGTCAACTACAGAACCAGTTGAAACTGGAACTCTCATTGCTCCTCCTTCAAGTCTACCATCTAATTCTGGTAAAACTTTTCCAATAGCACTAGCTGCTCCTGTAGATGCTGGAATAATATTCATAGCTGCTGCTCTACCACGACGAGCCTTAATTCCTTTCTTATGAGCAATATCAAGAGTTGCTTGGTCATTTGTATAAGCATGAACAGTAGTCATATAACCTTTTACAATACCAAATTTCTTATTTAAAACATCCACAACTGGTGCTAAACAGTTAGTAGTACAACTAGCTGCTGAAATAACTTTTTCATCCCCAGTTAAAGTTTGGTGATTTACATTGTAAACAATAGTTTTTACATCACCTTTCGCAGGTGCAGAAATAATTACTTTTTTAGCTCCTGCTTCAATATGTGCACTAGCTTTTTCTAAACTTGTGAAAAGTCCAGTACATTCAAATACTACATCAATATCTAAATCCTTCCAAGGAAGTTCTTTAGGATCAGTCATAGCATAAACTTTAACACGTCTATCTCCTACAACGATATAATCATTATCATAACTAATTTCATTAACACGATAGTTTCTATGATTTGTATCATATTTTAATAGATAGGCTAATTGTTCAGCATCTGTTAAATCATTAATTGCTACAACTTCAAAATTACTATCTTCTTCTAATAATCTAAATACTAATCTTCCGATTCTTCCGAATCCATTAATTGCTACTTTAATCATTTTATCTTACCTCCAATTTTATTCTAACATTGATTAGTATGTTTGTAAATCGCTTTTTTTATCTTATAATGTCAAAAAAATATCTAGAAAACCTAGATATTTCTTATTTTAATCATGGAAACAACTACCACCTATAAATTCACGTAAAATTGAATCTTGTGGAATACTATCAGATGGTATTGGTAAGAAATTTCTTAAGAAATTAAGAAGTCTCTTAGCCTCTTCATAATATTCAGAATCACTATCAACAGAATATAGAAGTGGTTCTACATAAGTTTTTAACACTCCAATTTCATAAAGTAAAGCCGTATTAACTGTAATATCAGGAGTATATTGGAATGGGAAAATATGTTTTTCTTCTCCCTCCCTAACACTAGGCCAAATCTTTAAAGTATTTTCTACATTATAACCACGAGTTCTATTATCTCTGATAATTCTTCTTAATAATCTATGATCTGTAGTTGATATCTTATTATGATTATCAATATTTAATTCAGTTAAAGCTGATAAATAAATCTTAAATTTATTTTCTCTTGGAATATTAGTTAAAATATTATCATTTAAAGCATGAATACCTTCGATAATTATAATATTATCCTCATTTAATTGTATAGTATTATTAAATTCTTTCTTTCCATATACAAAATTAAATGTTGGTACTGTAACTTCTTTTCCCTCTAATAATTCTGAAATTTGTTTATCAAATAAATCTATATCCACAGCTTCTAAACATTCAAAATCAGGTTCACCATTCTCTTTAACTGGAGTTTGATGTCTTTCTACAAAATAATCATCCATAGATATCGTAATTGGTTTCATACCAAAACTTTGGAAAAACAAACATAATTTACGACTTGTAGTTGTCTTTCCAGATGAAGATGGACCAGCAATTAAAATTATTTTAATACGATCCTTTTCTTCATAAATTTTTCTTACTAATTCAAATAATTTATTATTTTGAATTAATTCACTAATTCTAATTAAATCTGCAATTTTACCATTAGATACATATTCATTCAAATCTGCACTATTATTTATATTTAGTGTTTTATTTAATTCTTGACATTCTTTAAAAATAGAAAATATATTTTCACTATGTTTATATTCCTTTACTTCATTAGGTATAAACACTGTTGGGAATCTTAAAACAAAACCTTCATTGCTTAAGAAAGTAAGTCCAAACTGAGTTAATTTACCAGTTGAAGTTGGCATGTAATAATAGAAATAATCATATAAGTCTCCTAATCTATACAAAGTAACTGTTGAATTAGTAACATATCTCATTACTTTTACTTTAACTAAATCATTCATATCAGTAAAGTAAGCAATAGCGTCATTCTTATCAACTTCTACCTTAGTAATACTCATATCTTTACTAACTATTTCACGCATTTTATTTTCTATTTCATAAACTTTATTTTCATCTAATTCAAAATTAGTTTCTATATAAATTCCTTTATCAATAGAATGTAAAACATATATTTCGGCAGTTTTACCATAAAGTTCTTTAACTGCATAAGACACTAAAAATAATAGTCCATTAATATAGGCTTTATTTCCTGCGGCTGTAGACCAATCTAAGAATTCAATATTCTTATTTTTTACTACACTATAATTCAATTCACGAATTCTGTTATTTACTTTCGCTAAAATAACAGGATAAGAACCTTCAGCAGTATACTCCTTTGTAAGTTCTTCTAATGTTGTACCTTTTGGTATTTCTTGTTCAATCCCATTGATTGTAACATTTAATCTGTCAAACATTTTATCACCCTCTTGTAATTATATTCTATTATACCATATTTTGACGAATAAATATACGTATAAAATATTACATTTTACACTATTATATTATTAGGTGATGAAAATGGCATTAGTTCCAGTTGTAATTGATAAAGAAATAAGTGGTGAAAGAAGTTATGATATATATTCTAGATTATTAAAAGATAGAATAATTTTACTAAGTGGAGAAATCAATGATAACTTATCTAATAGTATTATTGCTCAATTATTATATAGATTCAGTTAATCATGATGATATTCATATTTATATTAATTCCCCTGGAGGTTCTATAACATCAGGCTTTGCGATTTATGACACGATGAACTTTATTAAAAGTGATGTTTCTACTACAGTAATAGGTATGGCTGCATCTATGGCTGCCTTTCTCTTATCTAGTGGTACCAAAGGAAAAAGATATGCTTTAGAAAATGCAGAAGTCATGATCCATCAACCACTTGGTGGCGCTCAAGGACAAGCAACAGAAATTAAAATAGCAGCCGAAAGAATCTTAAAATCAAAAGAAAAACTAAATAAGTTACTGGCCAAAAATACTAGACAAACATTAAAGAAAATTGAACAAGATACAGAAAGAGACTTCTTTCTAGAGGCTTATGAAGCACTAGAATATGGTCTAGTAGATTCTGTTTTAAAGAAGAAAAAATAGTTCATATGAACTATTTTTTTATACTTTTTTATCAAATTTCTCTGCCAATTCCTTAATTTTTCTAAATCTATGATTAAGCCCTGGCTTAGTAATTTTATTACCAGTTTCTAAGGAAATAATTTCACTAAGTTCCTTTAAAGAAGCCTCTGGATATTTCTCACGATATATTAAAGCTTCTTTAGTTTTATCATCTAACAAATCAACACCCATATTTTCCCTAATTATTTCAATATAATTAAGTTGTTGAGTTGCCGCACTAATGATTTTATCCACATTAGCTTGTTCACAATTATTAAGTCTATTGGTTCTATTTTTTTGATCATGAAATATTCTCACATCTTCAAAATACATAACTGCATTATTAACACCCAAAATTTTTAAGAAATCACTTATCTTCTCAGCCTCTTTTAAATAAATCATATAACCTTTTCCACGATTTAGTATTTTAGCATTTAAATCAAATATATTTAAAAGTTTCTGTACAAAAACCGCTTCTTGAGCTTCATCAACTAACATTTCCATATGATACCTAGAAGTCGCAGGATCATTTATACTCCCACTAGTTAAAAATACACCACGTAAATATCCCCTAATCTCGGCATTACCATCTACAATATAAGATTTTGGTACTTCTAACTTTTTTCCATTATCTGTATAACTTAAACTATTTAAAATCTTATAGTTATCATCCACAAAAGAAATTAAATAAAGTTTCTTCTTAGAAAAATTATTATTATCAGTCTCACGTACACTTAATTTTAAATCATATTGATTCTCAAAAAAATCTTCTATAAATTCTTTAGTCTTGATATTCTCAGTAGTCATATAAAAAGTATCATCCTGTAAATATCCATTATTACGAATATATCCAGATACCAAGGCAATTATCTCTGTAGTTGGATAATCTTTACTAGTAATTTCATTTTTAATTCTGGTAGTGTATGACATATTAATCCCTCATTAGATATGAAAATATATTAGCACTCAATTTTAATGAATTATGACGAATTGCTTTATCTACAACAGTAAGCATATCAGCTTCAATCAAATCAACATTTAATTTTTTCAATTCTTCATGATCGATTTCAACTTGATCTTTTTGTTCTTCTGTTTCATAAATTTTTACTATTTCAGGATCAATTTTTGTATTACTTGCTACTACAACATCTACAGTTCTTTTATCTAAATAATTATTTAATAGTTTTACATGATCACTAACGGTAAATTTATCAGTTTCTCCTGGTTGTGTCATAGCATTACACAAATACATGATTGGAGCTTTAGCTTTATTTAAAGCTTCTTTCATTTGAGCACAAATTATATTAGGTAAAATACTAGTATATAAACTTCCCATACTAAAGATAATTAAATCAGCTTCTTCAATAGCACTTAATACTTCACTTAATACTTCTGGTTCTTTTTTATAGTAAATTTTTTTGAACAATTTATGAGATGTAGTAATTTGTTCTTCTCCTTCAATTACTTCACCATCTACTGTTAAGCCCATTAAAGTTAAATCAGCATCTTCTGAAATTGGTAAAACTTTATGTCTTACATCTAAAAGATTACTTAAGGCTGCAATAGAATCTTTTAAACTTCCTGTAATATTTAACAATGATGTTAAAATTAAGTTTCCTACCGCATGACCATTTAAATCACTAGTAGTAGAAAAACGATATTCTAACATTTTCTTTATAGTTGGATCAATAGAAGATAAATTAGTAATAACCTTTCTTATATCTCCAACAGCTGGCATATTAAACTCTTCTCTAAGTTTACCAGTACTTCTTCCATTATCTGATACTGTAATAACGGCAGTAATATCAACAGGGAAATCTTTTAAACCTCTTAATAGGAAAGACATTCCTGTTCCTCCACCTAAAACAACAACTTTCTTTTGCATAAAAACTCCTCCTACTATTCAGATAATTCTCGTATGATAGATACAGCAGCGATAGTAGCATCACTAACTGCCGTTGTTATCTGAAAAACTTTCTTTGCTCGAGTATCACCGATAGCATAAATCCCTTTAACTTGAGTCTGCATTGTTTGATCAGTCTCAATATATCCTTCACTATTTAATATGCCTAAATCCTCAAAAGGTTCCGTAGCTGGCACATATCCTATACATACAAAACAGCCATCACAGGAAACTGTTCCCTGATTTGTTTCCACAGCACTTAATTTTTGATCTGCTTCCACAAACCCAGTAACACTAGTATTATACAAAATCTTAAGATTATCAAGGTATTTCAAACTATCTTTTACTTTTTCCTTAGCTTTTAAACTAGCTTTTCTACATATTAATGTAACTTCTTTAACAATTGGTGCTAAAAACAAAACAGATTCTATAGCACTATCACCACTACCTACTACTACCACATCTTGTCCTTTAAAAAGTGGCCCATCACATACAGTACAATAACTAATTCCTTTACTAGTTAACTCTTCTTCTCTATCGTATCCAAACTTTTTAGGAGAACGACCTGTAGCGATGATAACTTTTTCAGTAGCAAAACTTCCTTGATCTGTAACTACATTTTTTATTTGTCCCTCAATACTAACTTTTAAAACTTGAGCCTGATAATAGTCTACTCCTAAATCAACAACTTGTTTTAACATAGTTTGAGCTAATTGTACTCCCGAAGTTTTATCTACTCCTGGATAATTTTCAATTACATCTGATTTTAAAAGTTGTCCACCTGGAGCACCACTTTCAATAATACAACAATTAATATCTGATCTTTTTAAGAAAAGAGCAGCAGTAAGACCTGCCGCACCAGCTCCAATAATTACTACATCATAATGTGTTTGGCAATTTGCTTGATTCATTAACCTGTCCTCCTGTCCTATTATATAAGTTTTCAAAATTAGAACCATGACCTTTAACTATAAACAGTATAAGTCCTGTTAAAAATAATACTATGGAAACAATTTGAGCAATTTTAAAATTTCCAAGCATTAAACTATCAAGTCTGATTCCTTCTATTAAAAATCTAGCACTAGAATACCACATTAAATAAAAGCCTGTTAACTGCCCAATTTTTAAATATCTATAAAAACGTCTAATTATCAACATTGCACAAAATCCAAATATATTCCAAATAGATTCATATAAGAAAGCTGGTTCATGATATTCACCCATTATATACATTCCTTGAATAACAAAATCTGGAACACCTTGACTTTGTAAACTTTTAAGAGATACTGCTGCCCCATAAGCCTCAGAGTTAAAGAAATTTCCCCAACGTCCAATAGCTTGTCCAATTATAAGACCTACAACAATAATATCTAACATCTCTAAAAGATTTTGTTTTTCTTTTTTACAACAAAGTACAGTTACTAAAAATCCCGCAATCAAACCACCATGAATAGCTAATCCACCATTCCAAATCTCAAATATCTCAATAGGATGCTGCATATAATAATCCATATTAAAAGCTACATAATAAAGTCTCGCACCTATTATTCCAAATAACACAGCATTAAAAATTAAATTTATCAAAAAATTTTCATCAATTTTTCTTTTTTTAACTTCTGTATAAACAAACAAAGACCCTACTAAAACACCTAAAAATATAAAAATAGAATACCAATAGATTTGTACAATTCCTAAATCAATTGCGACTCTACTCATGTCTAGACACCCTCTTTATTATTTGTTTAACAACTAATTCCTCCATTAAAAAGTTTACAACAGAAAGAAGTATAGCAATAAACAAAGCAATAAATAAATTTGAAAGTTCAAAATGCTTTCCTAAAATCCAATCTGTTAACTTTAAAATAAATAAATTAATACATGGATAAAAAAGTCCAAAAGTAAGCCCTGTTATAGGGATAGTAAGCTGTACTAAAGTTGGCTTTATAGTTTGATTTAGTATTAAAATAATTAATACTGCAAGAGTTGGATATAATAAATAGAATCTAGTATCTATATAGAAACTTTTAAATAATGATCCTACAAAAACAAAAACTAATATATATCCCATTAAATATAAAAGCCAATCAAAAATGCGATTAATTCTCATCTTATTTCTCTTTTTATCTTTTATAACTAATCGCATCTTTCTTCACCTCTATAATAGTTTTTTTAAATATTGTCCAGTATATGACTCTTTTACTTTAGCAACCTCTTCTGGAGTACCAGTAGCAACAATCGTACCACCATTATCTCCACCTTCAGGTCCTAAGTCTATAATGTAATCTGCAACCTTAATAACATCAAGGTTATGTTCTATCACTACTACCGTATCTTTATTATCTACTATTTTCTGTAAAATTGCAAGTAATCTTTTTATGTCATCTGTATGCAAACCAGTAGTCGGTTCATCTAAAACAAACAATGTTTTTCCTGTAGCCTTCTTTTGAAGTTCTTTAGCTAATTTAACACGTTCTGCTTCTCCACCTGATAAAGTTGGTGCACTTTGTCCAAGCTTAATATAGCCAAGTCCTACATCTTCTAACACTTGAAGCTTATTCTTTATTTTTTGATGATTATCAAAGAATTTTAAGGCTTCTGATACTCTCATATCTAAAACTTCAGCAATGTTTTTATCTTTATATCTTATGTTTAAAGTTTCTTTATTATAACGTGTACCATGACAAACTTCACAAGGTACATAAACATCAGGTAAAAAGTGCATTTCAATCTTTTTAACTCCGTCTCCACGACAAGCTTCACATCTTCCTCCCTTTACGTTAAATGAGAAACGATTTTTTTCAAAACCATACATTTTAGCTTCTTTTGTTGTCGTAAATAAAGTTCTAATATCATCAAATACACCTGTATAAGTAGCAGGGTTACTTCTTGGTGTACGACCAATTGGATTTTGAGTTATCTGTACTAACTTATCTATATTATTAAGTCCTAAAATCTTATCATGTGGTCCTGGTTTTTCTTTAGATTTATATAAAGACTTACTTACAGCTTTACATAATATTTCATTTATCAAAGAACTCTTTCCACTACCTGAAACACCAGTTATACAAGTAAATGTTCCTAGTGGTATTTTTACATCAATATTTTTTAAGTTATTAGTTTTAGCCCCTTTAATTTGTAAGAATTTTTTAGTGCCTTTTCTTCTTATTTTTGGAACTTCAATACTTTTTTTACCACTTAAGTACTGTCCAGTTAAACTCTTTTCATTATTCATTACTTCTTGTGGTGTTCCACAGGCTACTACATGTCCACCTTTATCTCCCGCTTTAGGTCCAATATCCACTAAATAGTCAGCTGCTAACATTGTATCACTATCATGTTCTACTACAATTAGGGTATTTCCTAAATCTCTCATTTGTAAAAGTGAAGAAATTAATTTATCATTATCTCTTTGATGAAGACCGATACTTGGCTCATCTAAAACATAAAGTACACCTGTAAGTCTAGAACCAATCTGTGTTGCCAGTCTAATTCTTTGGGCTTCTCCACCTGATAGAGTTCCTGCACTACGAGATAAAGTTAAATATTCAAGTCCTACATTAGATAAAAAGTTCAAACGATTCTTTATCTCTTTTAAAATTAAATCCGCTATTTGCATCTTCTCTTCCGAAAGTTTTATTTCATCAAAGAACTTAATTAATTCTTTAATACTCATACAAGTAACTTCATAAATATTTTTATCAGCAATCTTTACTGATAATACATCATCACTAAGTCTAGCACCATTACAAGTTTCACAAACTAATTCAACCATATAATTTTCTAACCATTCACGTATCCAACCACTACTAGTTTCCATATAACGTCTTTCTAAATTGTTAATAATTCCCTCATAAAAATCAACATTATTCATTATATTTCCACTTTTAGTTTTATAATTAAACTTTATTGGTTCATAACTACCATATAAAACTATATCTTTTTGACGTGCTGTTAACTTTTTAAATGGTTTGTCCATATCTATTTTATAATGATCACAAACACATTTTAACTTTTTAAAATAAAGATTATCTTGGTCTTCACCTAAAGTTTTAATACATCCCTCATTAATACTTAAATCTTTATCTGGTATTACTAAATCAGGATCAATTCTTAATTTAATTCCAAGTCCTTTACAATCAGGACAAGCCCCATATGGAGCATTAAAACTAAACATTCTAGGTTCAAGTTCAGGAAGCGAAAACTCACAATATGGACAAGCAAAAGATTCTGAGAAAACAAGTTCACGTTTATTTTCTCCAAGCACTTCAATTACTACTTTTCCATTTGAAAGTTTTGTGGCAGTTTCAATTGATTCATGTAAACGACTTCTAACATTTTCTTTTACAACAATACGATCTACTACTACATCTATTTTATCTTTTTTATTTTTTTCTAATTCAATATTTTCTGATAAATCTTTTATTTCTCCATTAATTCTAACTCTGATATATCCTTGTTTTCTAAGGTCTTCAAGTAAATCTTTATGTGTTCCTTTTTGTCCATGAACAACAGGAGACATAATAACAATTTTAGTTCCTTCTTTAAAAGTTAAAACTTTATTAACCATTTCTTCTACACTTTGAGAAGAAATAGGTATATTGTGATGAGGACAATATGGTACCCCTACACGTGCAAATAAAAGTCTTAAATAATCATAGATTTCCGTAACTGTTCCTACTGTAGAACGAGGATTTTTACTAGTAGTTTTTTGATCTATAGATATTGCCGGAGAAAGTCCTTCTATACTATCAACATCAGGTTTCTCACTACCCCCTAAAAATTGTCTAGCATAAGCAGATAAACTCTCCACATATCTTCTTTGCCCTTCAGCATAAATAGTATCAAAAGCTAAAGAACTTTTTCCACTACCAGAAACCCCAGTCATAACAGTCATTTTATTTTTAGGTATTTCTATACTTACATTCTTTAAATTATTTTCACGAGCTCTTTTTACTACAATTTTATTTTCCATCTATATCACCTACGGCTCATATTATACCACACTTATAAAATTATTAAAATTAAAATAGTATGGAATTTTTTTACATTTTTTTAAAATTCACTTGTTATTTAAACCAAATAAAGTTATAATGCTTTTATAAACTAGGAAGGGAGAAATGTTATGAGTAGAATCAAAGTCGTCAAAAAAGACGACCAAAAAATGATTCAGATTAACATCGGTAAAACTCCAAAAAAAGAAACAACTGATCACACAAAAAAAGCTCATCACAATGAGTTACTTGATAAGTTATTTCACCTAAAGAAACATAATACTACTGTTAAAACAGAAGTATTAGCTGGTATTACTACATTCATGACTATGGCTTACATTTTAGCAGTTAATCCTAGCATTTTAGGAGATGCTGGAATGAATAGTGGTGCAGTATTTACCGCAACAGCTTTATCATCTATGATTGCAACATTGTTAATGGCATTATTTGCTAACTATCCGTTTGCTCTTGCTCCAGGAATGGGACTAAATGCCTTTTTCACTTATACTGTCGTAGGACAAATGGGATACTCTTGGCAAGTTGCTCTAACAGCTGTATTAGTTGAAGGTATCATCTTTATTGTACTTTCACTTACAAAAGTTAGAGAAGCAATATTTAATTCAATACCTACTACTTTGAAACATGCCGTTTCTGTAGGAATTGGTTTATTTATCGCTTTTATTGGACTACAAAATGCTCATATAGTAGTAGATAGTTCAACACTTGTATCTTTATTCTCATTTAAAGGTGCAATTAATGGTGGTACTTTCTCATCAGAAGGAATTACCGTAGTACTTGCTATAATTGGTATAATAATTACAGGAATACTTTTAATTAAAAATGTTAAAGGTAGTATTCTATGGGGAATATTAATTACTTGGATTCTTGGAATGCTTTGTCAACTTACTGGAATCTACCATGTAGATGCCGCTCATGGATTCTACAGTATGTTCCCAGATTTTTCACAAGGTTTTGGAATTCAAAGTTTATCTCCAATCTTTATGAAATTTGATTTTTCTAAATTATTATCACTTGATTTCATTATGGTATTATTTGCTTTCTTATTTGTTGACATGTTTGATACTTTAGGAACACTAATTGGTGTTGCTTCTAAAGCAGATATGTTAGATAAGAAAGGAAATCTTCCACATATTCGTGGGGCCTTATTAAGTGATGCTGTTGGAACTACAGTAGGTGCTTGTTGTGGTACTTCTACCGTATCAACTTTCGTAGAAAGTGCATCTGGTGTAGCTGAAGGAGGAAGAACTGGTCTTACCGCAGTAGTTACTGCTTTACTATTTGGACTATCACTATTCCTATCACCAATATTCTTAGCAATCCCATCATTTGCTACTGCTCCTGCATTAGTAATAGTTGGATTCCTAATGGTAACTTCAATTACAAAAATTGATTTTAGTGATTACACTGAAGCAATACCTGCTTATCTATGCTTAATTGCTATGCCATTTATGTATAGTATTTCAGAAGGAATTGCTATTGGAGTAATTTCATATACATTACTTAACTTAGTTACTGGAAGCTTCAAAAAGAAAAAAATGAGTAAATTGTTATACATACTAACAATACTGTTCATTTTAAAATATATATTTATATAACTAAAAAAGTTCATATTTCACAATATGAACTTTTTTTATGAACTTTTCATTTCAAATAATATATCTCTAAGTTCCATAGCACGTTCGAAATCTAAATTCTTAGCAGCTTCTCTCATTTCTTGTTCTACCATTTCCATAGTCTTTTCTTGTTCTTTCTTAGTTGGCTTAGATTTCTTCTTATCACTTGAATCATCAACATTACTAATTACTTCTCTAATATCCTTCTTAATAGTTGTTGGAATAATTCCATGTTCCTCATTATAAGCTTCTTGAATTTTTCTACGTCTTAAAGTTTCATCAATAGATTCTCGCATACTATCAGTTATCTTATCAGCATACATAATAACATGACCACTAGCATTTCTAGCACAACGTCCAATAGTTTGAATCAAACTTCTATTACTACGTAAAAATCCTTCCTTATCCGCATCTATAATCGCTATTAAACTAACTTCTGGAATATCAATACCTTCACGAAGTAAATTAATACCTACTACCACATCATATTTTCCAATACGAAGATCATGGATAATTTGTAATCTCTCCAATGTCTTTATTTCTGAATGTAGATAAGCAACTTTAATATCCAATTCTTTTAAATAGTTAGTAAGTTCTTCACTCATACGAATAGTAAGAGTTGTTACTAAAGTTCTTTCATTTTTCTTAATTCTTTCTCGGATTTCATCAATTAAATCATCAATTTGTCCTTCACTAGGACGTACTTCTACAGTTGGATCTAAAAGGCCTGTAGGTCGAATAATTTGTTCAATATATTGTCCTCCTGTTTGTTCTAGTTCCCAATCACCAGGTGTTGCTGAAACATATATAGCTTGATTTATCTTCTTCTCAAATTCATCAAATTTTAAAGGTCTATTATCTAAAGCACTAGGTAAACGAAATCCATAATCTACTAAATTTTGTTTACGAGCTCTATCTCCATTATACATTCCACGTACTTGAGGTAATGTTACATGGGATTCATCTACAACTAGTAAAAAATCATCAGGAAAGAAATCAATTAAAGTCATCGGTGTTTCCCCAGGAGCACGACCAGCCATTGGTGCTGAATAATTTTCTATACCTGAACAAAAACCAGTTTCCTCTAACATCTCAATATCATGATTAGTTCTCTGTTCTAGTCGTTCTGCCGCTACTAATTTATTTTCCTCTTTTAATACTTTTAAGCGATCTTTTAATTCAGCTTTAATTCTCTTAATTCCCGCTAAAAGTTTTTCATCACTAATCACAAAATGACTAGCTGGAAAAATACTAATAGTCTTTTTATTATTAATAACAGTTCCCGTTAAAGTATCAATTTCACTTATTCTATCAATCTCAGAACCAAAAAATTCAATACGATATCCAGTAGTATTTTGATAAGCAGGAATAATCTCTAATACATCCCCTCTAACTCTAAAAGTACCACGTTTAAAATCTATATCATTTCTTTCATATAACATTTCTACCAATTTAACTAAAACATCTTCTCTATTAATTTCATCACCAACATTTAAAGTTAACATCTTGTTTTCATATTCTTCTTTTTCTCCAATACCATAAATACAAGAAACACTCGCTACTACAATAACATCTCGTCTAGAAATTAAACTACTAGTAGCGGCATGTCTTAACTCATCAATTTCATCATTAATAGAAGAGTCTTTTTCAATAAAAGTATCTGTTGAAGGCACATAAGCTTCAGGTTGATAATAATCATAATAACTAACAAAATATTCTACTGCATTATTAGGAAATAACTCTTTAAATTCTGAATAAAGTTGTCCCGCTAAAGTTTTATTATGCGCTAAAATTAAAGTTGGTTTATTAATTTCTTTAATAACATTCGCAATAGTAAAAGTCTTACCTGTTCCTGTTGCCCCAAGTAATACTTGATGTTTTTTACCATCTTTGATACCCTCAACCAATGACTCTACAGCTTTTGGTTGATCTCCACTAGGTTTAAATTTTGAATGAATTTTAAACATATTTATTCCTCCTTTCTTCTACTTTTTTATTCTATTTTTGTGACCTTTTCATTTTTTGAAAAAGCACAATACCAACCACATATTCGTCCCCAAATTCGTCCCCAAGCACTTTTTAGGCTTGGTTGTATGTGGGATTTTTTGTTGAGGACGAATGCAGGTCACAAATTTTATTTTCTGGACTTAATAATATTAAATAATACTAAACAATATTATTAGGTGTTTTTCGCTATATAATTTTATCATTTTTTTGTTGAAAAAACAAGGAATTTAAATAAATATCCTCGTCTTATGTACTTACAGTATTTTTAATATTACCAACTAATTCTTGAATTATACTATCATCAATAGAAATATCCGTTTCATCCTTAAATTCGTCCCCAAAATTAATTTTATCAGGTCTTACACTTTCTATAAAATCTGTTATCTCATTTACACAGTCTGCAATAATTTCTTCGTTATCTCCATATACATCCATTGTAATAATTTCACTTGCGTGTCCCATCAACTTGGAAACAGCTTTTGAATTAAAATTGTTCTTTAATAACAAAGTAGAATATGTTGTTCTCAAATCATGAAATCTTATATTTGGTAAATCAGTATCTTTCAGTAATTTTTTCCAATGTTGAAAATGAAAATTTTTACTTCTTGGATTACCTAATGTAGAACAACAAATAAATCCATAATCTTTAAATGGTGTCTTTTTACAATTTATCCTCCTACTTTTATTCCTTTCATATTTCTTTTTTTCCTCAAGTATTGCCTCAAATAATATATCAGGTATATCTAATTCTCTATTGCTCGAAAAAGTCTTTACTCGTATTTCTTGTTTTGTAAATTCTCCTATTTCTAATTCTGAATTATCTGTATTCGCTCTTTTACCAAGTTGACGTTGTACTCTTAATGTTCTATGAATAAAATCTATATCAGAATACTTTAATCCATTTATTTCCGACTTCCTTAATCCCATTAAAACTGCAAACATAACTTGTAGATGAATTGGTGTGCCTTTACTTTTTTCTATCAATAAATTCACTTGATCTACTGTTAAAGTTTTCTTAACATCTACCTCTATTGTTCTATATTTTTTCTTTTTCACACACTTTGGTAAATTCACTCCATCAGCAACATTAATTGATACTACATTTTTCTCCTTTGCATATTTTAATGCAGTATTAAACACTGCTTTACATAACCTAACAACACTATGAGAATACTTGGCTTTAGTATTATAAAACTTTTGAATATGTCCTCTATTTAAGTTAATCATTTTTATATTTCCTAAACTAGGTATAATATGATTATAAACCACATTTTTATATGCGTCATAAGAATCAGAAGTTATTTTTTCCCTCATAACTTTTTCTAACCAATATGTAAAAAAGTTTTTCACATTAATACTATCACAAATAACGAAAGTACCATTATGTAATTCTGTTATAGTAATATCTCTTACATTATTTGCCTCTTTTTGTGTTTTAAATCCTGATTTTTGTATTATGTTTTTACTATTATCATCATATATTAATTTTACTCTAAAACCATATTTCTTTTTTATTTTAGTGACGGAGTACACTTTGAAATCAATATATTGTTTTTTATCGAAATCCATAACTACTCCTCACTTTCTTCCGTTACAAAAGTATTATTCATAAATGCAATTATCTTTTCTTTTTCACATATTATATCCAAATAAATATCAAAAGTTGTATGAATTGAACTATGTCCTAGTAGTGCAGAAATTTTATGAATTGGAACACCCTGTTCTATCAAAATAGTAGCATATAAATGTCTAAGTCCATGAACTGTAATGTTACGAATACCATTAATTTTACATTGCTTAGTTATATAACTATTTAATCCTGTTGCACTATGTGGTACTCCATCTTTTTTACAACTAATATAATCATTATCAATATAATCATCTTGATATTTCCTTTTATTCAACTCCACTACCTTTTTTCTTCTATCAAGTTCTTCCCATATAATATCTGGGACTCTTAAAGTTCTAAAACTATTCTCAGTTTTAGGATCTTTCTCAACAAAAGTTAGTTTTTTCACTTTAAAATTATTTACATCTAATTCATATTTATTGGCTAACTGTCTTGATATTTTTACTGTTTTATTTTTATGATTAAAGTCACTAAATTTTAAACCTCTAATTTCTCCTTTACGAAGTCCACAAAAAAGTGCTAATAATATTTCTAAATACCAAGTTTCACTACTACAAGTTGCTGCCAAAAACTTTTTTATTTCTTCTTTAGTAAGAATAACTATATTAGTTTTACCACGTCTGTACAACTTTGCTGTTTCTACTGGACTTATATTTCAAATTATATTTCAAACTATTTTAAATTTAATGGTAGTAATAGGGATGATACCTGTTACTGGTGTTACTCTACCCTTTTTATCTTATGGTGGATCTAGTCTTTTAATTAGTATGGCTAGTATGGGAATTCTTCTTAATATTTCAAGATATCAAGTTAAATAATTTTATTTGACAATAATATAGTCTCAGTAGTAGAATAATTTACTAACCAAATTTGATATTTTTAGGGAGATAATAAAAATATTGATCCTAAATTAAAAATGACTACTTCTAAATTATTAGAATATAATCCTAAACATAAAACAAATTTTATTAGAGTAGATGAAAAGAAATAATCAAATGACTATTTCTTTTTTATATTATATTATTAAATTAATATCAATAGTGCGATAATTACTTTTATCTAATACAAATAAACACTCACTTACGGCTTGGCCTCTACCAAAAATAAATGATATTTTTGAAAAAATTTCTATAAATATATCTTCACAATCATGTTCTTCCATTACTTTAACATACTCATTCCATTTATCAGGAAACCTTAAAGTTTTACTCTTTCTAATAAAATTTGTAATTTCTAAGGCCATATCTTTCTCTAATTTATGATCTAATAAGTACTCCAATATATCTTCATGGGTTGCAATCAAATTATTTATATCTATCTTTTTTTCTTCAACTAACTTATCTTGATTATTATTCCACACATCAGTACCATGAGCAATACTTTTTATTTTTATATAATCATTTATGGTTTTAGGCTCTAAAATTTTAGATATTTTTCTTTCGAAAGCACTAGTAAATACATTATCAAGACATACTTTTTTTGAATTTATATAGTTTTTCTCATCTATCCTTATTTTCATATATTTTTTTATGTAATCCTGATAATCATTTACGGTTTCCAATATGTCCATATCATTAAATCTTAACAACATATTACTATCTAAATTACCAGATGGCAGTAATAAATAGTTGTTGTCTAATGTATCATTAATTGATTTTATATCTGTTTTTACATAAAACCCATGAACAATCTTATACTTGTCAGTTTGTTTATCCAAATAACTAATAAGACAAATAGGAGGTTCGTGAGTTACAGCAACCTCAATAGTATCATCATTAAATAATTCATATGATAAACTATACTCTAATGGATTAACATAATTTATATCTAATACATATAAAAGCAATAAATTATTTATTGTACCACCAAAACTGTACTTAATAACTCTATTTTCTTTTTTATATTTATATAGATCTTCAATAATAAAAAGTAAATTTCTTTCGTAAAGTATACTCAACTCTTTCTCACATCTTTTAAATAAATCTTTCGAATTAAATTTCTTTAAAAATTTTTTCTTTAATTCTTTAGTAAGATATTTTTTTGCTTCATCATTTAATTCTTTATACATGATTCAACCTTCTTAATTTTCTTTATTTATTTCTGTTTATTTAACAATAAAATAGTTTTATCATCAAATTCTCCATTATAAAATTTATCTATTACTTTTTTAAAAATATTTATACGTGGATTAGCATAATAAAATAGTGTCATGCAGGATTTTACTTTTAAATCATCGGGATATCCTAATACCTCTGTTGGATTATTAGTATTTAGATTTAATAATGCTTGAGATATTTCAATTAAATTATTTTTTAAATATTCGTTAGTTAAATATAATCTAGCTTCTTTTAAATCTTCAATTCCGTAATATTCAGCCGTAGCACTTGAACCTAAACCTTTAAGTTGTGGAAATATATACCATGACCAATGAGTAAGTTTTTTTCCATTTTTGATTTCTTTAAGAGCTTTGTTATAGTCTTTTCTTTGAACTATTATAAATCTATCTAAACTATCCGTATTACACATTTTCTTCCATCTCCTAGTTATCAATGATATATTTATTTTATCATTTCATTTATTAATTTTATTCTCCATTTATAATTTCTTTAGCTAAGTCCAAATATGCTTTTGCACCTTTAGAATACTTTCTATATGCTATTATAGGTTTACCATGAGAAGATGCCTCCACAAATTTAATTGTTCTAGGGATCATCGTTTTATACACTTTTTCTTTAGAATTTTTTTGAATATCTTCTATAATTTCTCTACATAATTTAATTCTAGAATTTAACATAGTAATTAATATTCCATCTATATTTAAATCAGAATTCAAATCCTTATGTATCAATTTAATTGTTTCTTGAATCTGCAGCAATCCTTCCATTGCAAAATATTCACACTGAACAGGAATAATTGCTGAATTAGAAGCAGTAAGAGCATTAATAGTAAGAAAATCTAATGATGAATGGCAATCAATTATTATATAATCAAAATCTTTTCTTACTTCATCTATATTTTTCTTTAATTGCTTTTGAATTGAAAATCTATTATCTATTAAATCTTTTTTTATAAATTCATAATTTATTCCTGCTAAATTAATCGTACTTGGTATTAAATATAATTCATTATATTTAATTTTTATCATAGCTTCTTTTATAGAACATTTAGAGCTCAATACAGTATATATGTTATTTTTAATTTCACTCTTTTTTATATCAAATCCTGTTGTAGCATTACCTTGTGGATCAAAGTCGATTAATAAAACTTTTTTACCAAGAAAAGCTAGAGAAACTGAAAGATTTACACTAGTCGTAGTTTTGCCAACACCACCCTTTTGATTAATTATTGAAATTACTTTACATTTTCTCATTTATATATCTCCTAACAATCATTCTTTTGATTAGTTTCAACAGTTGCCTTTTTCCATAAAAAGAAATCTAATATTTTAGTTGATGTTATTAATTTATCAACTGAATCACAATATTTATAGTTGTCTTTTTCTATTTTAAATTTCTCATTTTTTAATTCCTCTTTCGCTTCTTTAAAAAACTCTTTACATTTATCTATCTCTTTTATTGTTTCATTATCTTTTAATATTTCATTTTCTTGATTACAAATATCTTTATATATATTTATAACTATAGTAACTTTTTCATCAAAGTCAATATCTTTTTTTAATGAATTATTTTTAAACTTATTTATGTTTTTATTGGATACATCACTTAACTTAGTTTTTAAACTTTGTATCACATTACTATCCCACACTGGCATTTTTGGATTTAATGTTGCAAAAAGTTTTGTGGCAAACGATTTATATAACTTTACTTTTTCTTTTTCTATTTTGTCTTTAGCAAGTTTCTTTAATTCATCATCAGATATATCTTGTATATCGTGGTCATCTAGTTCTTCAATAATAGCTAAAACATATATAATCTCTTTTAATTTTTCCTCTGCATTTTTATTAAAATTTTCATAGTCCTTTTCTCTTTTTGCTTGTTCTTTTATTAGTCTTTCAAAATATATAAAAAATTTCCTTCCCCATTCAGATAGTTGTTTTTCTTTATTTTTTTGTTTTTTATAACATTGTTTTTGCATATCATAAAATAAAATATAAGTATCTTTGAAAGTTTCTTCTATATCAAAGTCTTCTTGCTTTTCTGCCAAATTTTTATATTCTTCTACTTTACCAATTATATATACATATTTATTTAATTTTAATTCTTTAATTAGTGTATCTTGTTGCATCTTTTTAAAATCAATTTTAATTTCCATTATTATCTCTCTTCCTTAACTATTTTATTTCTTCTATTTTTCTTATAGCTAATGTTTTATCTCCATCTTTGACATTAAGTTTCTTAAATATTAATTTATCAGATTCTAATTCATTTATAGCTTGCTGATCTATTATAATTATATTTCCATTAATTTTATACTTTTTATTAATTTTAAAATTATTTATTATTTTTATAGCCTCACTATTATTTTTTTTGCCAACAAAGATTCCCAAAATAGTTCCACTATTATCTTTTAAATTTAATCCTACTATAATTGCTTTATTAATCTCCACTTTTTGTATTTTTATAATAGTTGCAATAAAATTAACATTTTTACTTTCATCTATTTCAGAAATATATTCTTTAATACTATATTGTTTTTCTTCTTTCATATAAACCACACATCCTAAGACTTATAATAAAATAATCACCACTAAATTGTAGAATTAATTATATATGTTTTGCTAATACAAATTACTATTTGTTTCACTAGACATTATAACATGAATTTATATTTTTTTATATAATTGTTAATGAAAATGTTACTTAAAGACTTAAATGCAATTTTTAAATATAAAAATACAAAAGTTGCATTTAGTCCTTTAATAGTATTTA
>CANRDQ010000007.1 GCA_947629395.1 uncultured Bacilli bacterium
AGTTGCGCCACTTCCAGGTCCAGTTGGTCCAGTTGGCCCAGTAGGTCCTAAAATATAACAGTTTCCAAATCTAAATCTTTGATTTGGAAATTCATCATTTCCAAAATTCATAAAATCCTCCTTTCTATATAGTGTATGAATAATAATTGATTAATGAAATTATATTTATCATAAAAACATATATAATTTAAAAAAATTGTGCTATACTGATTATGATAATAGGAAAGTAATTAATATTTAGGAGGAAATAAAAATGAGTTTTGATAGTACATCAATAGAAAATATATTTAGTGGAATGTTTGCAGTTGGTATCGTACTACTAGTAATAATGTATTTTTTAGTAATAACAATTTATGTTATCGAGGCTATTATATTGACTAAATTAAATAAGAAAATGTATGGTAAAGGATCGGTATTAGCTTGGATTCCTTTTGCTAATCTTTACTTACTAGGAAAGTTAACTGTAAATGAAATTGTTGGATGGATATTAGTAGTTTCAAACTTTGTATTTATTAATGAAAAATATTTAAGTTTAAAAAGTTTAGTAATACTTCTTTTGTATGTTTATGCTGTAATTAAATATTTTCAATTAAAAAATGCTGAAAAGAAAGAGAGTATTCCAACTATGGAAATATCAGCTGATAGTAATCAACGAAATGATAATAAATTTATGAAACCAGAACAATCTGCACCAAAAGAAGCAGAAGAAGAGAAACCAGAAGTCTATTCTACTAGACCAATGGAAGTTCCTGATGAAGAAAAGAATCTTAAACCTTCACAAATTACGGCTGTAAACCCAGCCAAAAGAGCAAATATGCAATCTAATCCATTACAAGATTTATATGGATCAAATAAAAAACAAGATTAGGAGATTAATTGTATGCAATTATTAGATGGAAAAATAGTAAAACAAAAAAGATTAGAAGAGTTAAAAAATAAAGTTGATGAATTACCAGAACAATTAGGTTTAGCAGTAATTCAAATTGGAAATGATCCAGCAAGTAAAGTATATGTTGGACAAAAAGAGAAAATGGCTAATAATTTAGGATTTAAATTTGAACATATTAATTTAGAAGAAAATGTTACTCAAGATGAAGTATTAAAAATTATTGATGATTTAAATAACGATGATACAATCGATGGTATATTAGTTCAAATGCCAATGCCTAAACATTTAAATGAGAAAGAAATTCAAAATCATATAAACCCAAATAAAGATGTTGATGGCTTAACAGATATTAATATGGGACGCCTTGTTCATAATGTAGATACTTTGGTAGCTTGTACACCTATGGGAATTATTTCATTACTTAATCATTATAAAATTCAAATTAGTGGAAAAAATGTTGTAATAGTTGGACGTAGTGATTTAGTTGGAAAGCCACTTGCAGCTCTTATGACTAATCAAAATGCCACTGTAACATTATGCCATTCAAAAACAGAAAACTTATCATCAATTACTAAAACAGCTGACATTTTAGTTGCAGCTGTAGGTAAACCTAAATTTCTAAAAAAAGAAGATATAAAAGAAGATGCAATTATAATCGATGTAGGAATAAACAGAATGCCAGATGGTTCTTTATGTGGAGATGTAGATTTTGAAGAAGTAAAGGACAAAGTAAGTTTTATAACACCTGTACCTGGTGGAGTAGGACAAATGACTGTTTGTGAATTAGGCTATAATACATATAAAGCACATATGTTAAGAAAATAAATTAATATTTATTTTCTTTTTTTTCATACATTAATATTGGAGGTTAATATGAAAAAAAGAAAAATATGTGTGTATGCCATAAGTAAAAACGAAGAAAAGTTTGTTTCTCGTTGGGTAGAATCCATGAAAGAAGCAGATGAAATCTATGTTTTAGATACAGGCTCTACAGATAAAACTGTTAAACTATTAAAAGAAAAAGGAGTAAAAGTAACATCAGAAGAAATAAATCCTTGGCGATTTGATATCGCTAGAAATAAATCTTTAGCTCTTTTACCAGAAGATACTGATATTTGTGTTTGTACAGATTTAGATGAAGTTTTTGTTAAAGGTTGGAGAAAAAAACTAGAAGAAATTTGGAAAGATGATACTACAAGACTTGCTTATAATTATAATTGGAGCTTAGATGAAGAAAATAAACCAGTAGTTAACTTTTATATTGAAAAAATTCATAGTAGAAATGATTATAAATGGACTCATCCAGTTCATGAGGTATTAACTTATATTGGAAAAAATAAAGAAAATAAAATTACTACTGATGATATTACTGTAAATCATTATCCTGATAGTACTAAATCTAGAAGTAGTTATTTACCATTATTAGAACTATCAGTAAAAGAAGACCCTGATGATGATAGAAATATGCATTATTTAGGTAGAGAATATATGTATTATGGAAAATGGAATAAATGTATAGATACTTTAATAAAACACTTATCTTTACCAAGAGCGACCTGGAAAGATGAAAGATGTGCTTCTATGCGTTTTATAGCTAGAAGTTATAAAAACTTAAAAAGATATAGAGAAGCTGAAATGTGGTTAAAATTAGCTATCAAAGAAGCACCATATTTAAGAGATCCTTATGTAGAAATGGCTTTACTTCATTATAAACAAGATCATTTTAAAGAAGTAATTAAGTATTGTAATGAAGCTTTAAAAATAAAGACTCATACTAAAAGTTATATTAATGAACCTTTTAGTTTTAATGAGACAATTTATGATCTATTATCCATAAGTTATTATTATGAAGGAGATTATCAAAAATCTTTAGAAAACGTTAATGAAGCAATTATTAGAAATCCTTATGATAATAGATTAATTGAAAATAAAAAATTAATAGAACGTAAATTAAAGTAAAGTCTAATGATTTTACTTTTTCTAATTATATGATAATATAAAGTAGTGATGTAAGATGAAGGATATATATATAGATAATGATAAAAAATTTTATTCACAATTAAAAAAATATGTTAAAAAGAAAAATTATATAGTTCATCTTAATTTAGATGATAAAGATATAATAAATGATAATGTATTAAAAAAAGAAAATTTTGATGAAGATTTAAAATTCAAAATTCAATGTGTTCATGCTGTGAATATAAAAAGTATAAAGAAAAGGTACTCATATATTTATGATACAGTATGTGATTATTTAGATGAAAAGTTTATAGAAAATGATATTTGTCAATTTAAAGATAATGTTTGTATTGGTGTGAAAAACAAAAGTCATTGTGCAGAATCAAAGAATGGATGTTGCTATGGGTCTAAAAGGGGATTGTGTAAAAATTTTGTAAACGGAAAATGTAAAGTTAAGTCAATATCTTGTAAATTATTTACATGTGGATATTTGAAAAAACATAATGTTAAATTCAAAATAAATGACATACCACTTCTCAAATATTTTTTCAATTTTAAACAAAAGTTTATTATATGGGAAAAAATATTTGTCGATAAGCCAGAAATGATTAAATTGTTAATAGATAATAAATAAAATAATTTAACTCTAATTTGAATTATCAACTTTTATTAGAAAGGAACAAATCATGAATGAATTTATAAATGTAAGTTTGGAAGAATTTCGTCATCAAATTAGTGTATTAGAGAATTTTGTAACAGATCCACAATGGCTTTGGACTTTAAAGTATGACATATTATTAAATCCTAATTTAGGAACAGATATAGAAATTTTTATAAAAGAAGTAAATTTATCAAATTTAAAGGCCAATGAATTAGAATTAACTATGCAAAAAATTAAGGATAAATCTCTTATTGCAATGAAGAAAGCAGACCAAGAAAAGAACAGAGTACAAAAATGGTTTTTATATCGTGTTGCATATTCTTATTATGGATTTTTAGAGACAATAATAGAAGGCTCTATTTTAACATCTAAAATATTTACAATGATTAAGGAAAAGTATGGAGATTTATATTTAGATATTCTCGCAAAAGTTGATAACATGAATCCATCTGCTCTTACCAACTTTAAAAAAGTTAAAGGTGATATATCAGGTGAAGAAATAGATTTATATTTATTAATGAAAAAATGGCAAGATATAGAGCATTTATATCACAATAATGATTTGATAAAAAAACATGACCAAGCTAAGGCAGATTTTGATAAATATGTTTATGATAATTGCCCATATTTAAAAGAAATAAGTGGTCGTGATTTATTAGGAATTTATCTTTTAGATTGTCTTTCTTTTATATCTATGGAACAGTTACATAAATTTTTTGATATTGGTATAGATGATAAATTAGCTAACATTATTGGTGGCAAAAACTTAGGACTAGCTAAGCTATCTTATCATAATGTAGATATACCAAAAGCTGTTGCTATACCTGTCGGGTCTGTAATTAACAAAAGGTATAAAAAAGATATAAATAGTTTTTCAAATCATAAATATTCAGTTAGAAGTTCAGCAACAGTTGAAGATAACACTAACCAATCATTTGCAGGACTTTTTATTACAGAATTAGATATTAGTTGTGAAAAATTATGTGCTTCTATTGAAAAAGTTTATCAATCTGTTTTTAGTAATCGTGTTATTAAATATTGTGAAAAATTTAATACCAAAAAGCCATATATGTCTGTTGTTATTCAAGAATTTAAAGAGCCACAATATTCTGGTGTTTGGTTAGGAAATAGTCTTGATACAGGACATCTCGAATGGACTAATGGTAATGGAGAAAAGTTAGTGTCTGGTAAAGTTATTCCCAAATATGAAAATTGGAATGAAAAAGTTATTAATCCTCTAAAAATTGGAGATGAAATTGTAGCTGAAAAATGTATTTCTTTACAGCATGAATTGAATACAATTTCTGATTTTGAGTGGTGTGTAGTTGATGGTAAGCTTTTGTTTGTACAATTTCGTCCAGTAACTGTTAAGTTTAATGTAGATAGTAAAAATACTAAAGCCGATAAAAGTATATCGGGGATTCCTGCATCATCTGGTTTTGTAAAAGGTAAACCTCATTATTTAGAAAAAGTAAGTGTTATTTCAAAATTTAAAAAGGGAGAGATATTATTAGCAGATTTTACTGATCCAGATTGGGTTCCAGCTATGATTGAAAGTAGTGCTATTGTAACTGCTGAAGGTGGTTTCTTGTCGCATAGTGCAATTATTTCACGTGAGCTTGGTATTCCATGTATAACAGGAATAGGATATGATAAAATCGAGTTATTAAGTAAACAAGAAAAAATTGTTGTAGATGGAACTAAAGGAGCAATAAATATTTTAAATTAGTAAATAAAAGTATGTTATTAAAAAGGGAAATGAATTTTATTTCATTTTCTTTTTTGATATAATATTGTTGGTGATGTAGATGAACGTTTTTGTAATTGGTGGAGGAGCATCAGGTTTGACTGCTGCTATAAAAGCAAGAGAAGCAGGTTGTAATGTTGTAATTTTAGAAAGAAATAATAAGTGTGGTAAAAAACTTTTAACAACAGGTAATGGTCGTTGTAATTTTTATAATGAAAAGCAAGATTTAAAATTTTATCACTCTGAAGATATGGGAATATTTGCGAAAATTTTTAATAATAAAAAAGATGAAATTTTAAAGTTCTTTAAAGAATTAGGTATAGTTTCAAAAGTTAATAATGGTTATTACTATCCTTTCTCTAATCAAGCTAGTAGTGTAGTAAATGCCTTAATGTTAAAAGTAGAAAAACTTAATATTAAAGTAATAAATAATGAATTAGTAAAATCTATCAAAAAAGAAGATAAGTTTATTATTTCCACAGAACACAACCAATTTACAGCAGATAAAGTAATTATAGCTGCTGGATCTAAAGCGGCACCAAAAACAGGTAGTGATGGAAGTAGTTATGATTTAGTAAAAAGCTTAGGTCATTCTATTATAGAGGTAGTTCCTTCTTTAGTACAATTAGAAGGAAAAGATAATTTTTATAAAGAATGGAAAGGTGTCAGAAGTGATGCGATACTTTCACTTTTAGAAAATAATCAAAAAATTAAAGAAGAAAGAGGAGAAGTTCAATTTACTGATTATGGTATCAGTGGAATTTGTACTTTTAACTTAAGTGGAATAATTTCAAGGGGTTTATTTGAAAATAAAAATTATAAAATATTAATTAATCTTATACCTTGGTTTAAAGGAAATAAAGAAGATTTCTTACAATGGATGGATAATCAAGATGAACAATTAAAAGATTATAAATTAAGAGAAATATTAGAAGGATTCTTAAATTATAATTTAGTTAATTTAATTTCTAAATTAGAAAATATTTCTGCTACTTCAAAATGGAATGATGTTAATAAAGAAAAAGTTATAAATAGAATTATGAGTTTTGAATTTAATGTTTTGAAAACTAAATCATTTGATAATGCTCAAGTTTGTAGTGGAGGAGTACCACTTAAAGAAATAAACCCTAAAACTATGGAGTCTTTAAAAACTAAAGGTTTATATTTAACAGGAGAAGTTTTAGATGTTAATGGTGATTGTGGTGGATACAATTTATCTTTTGCTTGGATGAGTGGTATGGTAGCAGGAGAAAGTGTGATTAAAAATGATTAAAATTAGACAGGTAAAAATTCCTATTGAAAAAGATAGCCAACAAGAATTAAGAAAGAAAATTATCAAGTTATTACACATTAACTCTACCGAATTAATAGACTTAAATATCAGAAAAAAATCCATTGATGCTAGAGATAAAAAACAAATATATTATATATATGAACTTAGTGTATCTTTACAAAATGAAGATAGTGTTTTAAATAGAATACATTCTAAAGATATTTTAAAAGAAGAACCAGAAGATTATATTTATCCTTCTAAAGGTATAGAAAAATTAAAAACAAGAATCGTAATTGTTGGTAGTGGTCCAGCCGGTCTTTTCTGTGGTTATTTACTTTCTGAAATGGGGTATAAACCTTTAATAATAGAAAGAGGTAAAAAAGCTGAAGAAAGAATAAAAGATGTCGAAGAATTTTGGGAAAGTGGAATTTTAAATACAGAAAGTAACGTCCAATTTGGTGAAGGAGGAGCAGGAACTTTTTCAGATGGTAAGCTTAATACCTTAGTAAAAGATAAAAGACATTTAGGCAAAAAAGTATTTGAAATATTTGTTAAGTTTGGTGCACCTAAAGAAATTCTTTACTTACAAAAACCTCATATAGGTACTGATATTTTAAGGAATGTTATTAAAAATATGAGAACCGCTATTATCAATATGGGTGGAGAGTTTAGATATAGTACTAAACTAACTAATCTAATTATTAAAGATGGTATACTTAATAGTATTGAAGTTAATAATCAAGAAATTATTCCTTGTAATAATTTAGTTTTAGCGATAGGACATAGTGCTAGAGATACAATTGAAATGTTAAAAAATGAAAACCTTAACATTGTACCTAAACCATTTGCGATAGGTATCAGAGTAATGCATAGTCAAGAAATGATTAACAAAAGTCAATATAAAGATAGCTATAAGTTATTGCCACCAGCTAGTTATAAACTTACTTATACTACTAAACAAAAACGTGGAGTTTATTCATTTTGTATGTGTCCAGGTGGTTATGTTGTCAATGCTTCTAGTGAAGAAAAACGTTTAGCCATTAATGGGATGAGTAATTATAAAAGAGATAGCCAGGATGCTAATAGTGCTATTATTGTTACCGTTTCACCTGAAGATTTTGGATATAACATTATGGATGGTATCAACTTCCAAAGAAATTTAGAGGAAAAAGCTTATAATTTATGCCAAGGAAAAATCCCATTACAATTACTTAAAGATTTTAAAGAAAATAAAAAGTCCACTACTTATAAAAGTATAGTTCCTATTACAAAAGGTAATTATGAATTTACAAATTTAAGAGAAATATTACCAGAGTTTATTAGTAATTCTTTAATTGAAGCTTTTGAAAACTTTGGTAGAAAGATTAAGGGCTTTGATAGCGATGATACCTTATTAGCGGCAGTAGAAAGTCGTAGTTCTTCACCAGTTAAAATTGTTAGAGATGAACATTTTGAATCTAATATCAAAGGAATTTATCCTTGTGGTGAAGGGGCAGGATATGCTGGAGGAATAACTACTTCAGCTATAGATGGAATTAAAGTTGCTGAAGCCTTAATTCAAAAATATAGTAATAACTAAAATTAATATAAAAATAATACTAAAATCTAGTTAGTATTTTTTATTTTTGTAGTATAATTAAATCAGACAATTATAAAGGATGATAAAAATGCTAAAAGTAAAGAATTTTAATGAGTTAACTAATCAAGAATTATATGAAATTTTAAAATCAAGAATAGCCGTATTTGCAGTAGAACAAAATATTATTTATCAAGATTTAGATGATATTGATTATAATAGTTTACATTTCTTTTTTATGGAAGATGGCATAGTAAGTGCTTATCTTAGAGCGTTTTATGTTACTGATAACATTGTTAAAATTGGTAGAGTTCTTACTTTAAAACATGGTTGTGGAACAGGAAGAAAACTATTAGAACAAAGTTTGGTAGTTATAAAAGAAAAAATGAAGTGTAAGAAAATATGTTTAGATGCTCAAAAATATGCCGTAGGTTTCTATGAAAAATTTGGATTTAAAATAACATCAGGTGATTTTCTAGAAGAAGGAATTATCCATAATAAAATGGAATTAGAAATAGAGGAGACACTATGAATAAAAAAATAGTTGATGGAGTTCAAAAAGTATTAATAATTAGAAAAATATTATTATCATTAACAGTGTTAATTTTCTTAATAGTAGTTTTTCCTAAAAATAATTTTAGTGGAAAATTAATCATTAGTCCTTTTCTAATTTGTGCTTTAAGTTTTTGCCTAGAAAATATATTTTTATTATTTAATAAAGAAAAAATAGCCACCTGTTTTAGATATATTTTTAGTATAAGTTTCTTTTCTTATATAATTGGTTTTTTAGCTTATGCAACTTATTACAGTATAGTAAACAAAATTTATTCTTTACTTATAGTAGTAGCTATCTTTTGTTTATTTACAATAAGGTTTATTAAACAAGCTTTTTTCAGAAGAAAATAGATAAGTATGTTATAATATTTGGTGATAATAGTAAGGAGTTAAGATTATGTTAAATGCCGTAAAAAGAGCTATAGTAGTTATAATTGGAGTTATTTTACAATTTGGATTTGCTATCATGATAAGATTATTCTTTTATAAATATTTAGGAATTATTACTTTATTTTATAGTATTGCCAGTATATTTATTGTTCTTGGTATTTTAAAAGATAGTACCAGACTTTCAAATGATTTACCATGGATAATACTAATTTTAATATTCCCTATATTTGGAACAATCTTATTAATTACATTAGGAAGGAATTATTCTAAAAATAAATTATTAAAAAATATTTTTGAACGTGAGAAAGAATACAATCAATATTTAAAATCAGATGAAAACTTAAATAAAGAAATTAATACTAAAAATTTAGATAATATTAAATATTTACAAAATAGAACTAGTTATTTTGCTAGTAATAACAATGAAATAACTTATTATAATTTTGGAGAAAAGTTTTATCCTGAATTAATAAAAGAACTAAAAAAAACTGAAAAGTTTATTTTTATGGAATATTTTATTATTAATGAAGGAACTATGTGGAATGGTATTTTAGATATATTAAAAGAAAAAGTAAAAGAGGGTGTTGAAGTTAGAATCCTATATGATGATATGGGAAGTATCGCTATGCTTTCTACAAACTATTCTAAAGAACTTGCTAAATATGGTATTAAGTGTATTCCTTTTAATAAGCTTAGTCCTTTTAGAGGAATATTCATGAATAATAGAGATCACCGAAAAATGACTATTATCGATGGTAAAGTAGCTTTTTCAGGTGGTGTTAATTTAAGTGATGAGTATATAAATGTAAATAGTAAACTTGGAGTATGGAAAGATAATGGAATTAAAATAGTAGGGGATGCTATTTGGAATTTAACAGTAATGTTTTTAACTTTATGGAATGCCAATATCAACGAGGATAAAGATATTACTAAATTTAAATACAATTTCCAAGATAGAAATAAAAATAATGGTTATGTTATTCCTTATGGAGTAGCTCCTCTTCATAAAGATTTAATTGGTGAAGATGTTTATATTAATATGATTAATAGTGCTAAAAAGTATTTATATATAATGACCCCTTATTTAATAATAGATACTGATATGGTTAACTCTCTTTCTAGGGCAGCAAAAAGAGGTGTTGATGTAAGAATTATCGTACCTGGTATTCCTGATAAAAAAATAGTTTATACCCAAACAACTTCCTTCTTTAAAGTATTACATGATAATGGTGTAAAAATCTATAAATATACAAAAGGCTTTGTTCATTCAAAAGTATTTGTATCAGATGATGTTAGAGCGGTAGTAGGAACTATAAATATGGATTATAGAAGCTTATATCTTCATTTTGAAAATGGAATTTATATGGAAGAAGTAAGTGAAATAGATAAAATATTTCAAGATTTTGAAATTACCTTTAAAGACTGTAAAGAATTAAATGACAAAGATGTTAAATCTGGTTTCCTAAAAACTTTATGGCAAGCTATATTAAGGTTATTCGCACCATTATTTTAAATTGTTTACACAAAGGAAAAAAATAATGTTGTAATATTTTTAGATGTTTTCTATAATTAAAATAGAGGAGTGAAATTTATGAGTGAAGAGAATAAAGAGAAAAATTTGACAAGTGATATTGGTGGTAAAGAAGAAAAGAAAAAACACAAGAAAGGAAAAATAATTTGTATTGTTTTACTTATATTAATCATTTTAGGTGGTTGTGTTTTTGCTTATTTTAAATTTATGCCAAAGGAAGAAAAAGTTAAAACTAAATCAAAATCAGTAGAATCTAAATATCGTATGGAAGGTAATGGTTTAGAAAAATTTGATTTAGAAATTTTGAAACTAGAAAATAAAGATGAGAATATTGTATATAGTCCACTTTCTATAAAATATACTTTAGCTATGTTAGAAAAAGGAGCTAAAGGTGCGACTAAAGAACAAATTAATCAAGTAATAGGGGATTATAAAGCTAAGAAATACAATAATAATAAAAATATGTCTTTTGCTAATGCCATGTTTATAAGAAATGTTTATAAAGATAATGTAAAAGAAAGTTACATAAATAATCTTTCTACAGAATATAATGCTGATATTATATTTGATGAATTTAAAAGCCCAGATAGAGTTAACTCTTGGGTTAATGAGAAAACTCTTGGTTTAATTAGTAATTTATTAGATGATGTTTCAGATAGTAGATTTTTACTTGTTAATGCCCTTGCTATTGATATGGATTGGAAACAAAGACTTCAAATGTCTACTGCTAATAGTACAACTCCAAATCCAGAACTTTATCAAGTAAAATATGATCATGAAAAATATGAAGAACTAATCACACCAATTGATTCAGATGATTCTTATAAAAGTTTAAATTTCAATAAGAAGAGTAAATATGCTAAAGCTGTAGAGATAGGTGCTTCTATTAATAATTATGATATTGTCAAAGAATTAGGTGAAGATAACATCAGAAATACTATTACTAAAGAGTATAATGATTATGTAGCTAAAGGTGGAGAATGTATTGATTCATCACTTAATACTGCTCAGTATGTAGATAAATTTATAAGTGAGCTTAATTCTAATTATCATAAATTAAATACATCAACTGACTTTATGATTTACAATGATAATGATGTAAAAGCCTTTGCTAAAGATTTAAAAGAATATGATGGTACAACTTTACAATATATTGGAATTATGCCTAAGTATCAAGATATTAATAATTTCATAGATAGTTTAGATAAGAAAAATTTAAAAAATATTATTAATAATTTAAAAACAATAGAAAATAAAAACTTTGCTGAAGGAAAAGTTACTAAAATAGAAGGATATATTCCATTATTTAATTTTGAAAAAGAAATTGATTTAAAGAAAGATTTAGAAACTTTAGGAATTAAAGATGTTTTCAAACAGGGAACAGCTGATTTATCAAATATGATTAGTGATAAAGAAACTTATATTGATACAGTTTCTCATAAAGCAAATATAGATTTTTCAAATGATGGTATTAAAGCCTCTGCAGCAACAGTAGGTGGAGGACTTGGAGCAATGAATTGTGGCTTTGAACACTTATATGATGTTCCTGTAGAAGTTATTGATATGACTTTTGATAATCCTTACATTTTCCTAATTCGTGATAAAAATAGTGGAGAAGTTTGGTTCGCAGGAAAAGTATATCAACCAACTGAAAAACCTTGTGATGCTAATGCTAAAGCATACAATAATTGTATAGGATAAATTCATATATAATAAATTAAATTAGTAAACATTTTATAATGTTTACTTTTTTTATTGACAACTGTATATATACTGTATATAATTGATATATACAAAGAGGTGAATTATGGATATTATAATAAGTAATTCAAGTGGAGTTCCCATATATGAACAAATAAAAGAACAAATTAAAGTTAAGATTGTAACAAATGAACTTAAGGCGAATGAATTATTACCTTCTATCAGGAGTCTCGCCAAAGATTTAAGATGTAGTGTTATTACTACAAAAAATGCCTATGAAGAGTTAGTTAATGAAGGTTATGTAAAAACTATTCCTTCAAAAGGATTTTATGTTGCCGAAATTAATAAAGATTTAGCTTATGAAGAACAATTAAAGAAGATAGAGGATTTACTAGAAAAAGCTGTTGATATAGCGAAAATTAATAATATTTCCAAAGATACTATAAAGGAAATGTTAACTATATTATTTGAGGAGGAACATTAATGGAAAATATTTTAGAAATAAAAAAGCTATCTAAAAAGTATGATAATTTTGAATTAAAAAATATAGCTTTTACTTTACCAAAAGGTATGATAATGGGTTTTATTGGTGAGAATGGTGCTGGTAAAACTACTACTATAAAATGTATACTTGATATATTAAAAAAATATAGTGGAGATATTAAAATTTTTAATTTAGATAACCGTAAATGTCAAAAAGAAATCAAAGAAGATATTGGTGTAGTATTAGATGATATGTTCTTTCCTGAAATAATTACTCCTAATGATATTAATAATTCTATGAAAAGTATTTATAAAAATTGGGATTCTAAATTATTTAATGATTATCTAAAAAAGTTTTCATTACTTTCTAATAAACAAATAAAAACTTTTTCCAAAGGAATGAGAAAAAAGTTAGAAATAGCTACTGCCTTATCTCATCATCCTAAACTTTTAATTTTAGATGAGCCAACAGCAGGATTAGATCCAGTAGCTAGAGCTGAAGTTATTGATATTTTTCAAGATTTTATTCAAAATGGAAATTGCTCTATATTATTTTCTAGTCATATAACTACTGACTTAGAAAATATTGCTGATTATATAACCTTTATACATAATGGAGAAATTCTCCTTTCTAAAACTAGTAATGAACTATTAGATAACTATGGTATTGTAAAATGTGGAGAAAAGGAATTTAAAAAAATTGCTTCAGAAGATTACTTAAATTATAAAAAGAATAAATATAATTATGAAATATTATTAGAAGATAAAAATAAATTTAAAAACAAATATAATAACAATGTTATAGATAAAATCACTCTAGATGTACTTATGGTTCTAATGGTTAAGGGGGAGAAAAAATGTTAGGTTTTATAAAAAAAGATTTAGCTATGATTAAAAGTAATTTTAAAATATTGGCAATTTTATTTATTTTATATGCCATAATGGGATTTAGTGGAGAAATGGACATATCATTTATTCTTCCTTTTATAAGTGTGATGCTTATGCTTACAACTTTTAGTTATGATTCTTTTAATAAATGGGATGCCTATTGTGTAACACTACCAGATGGTAGAAAAAATAGTGTTAAAGCTAAGTATGTAGCAACTTTAGTGATGATTTTAATAATAACAGTCATTACCACAATTTTATCCATTTTAATTTCTTATTATAATAGTAAGAACGTTGATTTTGAAATAATTTTATTATCAATGTTTGCTAATATATTTGGAACCTTAATAGTTTTATCTTTTATGTATCCTATAATTTATAAATTAGGTATAGAAAAAGCTAGAATTAGTATATTTATTATTGTTTTTGGAATAGCTATATTTGGAGGCTTTATTTTAAATTTTATAGATATCTCTAGTATATTAAACACAATATCATTTTTACAAAATTATTGGAAAGAAATTATCATAATATTAGAAGTACTTATGTTATATTTTTCATATAAAATATCTTTAGAAATAAATCTTAATAAAGAATTTTAAAATAAAAAAGACAAAAAACTTTTGAAAAAATTTTAAAAAAATTGTATAATTAAAAAGTCTGATCCAGCAATATGCGTAAAAACAAGACCGTTTTTTACGCATATTTTTTTTGTGAATTTGTTGGGATTTGACTTAAATTATTAAAAGGAGGAGAAAATGGAAAATCAAGAAAATAACAAATTTTTAGGAGAAGAAAAGATATCTAAATTACTTTTAAAATTTTCTATACCATGTATTTTATCTTTACTTATTAGTTCTTTATATAATATTGTAGATCAAATTTTCATTGGTAATAGTAGTTTAGGTTATTTAGGTAATGCTGCCACAGGAGTTGTGTATCCTATTACTATAATTGCCGTTGCTTTTGCTTGGTGTTTTGGTGATGGAGCAGCAGCATATTTATCATTATGTCAAGGAAGAAAAGATACAAAAAATGCTCACAAAGCCATCGGAAATAGTATACTTGTAACATTTATTATTAGTATTATATTTCTTATTTTAGGGTTTATTTTTAAAGATCAATTATTATATTTATTTGGTGCTAGTGCTAAAAGTATTTCTTTAGCGAGAGCCTATTATGTAATCATTATTGCTGCTATACCTGTTTATATGTTAGGAAATGGAATGAATGCAGTAATTCGTGCCGATGGTTCACCAGCTTTTTCAATGGCTGCAACAGCTATAGGTGCTATTACTAATATTATCTTAGATCCCATCTTTATTTTTGGACTAAATTGGGGAATAGAAGGAGCAGCTTATGCTACTATTATTGGTCAAATTGCTTCATTAGTAATATCTATTATTTATTACACTAGAACTAAAACTTTTAAATTAAGTTTCAACAGTTTTAAAATAAATCTTCATGTATTTAAAAATGTAATTAAATTAGGTATTTCCACTTTTATTACCCAAATGAGTATTGTAATTATTTCTCTTATTTGTAATATTATGTTAGCCAAATATGGAGCCTTAAGTAAATATGGTGCTGATATTCCTATTGCGGTTATCGGAATAACTATGAAAGTTTTTTCAATCGTTATCAATATTATTGTAGGACTTATTTTAGGTGCTCAACCAATTTTAGGATACAACTATGGTGCTAAAAACATTGCGAGAGTAAAAGAAACATTTAAAAAAGTAGTAATTATCTCCACTATAGTAGGTATTATCTCAACTATCATTTTTGAAGTATGTCCTAGTGTTATTATTAGTGTATTTGGTTCAAGTGATAGTTTATATATGGAGTTCGCCGAATTAACATTTAGATTATTCTTATTATTAGTAACTTTTACTTGTTTAATAAAAATGTGTTCTATCTTTTTCCAAGCCGTAGGAGAACCTTTAAAAGCTGCTATAGTATCGCTTACTAGAGATATAGTTTTCTTTGTACCACTTGTTATCATATTACCAAATTATATGGGTATCAAAGGAGCTTTAATTGCGGCTCCTATTGCGGATTTATTAGGAATAATTGTAACTATTATTTTAATTGTTAGATTCTTTAAAAATATTGAAAATAATATTTCCGAAAATACTGAAGAAGTTTCTTTACAAGATTCAAAACAAGGAGTAATTATTACAATTTCGAGAACTCATGGTAGTCAAGGAAAAGCAATAGGAGAGCTTGTCGCTCAAAAATTAAATATTCCTTATTACTATAAAGAAATGACTGCCCTTGCTGCTAAAGAAAGTGGTCTAGATAAAGAATTTGTATCAGATATTAATAGACACAATGATATTTTACATGATTTATATTTAACTACTTCACCTGTAAAATATGCTATAGAAGCACAAGAAAAAGTTATCAAGATGATTGCTGATAAAGGATCTTGTGTTTTAGTAGGAAGAGCTGCTGATTATGTTTTAAAAGATTATAAAAATATAGTAAGAATATTTATATATGCTCCAACAGACTATAGAGTAGAAAAAGTAATGGAAATGTATAACGATACAAAAAGTGAAGCTAAAAAGAATATTGAAAAATCAGATAAAAATAGAGCTAGTTATTATGAAATGATTTCTGAACAAACTTGGGGTAATGCTGAAAATTATGATTTATGTATTAATTCAAATATAGGAAAAGAAAATACTGCCGACTTAATTTGTGAATATATTAAAAAGAATTATTAATTGAATATATTAATGATTCTTTTTTTGATATAATAGTTAATATAAATTAAATACAGGAGAGGTATCATGACTATAGAAGAAGAAATATTTAGAAGGGCCAAAGTTAATTTTTTAAAGTTACAAGAATATGGTTTTATAAAAGAGCAAGATTTTTATAAATATTCCAAAAATATTTTAGATAATACTTTTAAAATTATAATAGAAGTAGATTATAAAGGTATTGTTAAAGGACAAGTTTTTGATTTATCTTTTAATGATGAATATACTACTTTTAGAGTAGAACATAATACAGGGTCTTTTGTTAAGAAAGTGAGATCTGAATTTGAAAGTTTATTAAGAGATATCAAAGATAAATGTTTTATAAGTGAATATTTTATATATAATCAATCTAATAGAATAGCGAAGTTAATTAAAGAAAAATATGGAGATGAACCAGAATTTAAATGGGAAAGTTCTCCTGGGACAGCTACTTTTAGTAACAAAGACAGTAAAAAGTGGTATGGTATCATTATGAATATTGATAAAAGTAAATTAGAAGAAAATACCAGTGGTGAAGTAGAAATAATTAATATAAAATTAGATCCAACTAAGATTAAAACTTTATTAACTGAAAAAGGCTTTTATCCTGCTTATCATATGAATAAAAAATATTGGATTACTATTATTTTAAATGATACTATAGAAGATAAATTGATAATGGAGTTAATTTCTGAAAGTTATGCCTATACTGTAAATAAAAATAAATCTAATCATGAATGGATAATACCTTCTAATCCTAAATATTTTGATATCGAAAAAGCCTTAACAGATAGTAAGACTATAATGTGGAAACAAAGTACAGATATCTTAGAAAATGATATTGTCTATTTATATGTTGGTAGTCCTTACTCATCTATTATGTATAAATTTAAAGTAATAAAACCTAATATTCCTTATAAATATAGTAGTGATACAGTCAAAATGAAAAAAGTTATGCAGATAGAATTAATTAAAAAATATGAACAAGGAGAATTCTCTTTTAATTTATTAAAACAATTTGGAGTAAGAGCTGTAAGAGGACCAAGATATATGCCTGTAGAATTAAGTAAATATATAAATTATGATTATTAAAAATTATAAAAGAAAGGAAGATAAAAATGTTATTTAAATCTAAAGAAAATTATAATGATAAGAAAAGTTTAATTATTTATTTTAGTAGAGCTGATGAAAACTACGGGGTAGGTTATATTGATAAAGGTAATACGGAGGTAATTGCAGAGTATATTAAAGAATTTACTGGAGCTGATATTTTTAAAGTAGAACCTTTAGTAGAATATGCCAAAGATTATGATACATGCTTAGAAGAAGCCAAAGAAAGAAGCACTACACATAATGCTCCAATTAAGAATCCAGTTCCTGATATTTCAGATTATGAAGTCATATATATTGGCTCACCAGTTTATTGGGGTGGTATGCCAGAAGAATTATTTACAGCATTAAAAGGATTAGAGTACAGAGATAAAATAATAAGACCATTTGTAACACATGAAGGAAGTGGTTTAGCCGCAATCCCAAGTCAATTAAAAGGTGTTTGTAAAGGAGCTTATGTTTTAGAAGGACTTTCTATTCGTGGATCATCTGTAAATTGTGCCAAAGAAACTGTAGAAAAATGGATTTAATATAAAAGTAATTCTATGTTTTATGTTATAATAAATATAGAGAATAAAAATAGAGGAGATTCAATATGGAACAGTTATTTGCGATAGGAACAGTTATTTTAATTACAATTGTAGTTAGTTTCTTATTTTCAATAAAAATCGGTGGAAAAACTACAGGATTAAAAACAGAGGAAAGAAGTAAACATAAAGTGGAAGAAAAAGTAAAAATAGATAAAAAAGTTGAAGAAGAACAAAATAGAATGATAGTAAAAATAGAAGGAAAAGAATATAATGCAACTTTAGAAGAAAATGAAACAGTAAAAGAAATGTTAAGTTTATTTCCAATGGAACTTGAGATGAAAGAATTAAATGGAAATGAAAAATATTTTTATTTAGATAATACATTACCTACTAGTCCAATAGGAGTAAGGTATATAGAAGCAGGAGATATTATGTTATATGGTAATGACTGTATAGTAATATTTTATGATTCTTTTGAAACAAGTAATAAATACACTAAAATAGGACATATAGATAATTTACCTAATTTAGGTAATAAAAATGTATATGTAGAGTTCTATGAATAAAGTAAATCTATTAAAGGGTTTACTTTTTAATAATATAATAAAATTGGTAGGAGATATAAATATGAAAATAATTACTATATGTGGAAGTTTAAGATTTCAAAAAGAAATGATGGAAATAAGTGAAAAATTAGAATTAGAAGGTAATTGTGTAATCACTCCAATTTATCCTGCTAGAGATAGTAAAGATGATTATACTGAAGAAGAGTTTTTAATGTTTGATAAAATGCATAAAGAAAAAATAAATTTAGCTGATGCAATAGTCGTTGTTAATGTAGATGGTTATATTGGAAGTAGTACTAGTAATGAAATAGAGTATGCAAAAAAACTAAATAAAGAAGTTATTTATTATACAGATTTGATAAATGATAAAATATAAAATTTGTAACTGTAACAAAATTAATGTTTTATATGATATTTACTTAAAAAAACTGGAATAATATTATTTTTAATTTTTATTATAAAATTATAAAAAAATATATTAAAACATTGTGATAGCTAAGTTTTTTGTGCTATAATAAGACTGTTTAATTAGTAGTATGAGGAGATATAGTGTATATGGGTGAAGAAAGAGATTTATATGATAAGAATTTAAAATTAACAGGACATACATATTTTAAAGGAGAAGAAATACCAAATAATTTTTACCCAATGGTAGTAATGATAGCTATTCAAAATTCTAAGGGACAATTTTTAATGCAAAAGAGGACCAAAGAAAAAGGTGGCGATTGGGGAGTAACAGGGGGACATCCAAAACATGGAGAAACACCAAAGGAAGGAATAATAACAGAAGTAAAAGAAGAACTTGGAGTTGATATAACTAATCAAGAGATGATTGAATTTGACAGAGGCTGTGATGGAGAAGATTGTTATATAATGTATTATACAAAAATGGATTTAGATATTAGTAATTTAGACATTCAACTTGATGAACTAACTGAGGTAAAATGGTTTAGTCAGGAAGATTTACAAAATATGGTGAAAAATGGAGAATTAAATAAAAATCAGGTTGAGTTTTTTAATAAATGTGTTAATTTTTTAGAAAGTAAAGGGTTATAAAATGGCTAATTTAAATTTATATAAAAGTTTTTATGACGTGGTTAGATATGAAGGATTTACAAATGCTTCAAAAGCTATTAATATCTCCCAACCAGCATTAAGTTATTCTATTAAAATATTAGAACAAGAACTAAATGTTGTTCTAATAGATAGAACTCGTGGTCAATTTAAAATAACAGAAGAAGGAAAAATTTTATATGCAAGTTTAATTACGGTATTTGAGAAAATAGATACTTTTGAAAAAAGTATCAAATATTCTAGTAATGAAGTTGGGGGGGGGAACTTTAAACATAGGTGTTCGTGGTAATGCTTGTGAAATATTTTTACCTAAAATTATATATGAATTTCATTTGATGTACCCTAAAGTTATTATTAATATTGTGATGAAAACTTCAAATGAATTATATTCTATGTTTGATAATAATGAAATTGATTTTATAATTGAAGAGTTACCTTTAGAAAAAAGTAAATATAAGTTAGATTATATTAAATTGTCACATATGTATAATTGCTTTGTGACAAATAATAAGGAAATTTGTAATAAGGTAAAAAGTTTAAAGGATTTAGAAAATTATCCTATTATATTACCAACTAAATCAAAAAGGAGACATGAACTTGAAAAAATATTATTGAGTAAAAATGTATGTCTTGAAAATACAATTTGTTTACCTAATTCACCGTTAACTATTTCATTAGTAAAGGAAGGAGTAGGAATTGGATATTTAATTAAGGGAACTATAAGAGAAGAATTGAATTTAGGTAATTTATATGAAATTAACCTAGAAGAAAAATTTAATCAACTTGATTTTTGTTTAATCTATTCAAAAGAGAAACTAAATAGAAATTCTATTTCATTCATAAATATAGCAAAGAAATATGCTATATAAAAAATTTTTATAGGTTTATAAAAAAGATGTATTTTATTTAATACATCTTTTTTGCTATATTTTAAAAAAGGAGGATTTTTGATGAATAATTTTTCTAAATACAAATATGATTATATATTTAATAAATACAACGGAAATTTAAAAAAGAAGTTTAAGCTTATCAAAAAAGGAATAGTGGTAAATTATCCTTGTAGACTTGATGCAATGGCTATCAACCCGGCAGCAGTTTGTTCTAATGATTCAATGATATTTACACCTGGAGAAGTAGTTATTTCTACAAAAAAATTTATCATAGTAACAATAAAAGTAATAGAAGGTAAGGAACAGTTAATTATCTCAAAAAATACAAAAAGAAAGGTACTAGTTAAACATGCTTATTCTTTAATGAAGGATGTATTGAAATTTAAAGAATCTTTTTATATTGATGTAAATGATAATGGAATACCAAAGCATTGTGGATTTGGTTCAAGTAGCTCAACTATATCGGCAGTTGCAGCTAGTATAAATGAATTGTATGGTTGCCCAATTCCTAATGAAGATTTAATTAAATATTTAGCCTCAAATCATGGTGAGGAAATAAATGATTCAGATGAGGATAATTTAAAAATGGTTCAATGTATAGGAGGAGGGGCTACTAATGGTTTAACTAAGTCAGGTATAGCAATTATAACTGGTAGAGCAACTTTAATTTCCAAAATGAACTATGAGGGGAAAATAATAATTGGTATTCCAAGAGATTTTGAAATTCAAGATGCTGACTACTTAATGGAAAAAGAGAAAGAAAACTTATATAAATTTAAAAAAACAGGGGAATTATATGCAGAAAAAATAGCTTATGAATTATTACATAAAGCATTGCCTGGGTTAATTAATGGAAGTATTAGTGAATTATCAAAGGTTGTTTTTGATTATAGATTTAATATGGGAAGTATTGAGAATTGTTCTTTTGTATATGATAAAATGGTTGAGCAGTCAAAAAAAATAAGAAAGTTATATGAAAATGGTGAATGTGAGTTTTTATCTTTATCTTCAGTAGGTCCTGCATATTTTGCGATTGTTATTAATGATAATCAATTAGAAAAGTGTAAAAAAGTATTTCAATCCTTGAATATGGAAATTATGACAACAGAAGTGAACAATGATATGTATTTTACTAGAAATATTAAATCAGATATTTTTTGGGATAAGGTTGAAACGAGAAATTTATTTCAAGAAATGAAAGTATCTGGATATGTAACAGATGAAATTGACCAATTAGGAATAAATTTAAAAGTATTAGATATTGGCTGTGGTGGTGGAAGGTATTCAAGGTATGCAAAAAATAAAGGTAATTTTGTAGTAGCACTTGATAAATATTCTAATATGGCAAAATCTTTAGAAAAGGATAATATACCTTTTATACAAGGAGTTATTGATGAATTACCAATTAAGGACAATTCATTTGATGTTATATTGTCTATAGGTGTGATTCATAATGCAATTACTGTAGGTGAATTTGAAAAAGCAATATCTGAGATGTACAGGGTATTAAGAAATAATGGTAAGGTAATCTTATCTGTATTTACAAATGATATTATTACAGATGATTTAACATTTGTAGGTAATTCAAAGTATGAAATAAATGGAAGACAACCTATGATTTTATTGTCAAAGGATAAAATTAATAACTTGTTAAAAAAATATAAATTCAACATTTTGAAAAAAGTTGATGAGCATATTACTGATGTAGGTTGTGGAAAGAGAAATGTATACACCTTATTGCTCAAAAAATAATTACGTTGAATCGAAAAGAAATTTTTTAGATGATTATAGCAATATAGAATCTAAAAAAGTAAATATGACTTTGTCAGGCAAGTTTTTAAGTGAATATCCAAATTTTGAAGTTGATTTTAATACATTTTGTTCATACCCATTAAAAAAAGAACAGTTTGATTTGATAGAAAAAATAAAATATAGAAATAAGATAACTACTGAAGTGTTGCTTGGACCTGGATCTAATGGATTATTACAAAATCTAGTAAAAGTCTATATAAAACCAGGGGATAATTTGGTTACTCCTTTTTATACTTTTAATCAAGCAGAATATGCAACAACGGCTTTGGGTGGAGTTACGAGAAGGGTAAAGTGTGATAAATATAAAATTAATTTTAATAATTTACGGAATTCTATAGATGATAATACCAAGATTGTGTATATATGTAATCCTAATAATCCAACTGGCATTTATCTATGTTCAAAAGAGTTAATATCTTTTTCTAAAAGTATTAAACCAATCATAATAGTAGATGAGTCTGGTATCGAATTTACTAATAGAAAAAGTATTTTAGAATATAGTAATTTACCAGATAATTTGATAGTTTTGAGAAGTTTTTCTAAAGCATATGGCTTAGCAAACTTACGTGTTGGATATATGGTATGTTCCCAAAAAGTAAAAGATAATTATATTAAAAAAAATACAACGAATGAAATCTCAGGATTATCTATTACGTTTGCCAAGCATATGATGGAAAATTACAGTTATGTCTTGAAAAATATAAAATTGATTAATGAGGAAAAATGTAAGTTAATATCAGAATTAAAAAAATTAGATGTGGAAGTGATTAAATCAGACTCAAATACTATAATGTCAAAAACCACATTCAGCCAAAAAGTATTTGATGATTTACTTTTAAATGATGTATCAATAGTAACCATATTTGATGAATATAATAAAATTCATTTTAGAATAGCAGTACAAGATGAAAAGACTAATAAAATATTTATTGAGAAATTAAAATATGTTTTAAGCATTAGGGGGTAATATATGAAAATTTCTTTAGCAACAAATTTTGATAATGATTTAATTGATAAAATAAAAAAATATCCTGTATATGAATTATATGGAAAAATGAAAAATGATTTTATTGGTGGTGGAAGGCCTAATAATACTTTAAGTGATATTGAAAAAGAACAATTTGAAATTCATGTAAAAAAAGTTAGATTAGCAGGAATAAAATTTAATTATTTGCTAAACGGTAGTTGTTTATCAAATAGGGAACAAGATAATGAGTGGCAAGAAAAATTTAAAGCATTTTTAAAATATTTATCAAACGTTGGAGTAAATGCATTAACTGTTACTAATCCATTTATACTACAACTTATAAAAAAATATTTTAAAGAAGAATTTACAGTGAGAATTTCCACTTTCGCATGTGTTGATTCATATGAAAAGGCAAAGTATTGGGAAGATATGGGTGCAGATTATATATGTGTAGATTTTGTGAAAATAAACAGAGATTTTAAAGAATTAAAGTATATAGTAAATCATTTAAAAAAAGCAAAAATAGAGATTTTAGTTACTAACAGCTGTTTAAAAAATTGCCCTATGATATATACACATACCTCTAATTTATCTCATGCTTCTGGTGCAGAAAATAAAGGTAATTTATATGAGGATTGGGGACTGTTTTTTTGTCAAAAAAAAGAATTACAGTGTTTAGAAGAGTATATAAAGTCACCTTGGGTAAGACCAGAAGATTTAAAGTTTTATGAAGATATTGGTATAGAACATTTTAAAGTTACTGAAAGAGATTTTCCTACTAACGAGTTAGTAAAAAGAGTAAAAGCATATGCGGAAAGAAATTATGATGGTAATTTGCTTGATTTGATTCAAGGTCATGGTGTAATAAAAGATACTTCATTAAAATTAGTAAAGAAGGCAGTTAACACAAGAAGTGAAATATATAATGAAATAAAAAGAGTGAGAGGAATAGGGGTAAAAAGGGAATGTGAAAGGCACATATATATAGATAATAAAAAATTAGATAAATTTTTCAAATTTTTTGTTTTAGAAAAGTGCACAGGAAAATGTGATAGTTGTAATTATTGTAAAGAAATAGCAAAAGTTTCTATAAAAAAGAATGATGAAGTAATAGACTATTTAATGGAATTGTATGAAAAATTTGATAATATAAAAATATGAGAGTGGGAGTGAAATGAAAATATTATTTTTAACAGGTCCACATGCAGTGGGAAAAAGTTATTTTATGAATTATATGGAAAACAGTAGTAATTTTTTTTAATTTGACACAGGTCCAGAAATGAGAAAATTGCACCAATTTTATTCACCTCAAAGTTCAATTAAGGATTGGGTTGATGGGTTAGAAACAAAATATGGACCATTTGTTACATGTGATATGTTATGTAAAGTTCTTGAATCATATGGTGGTAATATGGAAAATGTTATTGTTACAGGTTTTCGTCAGATAGAAGGAATACAGTATATGATTGAATATTTTAAGCCTGAAGATTATGAAATATTATTTATTGATGGTAATTTTGATTTATTAAAAAATAATTTTATATCTAGAGAAAATAAAAAAGTATCAGATGAGTGGTTTAAAGAATATTTATTGGAAGAGGAAGAGTGGGGATTAGCAAATTTGAGACAGTATGTATTATCAAATAAAGAACACTGTAGATATGTTAATAAAAAAAATAATGAAGAAATAATTTCTACTAATATTTTTAATAAAACAAAAAAACTGAAATTAATGAAGAATGGAGAAAAAATATGATAGATTTTAATGCAATGGATTCAGAAAAAATAGAATTAATGGATGAATATTTTGATTCTCGTGTAGATGTATATGACATAATTCATCAACAGACAGGAATATCTTGGGGAAAACAAATAAGAGATATTATATCCGAATATATTCCAAAAGAAAAATGTAAAATCCTTGATTTAGGATGTGGCACAGGTCTAGAATTAGAAGAAATTTTGAAAAAGAGTCCAAATTCGGAAATTGTGTGTGTAGATGTTTCTAAACAGATGTTAAATAGACTCATAGAAAAATATAAAAACTATAATATTACTATAGTAAATGAAGATTTTTTTGAATTGAATTTAGAAAAAGAACAATTTGATTTTGTTATTTCTGTAATGGCATTACATCATTTTCTGAAAGAAGATAAGATAAAATTATATAAGAATATATCACAATGGTTAAAAAAAGATGGATTATTTATAAATAGTGATTTTATAATTGATGATAAAGAGTATTCAGATAAAAAGATTAAAGAATATAAAGAAATAAAGAAAGAAAATCCTAATAAATTATTTCATTTTGATATACCATTTACAGAGAATATGGAAAGATTTGTTTTAAGTGAATCAGGTTTTTTAGATGTAAAAAAAGTTTATGAAAATAAAAAAACAAAAGTGTTATTATGTAAGAAGGGTAATAAAAAATAGTATTAACCTTTCATGTCATTTGATATAATGAGGAGTATAAATAGAAGATAATATGAAAATAATAAGAAGAAATATACATAAAGAAGATGTTCCTTCAGTAGTTAAAGTACAAATAACATGGTGGCATATAAGTGCATAGTTAATCAAGAGTTTCTAGATAATATGAGCAATGATTATAATAGAAGAATAAAATAGATGGAAGAAAATTATACTGATAATGGCTTTGTAGTTGCAGAGTTAAATAAGGAAGTATCAGGGTTATGTAGATATAAATTTGATAATAGTCGTTATCCTGAAATAAGAAAAGGTGATTGTGAATTATGTGCTATTTACATTAGACCATATTTAAAAGGTAAGTGAATAGGTACTAAACCATTTGAATATGTAAAAAGAGATTTTAAAATAGTAAATAAAAACAATATGATTTTATGGTGTTTAAAAAACAATAAAAAATATAGAAAGTTTTATATAAAAATGGGTGGACAAATAGTTATCGAACAAAAAGTAAAAATAGGGAATAAAGAATATTTAGAAGTTTGATTTTTATATGATTTAAATTAATATAAAAATAATATATTGAATAAAAAAGCATTTACTAATTTTTAGAGTAAATGCTTTTAATATATTAATTTTTAATTTTAGTTTCTAATTTAGAAATAATAAAATACATAAAGTAAGAGATAATACCTAAAATAACAACAGAAGTAATAACAAGATTAATATTAAATACTTGAGAACCATACATAATTAAATATCCTAGACCTTTTTTTTGATACTAACAGTTCTCCCATAATGACACCAATTATTAACATGGTTCGAGAAATACGATTTTAAAGTTTTTTAGAAATAAACTTACAGAAAAAAATAAAAGGAGATTTAGTTGATTTTTTAAATTCAAGATTTAATCTTGATTGTAATTGTAATAGATATTATACTAAAAAAGAGGAGGAAAAATGCAAACAAAAATAATTTATTATGTTCATGGAACAACATATGATAATGCTTCTAAAAAATGTAGTGGCTGGAAGCAAGTAGAATTAAACGACTTAGGTAAAGAACAAGCTATTAATCTTGGAAAAAACACACCATATAAATTTGATGTGTTATTTACATCAGACTTAAAAAGAGCTATTGATTCTGCAAAACTTGCTTTTCCAAAGTTCGAAGCAATAATTGATAATAGATTAAGAGAATGTAACTACGGTGATTTTGATGGAGGAGATAAAAAATTAGTTGTTTATGAAGAACATATAGAAGAAGAATTTCCTAATGGTGAATCTCTAAAATCTGTAGAATCTAGAATGAGAGATTTCTTAAAATATATAAACGAAAATTATAAAGGGAAAACAATTGGAATTATAGCTCATAGAGCTCCACAATTGGCTCTTGAAGTAATTACAGAGCATATTTCTTGGGAAGAAGCTAATAAAAATGATTGGAGAAAAACAGGAGATTGGCAACCAGGTTGGGAATATTCTTTTTCAGAAGAAGATTTAAATTAAAATAGTAACAATACAATTTATTTAATATTTTAAACAAAATTAGTCTTTCTATACAATAGGATGACTCTTGAAGAACAAAAAGAATTATAGAATATTTGTTTGTTCGTATTGAAGTAAATGATAATAAGGTCAATATATTCCATAAAGTATATTAATTTTTTTAAACTATTTTTTTCTCAAGCCCTGATAATAGTCCCTATTATTAACATGTAACAAGAAAAAATAAAAGATTGTCAGTACTATAAAAACATAAAAAAATGTTACAATATAAACAATGAATTACAATCCGGATGGTATTAAAATGACAATAGATAAATTAAAAGATTTAATTTTATACCAAATTGAAAATACTAATAAAACGATAGAAGTTTTATATGATAATGAAGATTTTTGGCTGACTAAAAAAACTATGGCAGAATTATTTAATGTCAAAGTTAATACAATTAATTATCATTTAAAAGATAATGGTAAAATTAAAAGAAAAATTTCAGAAAATTTAGCACTTAACGAATATGAAAAATATAGAGTTGTACAAGATTAAAAATATATTTCTGATTTTGATGAATTACTAATAAAAAGCAATTATTCACACAAAAATGAATAACTGCTTTTTTTATATATTAATTTTTGATTTTAGTTTCTAATTTAGAAATAATAAAATACATAAAGTAAGAGATAATACCTAATATAACAACGGATGTAATAACGAGATTAATATTAAATACTTGAGAACCATACATAATTAAATATCCTAGTCCTTTTTTTGATACTAACAGTTCTCCCATAATAACCCCAATTAAAGACATACTAATATTTATTTTTAAACAATTGATAATATTTCTATAATTACTTGGAAAAATAACTTTTATAAATATTTGTCTTTTACTAGCATCTAAAGACTTTAATAAGTTTATATAACCATTATCTGTAGAAATAAAACCATTGTAGATATTTATAATAGAAATAAATGTTGAGATGAGAAGAGCCATGAAAATAATAGAATTAGTACTAGCTCCAATCCAAATTATTATTAGAGGTCCTAATGCAACTTTAGGAAGAGAATTTAAAATAGTAAGATATGGATCAATTACTTTCGCAGTAATATCATTCCACCATAATATAGTTGCACAAACTAAACCTATAAGAGATGCAACAAAAAAACTTAAAATAGTTTCATATAAAGTTATTCCAATATGACCAAATAAACTATTATCTTTTATTAAAGATATTGTTGTGTTTATTACCTCACTTGGAGATGAACTTAAAAAAGTATTAATTATATTTAATCTAGCTAAAAGTTCCCATCCTATTAAAAATATAACTATTATAGAAATTCTAAGACATATAATAGTAAATTTTTTTCTTTTTATTTTGTTTAGAAACTCTTGATGTTCTTTACTGTATGTGTACATCTAAATCCCTCCAAATCTTATCATAGTAGGTAGAAAATTCTTTTGCTTTTCGATTACTAATAGGATTCTTTTTATCAGTAAGTTCTACATCATATATTTTTTTAACAATAGAAGGTCTTTTTGAGAGTACAATTATACGATCAGACATACTAATAGCTTCAGCTAAATCATGGGTAACCATAATAGCCGTTTTTCCTTCTTTTTTTATAATATTATAAATATCATCACTAATAGCCAAACGTGATTGATAATCTAAAGCTGACATAGGTTCATCCAAAAGTAGAATATCAGGTTTTATGGCCAAAGTTCTAATTAAAGCCACTCTCTGTCTCATTCCTCCTGATAATGAATCAGGATATTTATAAATAAAATCTTCTAGTCCATAAGTTTTTAATAATCCAATAACATATTCTTTATTTTCTTTAGTTAAAGTTTTATTTACTTCCAAACCAATTAAACAATTATCTAAAATAGTACGCCAAGGAAATAGAAAATCTTTTTGAAGCATATAACCAATTATACAATTTTTATTTTTAAAACTTATATTACCAGCTGACGGTTTTTCTAAACCTGAAAGTATAGATAAAATCGTAGATTTTCCACAACCAGAAGGTCCAATAATGGAGATAAATTCTTTATCTTTTACATCAAAGCTTATATCATGTAAAGCTTCTATTTCATCATTTGTATCATGATAAAATTTACTTAAGTGTGATATTTGTAAAATATTATTGTTCATACATTAAGTCGCTATATGATACTTTTTCTTTTAATTCTTGAGCATCAATCATAATGTCTTGTAAATGATTAAAAGACTCTTCGCTAAATTTTGTAGTTTTAGGCCAAGCTTCAATTTTTCTATATCTTTTTACAGCGCTTTCAATATCATTAAGTGAAGTGTCAGGGAATTGTTTAAGTATTACTTTAGCCACTTCTTTATCAGAATGACTATGAACATAATCTAGACCCTTTTGAATAGCTTTAGTAAAATTCTTAATTAAGTCTTTATTTTTTTGTAAATAACTTTTTTTAGCGCTGTAAGAAGTATAAGGAACAACACCACCAAGTTCACCAACACTAGTTACTACATGACCATATCCTTGTTGTTCTACTTGTGTAGCATTTGGTTCTCTAAATGATAGTAAAAAAAGTAAGTATAAAATCATTATCAAAAATTATTCTCATATAATAGGGTATGAATAAATTAATTTTAGAATTATCACTTTTTATAAATAAAAAATTATTTGAAGAAGAAAAAATATCTTATAGACTCTTTAAATATACTGAAGATAATATTTTAAAGAAATTAAAAGGAGAATAAGTTTGGATTTATATACTATTAGAAAACAACTTAATATGGGAATACCTCTAACTAAAATTAACTTAAGAGTTACTTACTATTCTAGAGTATCTACTGATAGTAAACAACAACATAAATCTTTAACTAATCAAATTGAACACTTTGATAAACTTATTAAAAGTAATTCTAATTGGATTTATATAGATGGTTATGTTGATGATGGTATTACAGGAACAAGTGATATAAAAAGAAATAATTTTATGAAGATGATAAATGATGCCAAAAATAATAAATTTGATTTAATAATTACTAAAGAAATATCTCGATTTTCGAGAAATACTCTTGATAGTATAAAATATACTCGAAAACTTTTAAAAGATGGAGTAGCGGTACTTTTTGTAAATGACAACATTAATACAGCATTACCTGATTCCGAATTAAGACTAACTATTATGGCTTCTCTTGCCCAAGATGAAATTAGAAGATTATCAGAAAGAGTTAAATTTGGAATGAATAGAGCTATCCAAAGAGGAGAGATTCTTGGTAATAATAGGTTATATGGTTATCGAAAAAATAAAGATACTAAAAAGTTAGAAATAAATGAAACAGAAGCTAACATAGTTAGAATGATATATGAAATGTATGCCTTAGAAAATTTATCTTTATCTGAAATCTGTCATAAACTAAATAAAGAAACTCCTAAAAAGTGGTATATAGCTACCATATCTAGAATGATTGAAAATCCTAAATATAAAGGTTTTTATTGTGGAAAAAAAACTGAAGTAATAGATTACATGACTAAGAAAGTAAAGTATATCAACAAAAAAATGTGGATAACTTATGAAGATAAAGAACATATTCCTCCTCTAGTAGATAATTATTTGTGGAAAAAAGCCAATGATAGATTATTATCTAGAAAGAAAACTAAACATATCGTAAAAAGTAAATATTTATATAGTGGAAAAATATTTTGTAAAGAGCATTCTACTGTTTTTCAAAGAAGATACTTTAGAAAAAATAAACAAGATGTTACTTGGATGTGTAAAATCTATTTAACAAAAGGAAAAAACACCTGTAATTCAGCTAATATTAGAGAAAAAGAACTTAATTATATTTTTTATGACTTAATAAAAAAATTAAACATCAATAAGGTTTTAATAAAAAATTTATTAATAAAATATTATAAAGATATAGATATTAATCAAGATATAGATTTTAATTTAAATAAACTTAATAATGAAAAGAAAAATATTTCTATAAAAAAAAGTAAGTTACTAGATCTTAACTTATCAGATTCTTTATCTAAAGAAGAATTTATTTTAAAAAATAATGAACTTAATCAAAAGTTAAAAGAACTAGAAAGAGATGAATATAATTTATTAAATACTAAATTAAAAGATAATAATATGTATAAAGAAATAACCAAATATTTAAATAAAATACTTAATTCTTCTTTAGTAGATAATAAAATAATAGAACTATTACTAAATCATATAGAAGTATCTAAAGATAATAATTATATAAAATTAGATATTTATTTAAACTTTGATTATCAAAAAGATTTACTTAATAATAAATATACTTTTAAAAGAGGTTATGATACTAAAAATACTAAAAGATATGAAGTCTTTTATTTAGTTAATTGTTATTTTATATAATATTTATAAGGTCTCTTAAAACTATTATGAAGTAAGAGACTTTTGTCTTTTTATAAAATTTATGGTATAATATACGACGTTTTCAAGAAAAGGGGAAATACTCGCTAAAAGCAGTATATAAAAGGAGATTCAATTATGAATGAAGAGATATTCAAATTTTTAGATCCTAAAAGTAATGTGATGTTGTCAAAGATGAATGCTACTGATTTAAGATATTTACTTACGTTACTTAAAGATACTAGAGTTACTTTTAGAGATACTTTAGGATTAAATGAAAATTATATATTCGGTAATGAATTAGAATATGCTGATGCTATCGATTCTGAAGAGATAGAAGAGGAAGTTGAAGAAAGATTTCCTAATTATACTCATGAAGAAGAACCTTCTACAGGTTATTATGGTGGAGAAGTAATTACTCCTGTTTTGACAGATACCAAAGAAAATTGGTATGAGTTAAGAGATGTTTGTAATATGATTAAACATCTTGGTGGAATAGCTGATAATAGTTGTGGTGGTCATAATCATGTAGGTTTTAATACTTTTGAGGATGTTCACAATTTAACTAATTTTGTAAAATTTTGGATGGCTAATGAAAATATTATTTATCGTTTTGGATATGGAAATACTAATTATCCTCGACCTAAACTTGACCTTTTTGCCTATCCTGTTGCGAAAAAATGGGAGAGCATTAACTTTGATTTAATGGAACAATACCCAGTAAATAGAGCTGTTGCGACTCTAATATATGGACAAAATTATGAATACGTTGATTTTAATCCTAAAAGTTTTGGTGTGAATTTTGCCAATGCTAAAGACATAAATAGAAGTATGCCAGGTAATACTGTTGAATTTAGATATGCTAATGGTACTTTAAATCCTGCCACTATTCAAAATAACAATAATTGTAATGCTCATATCATAAAATATTGTACCAGTGATAATTTTGATTATGAACAAGTTGATAGATTTACTTTTGAAAATAAAGATAACTTTAGTAACTTAAAATCATATCAAGACCTTAATTTAAGACAAGCTTTAATTTTTGCTGATACAATCTTTGATAATAATATAGATAAAATCTTCTTTTTAAAACAATATATAAAAGATGAATCCATTGAAGATGAAAAGTTATTAATAAAAAAGTAATATTATATGATAGAATAACATAAGGGGGAATTATTATGAGAAATTTACTACAAGGACTTATCATCATAGCGCTATTTTATATAGGAATATCTGCTTTTAACTCTAATTATAGAATAGATTTTACACCTAAATTTAATTTTACTTCTATAGAAGAATTAGAAAATAAACTTTTAGATAGTAAAATAAATATGGGTAAAAAAATATCTAACTTAGCTAATTTTTATCTAGATAAACACTTTGATTTATCACTAACCAAACTATATAACAACATGATGAAAAGAGTAGGAAATGATCCACAAGGAGCAGCAGCCTTAGAATATTATATGGATAACATTATTAATGAATAGAATGTTCTAAAATTGACAAAAAGAAAGAAAAGTGCTAAAATACAGTTACTTTTTGAAAGGGTGAATATAATGAAAAGCAATCAATTAACCACAACTTATACAACAACAACTAAATCAATTGTTTATATTGATTGTTTTGGCATTGCTTAATAATATAGATAAATATTTAAGGCAAATCTATTACAATCAAGTAATAGATTTTTATTTTATTAAGTGTTATAATTAATTAAAGACTATGATATAGGACACGATATTAAATAATTTATTTTAAAGAGAGTTATCATTTGGTGGAAGATAATAAATAAACTTAATATTACTACCTATTATGTCGCAGAGGAAACTCAAAGCCCGATTATTTCGGTTAACAAAATTAAGAAAAAGTAAGGATGGTACCGTGCTTATGCACTCCTGTGGTATCATCCTTTTTATTTTAAGGAGATGATGAAAATGACGGAAAGTGAAACGATTATAACCTGAGTAAAAAAGAAAAATAATAAGAAAGAAGGAATTAAAATGATAAATGAAAAAGGAAGTAATTTACTCGAAAGAGTAATTAAAGAAAAATATAAAGATGTAAAATTAGATAAGAAATATTTTGATAAAGATGAATTCTATTATGAATTTAAAGTTTTAGAAAATATTAGTGAAAACGATTTAGAAAGTTTAGAAAAAGAGATAAGAAAATTAGATGATAGTATTTATGTAAAACTACTTAGAGTAAGTGGTGTTTATTATGAAGGTAATGCGAATAATGAAATGATTAATCGTATTAATGGTAAATGTTTTTCATCTCAAAAAGAGTTAGATGATTATAATGAGTTTTTACGTGAAGCTAAAGAACGAGATCATCGAAAAATAGGTGCCGATTTAGATTTGTTTTGTTTTTCAGATTATGTAGGGGCAGGATTACCACTTTATACTCCAAGAGGAACTATTATTAAAGATGAATTACAAAAAGAAATAGAGAGAATATGTCGTAAGTATGGATTTCAAAAAGTTAGTTGTCCATCTCTTGCTGATATATCATTATTTGAAACTTCAGGTCATGCCTCTAAATTTAATGATGAACTATTCAGAGTATCTTCTCCAAAAGGTCATAAATTTGTTTTAAAACCAGTACAATGTCCACACCATACACAAATTTATGCCTCTAAACTTAGAAGTTATAAAGATTTACCAATAAGATATATGGAATCTGATAAACAATATCGTGCTGAAAACTCAGGAGCTGTAGGAGGCCTATCTAGAGTTTATGCAATTACTATTGAAGATGGACATTCATTCTGTAGAGTAGACCAAGTAAAAGATGAAGTTATTAATATGTGTAACTTAATTAAAGAGTTTTACTCTAATATGGGATTATGGAATAACTGTTGGGTATCTTTATCCGTAAGAGATTATAATCATCCTGAAAAATATATTGGTGATTCTAAAGATTGGGATATCTGTGAAAAAATGTTAGAAGAAGTTTCTAATGAATTAAATCTTCATGCTAAAAGATGTGAAGGAGAAGCAGCTTTATATGGACCTAAATTAGACTTTATGTTTAAAGATGCTTTAGGTCGTGAAATACAAATACCAACTGTTCAAGTAGATTTTTCAACTCCTAAAAACTTTAATCTTTCTTATATAGATGAAAATGGAGAAAAACAAGTACCAGTAATGGTACATAGAGCAGTATTAGGTTCTTATGAAAGATTCTTAGTATTATTACTAGAACAATTTAAAGGAGTTTTACCAGTTTGGTTAAGTCCTGTTCAAGTAGAAATAGTACCAGTTAATATTAAATATCATGATGAATATTGCCAAAAGTTAAAAGATATTTTCCTAGATGAAGATATTAGAGTTGAATATGACGATAGAAATGAAAGTATGAATAAAAAAGTAAGAGAAAGTAGTATGATGAAAAATCCATATACTTTAATTATTGGTGATAAAGAAAGAGATAATAATCTAGTAAGTTATCGAAAACTAGGTAGTGACGAAACTATTTCTCTTCCTGTAGAAGAATTTGTTTCTATGTTAAAAAAAGAGATAAAAAATAGATAAAAGCACTAAATTTTAAATAGTTCATATATTATACAGAAGGAGGATTAATATATGAACTTTGATTATCAATTTGGAAATAAATATTATAATTATTATGATAATAAAATTGGAGTAGAAAGTACAAAATATCATATTCTAGCTCCCGAACAATCTCAAAATGAACAACCTGGTATGGAATATTTAATGCATCCTAGACCAATTTTTGATAATCCTAACTATAAGGGTAGTGGTAAATTAAAAGGAAAAGTAGCAATTATCACCGGAGGGGATAGTGGTCTTGGTAGAGCAGCCGCTATTGCCTTTACTAAAGAAGGCGCTAAATTAGTTATACCATATTATAATGAACATAAAGACGCTAAAGAAACTAAAGAATATATTGAAAGTTTAGGTGGAGAATGTTTACTTTTATCAGGAGATATTACAGATAAGAACTTTTGCAAAGAAATAGTTAAAAAAACTCTAGAAAAGTTTGGTAAGATTGATGTCTTAGTCAATAATGCCGGTGTTCAATATCAACAAGATAGTCTTTTATGTATTAGTGATGAACAATTTGATAGAACTATGAAAGTAAATGTTTATGGAATGTTTTATCTAACAAGAGAAGTTTTACCATATTTAAAGAGTGGAGCTTCTATTATAAATTTAAGTTCTGTAACTACCTTTAAAGGAGAACCACAATTAATTGATTATGTAACTACTAAAGGCGCTATTGTTGGATTTACTAGATCTCTAGCTCGTAACTTAGCCCTACAAAATATTCGAGTAAATGCTATCGCTCCAGGATTTTTTTGGACTCCGCTACAACCAGCTTGTTGGGTCAAAGAAAAAATACCATCATTAGGAGCAAATGCTGCCATGGCTAGAGGGGCAATGCCTTATGAGTTAGCACCAACTTTTGTCTTTTTAGCATCCGATGATTCTAGCTATGTAACCGGTCAAGTTCTTCATAATAATGGCGGAGAAGTAATGGGATAAATTCTACTATTTTAGTAGAATTTTTTCTTTTAAATAGAAAGTTTGATATAATAAAATAGCTAGGAGGTAAAATATGATTTATCCAGAATTTATAAAAGAAAATGATACAATTGGTATAACTGCTCCATCCGCAGGAATAACCGATGAACAAGGACTTTATAGATTAGATAAAGCTATAAATAAATTTAAAGAATTAGGTTTTAAAGTAAAAGAAACCCCTAATGTTAGAACCGATAAAAATGGTAAAAGTAGTTCTAGTAAAACTCAAGCTAAACAGTTAGAAAAGTTATATTTAGATAATAATGTTAAAGCCATTATTTGTGCTGGAGGAGGAGAATTTTTACTAGAAATGTTATCAGAAGTAGATTTTTCCCTAATAAAAGAAAACCCTAAATGGTTACAAGGATATTCTGATCCTACAGGTTTACTATTTACGATAACTACTAATTTAGATATTGCTACTATCTATGGTGATAACGTCAAAAACTTTGGAATGAATCCTTTAGATAAATCTTTAGAAAATAATCTAGAAATATTAAAAGGTAACTTAATAGAACAAAAGAGTTTTAAAAAGTATGAAAAAGAAAGAGTTGAAACTACCATAGGAGATGAACCTTATAATTTAGATACTAAAGTAAAATGGATAAGTTTAAATGATGAAAAAACTTTAGAATTTAGTGGTAGAATTATAGGAGGATGTTTAGATTTAATATCCGAATTATTTGGTACTAGATTTGATAAAACTAAAGAATTTATAGACAAATATAAACAAGATGGTATTATCTGGTATTTTGATAATTGTGAATTTAGTAGTGAAGAAATAATTAGAACTATGTGGAGATTTAAAGATAATGGATGGTTTAAACATACTAAAGGTATTATTTTTGGTAGAAATATTGCTGAAAGAAGTTATTATGAAATATCATTTAGAGAAGCTATCAAACATTCTTTAAAAGAATTAAATATTCCCATTATTTTAGAAGCAGATTTTGGACACGTACCACCAAGAATGACCATTATTAATGGTGCCATTGCTACTATAAAGTATAATAATCATAAAGGTAGTATTATCTTTAAATTAAAATAGTGCTATAATAAAAATGAATTTAGGAGGAGTATATGGATTACACAAAATTAAAAATTCCCAATCATGTAGGAATTATTTTAGATGGAAATGGAAGATGGGCTAAAGAAAGAGGCATGGTTAGAAGTGCTGGACATAAAGCTGGTTTTGATAATTTAGTAGAATTAAGTAAACATGTATTTAAAACAGGAGTAAAAGTTTTAAGTGTATATGCTTTTTCAACTGAAAACTTTAAAAGAAGTGAAGATGAAGTTAATTTCTTAATGAATTTATTTGAAAGTAAATTTAAGGAATATGCCAATGAATTAAAAAAAGATAACGTTAAAGTTGTATTCTCAGGCGGAAGAGGTGAACCAGTCAAAGAAAAACTTGTTAATATTATAAAAGAATGTGAAGAGCTTACTAAAGAATGTACTGGTGGTATTATGAATATTTGCTTTAACTATGGTTCTCATTTTGAAACTGTTGAAGCTATTAAAAAAATACATTATGATATAAATAATCAAGTAATTAGTATAGATGATTTAAATGAAGATATGATTTATCACTATATGTTCCAAGACTTACCACCAATGGACTTTATGATTAGAACAAGTGGTGAACTTAGACTTAGTAATTTCATGTTATATCAATTAAGTTATGCAGAACTTTATTTCCCTAAAACCTATTTTCCAGATTTTAATAATGATGAATTTGATAAAGCTTTAGTAGAGTATACTTCAAGAGATAGACGCTTTGGAGGAATTGACTATAGTAAATAAAAGAACAGAAATGTTCTTTTTTAGTGCCTTTATTTTCTATCATTAACATCAAATAGTGTTACAAAGTCGCCATTACCACCAATAAAAGATCCACTCATAGCAGGAAAAGCCACAGATGTATCAATATTTAAATCTTTTCTAGGATCAATACCATTTTCTCTAAGTGAATATTCAAAAGTCATTTCTGGCATTCCACCAGCACGACCTCCAACTACAGTTTTTCCTTTTAAATCTGCAAGAGTAAAATTCTTTATATTTTCTCTAGCTACAAGGAAAGTTCCATCTTTTTGGGTAGCTTGTGCAAAAGTTTGTAAATAGTCTTTAGTACCACCATTGTAAACATAAATAGTAGCTTCACTTCCACAGAAACCAATATTAGCATCTCCAGAAAGAACAGCCGCAGTAACCTTATCAGCACCACTAGCCAAACTAAGTTCAAGATCAATTCCAGCATCTTTGAAATATCCTTTTTCAATCGCAACATATTGAGGAGCATAAAATATTGTGTGAGCAACTTCAGCAAGTTTTACTTTTTGTAACTTTTCATTATCATCGTTAGTATTATTAGAATTGAAGTTAAAAATCGCATAAAAAGCTACTACTACAATAACAATAATACCTCCAATAAATATTAATGATTTTTTCAAAATAATCCTCCTTTCAAAGTCAAAGTATTATATGTAATTATAATAATTGTGTTAATCATACCATTAACTTTCTAAAGTAAGTTTATTTAGCTATGTTTTTATAGTATAGGCTTAATAAAGAGTAATATTTTGTATAAGGAAAAATATAAATATTCTTTTTTAATATTTCTTTAATGTTTACATGTTATTATAGTTTAAATAAAAATTTTATAGTATAATATAAAATAAATGAAAGGAGTGGTTACATGAGAATTTTAATAATTGAAGATGAAGCTTCTCTAGCAGAAATTATCTCAACAAAATTGAAACAAGAAAAATATGAAGTAGATGTTTGCCTTGATGGAGAAGAAGGTCTTTATAATGCCTTAACTAATGCTTATGATTTAATAATATTAGATATTATGTTACCGCATATTAACGGAGTTGAAATTTTAAATAAAATAAAAGAAGAAGATATTTCTTCAAAAGTAATTATGTTAACAGCGAAAAGTTCTCTTGATGATAAATTAGATTGTTTTGAAATTGGCGCTGATGATTATGTAACTAAACCTTTTCACATAGAAGAATTAATTGCCAGAGTAGGAGTTCAATTAAGAAAAAACAAATCTAGAATAAAAGATGAAATAGAGTTTTATGATTTAAAACTTGATATAAGAAATTCTATTTTGATATGCACAACAAACAATGAAAGTATAGAGCTGCCTCATCGTGAGTTTTTACTTGTAGAATATTTTATCACTAACCCTAATCAAATAATTTCAAAAGATCAAATATATGATAAAGTATGGGGAATAAATAATGATTTTGAATCAAATAACTTAGAAGCATATATTTCCTTTGTAAGAAAAAAATTAAAAATAATTGAATCAAAAGTAAATATAAAATCTTTAAGAGGACTAGGTTATAAGATGGTGGTAGATTATGAATAATTTAAGACATAAAACATTCTATACAATATTTTTTATAATATCTTTATTTATGGTATTTTTTATATTTATCTATAATAGACAGATTTATAAAGAAGAATATAGAGGTATTGAAAATAATCTAACCCATATGAGAAAAGTTATAAAAAATAATGATATTCCTGAAGAACCAGAAAGAAGAAATGATTTAAGAGATGATTTAGATAATAGATTAATTATGAATTACTATGTCTATACCATATTATTAGATAGAAATAATAATATAGTTTATAGAATTAGTCATAATGAAGAAGGATTTAATGAAAGAGTTACAAATAAAATAGAAAAGATATTAAGTGAAAAAGAAGAAAGTGAAATAAAAATTGGGAACTTGTATTTAAACTCTTTTGCCTATAATTTTAATTATGGAATTTCACTAGTATTAATTGATACTAAACTAATCCAAAATAGACTTCTAATGACTTTACTTAAATCTTTAATTATTCTTATTATAAGTGAAATAATAATACTTATCATTAGTAAAAAAATAACTGATTGGATTACTAAGCCAGTAGAAGAAAGTTTTAACAAACAAAAAGATTTTATCGCTAATGCATCTCATGAATTAAAAACTCCACTTGCAGTCATAATTGCAAGTACAGATTGTATTGAGGTAAATAAAAAGAATAAAAAGTGGGTTGAAAATATAAAAAATGAATCAGAAAAAATGAATAATCTAATTACTAGATTACTTGATCTATCCAAATCAGAAAATATAAAACATGAAGGACTGGAACTAAATAACTTATCAAAGATAGTAGAAAAAAGAGTAATGATTTTTGAAAGTCTTGCTTATGAAAAGAAAGTTAATATAACAACAGATATAAAAAAGAATGTAATGTTTAAATGTAATCCTGAAGATATAGATGAAGTAATATCAGTATTAGTTGATAACGCTATAAAACATAGTGAAGAAAAAAGTGTAGTAAAAGTTAATCTATATCAAGATAAAAATAATATTACTATAGAAGT
>CANRDQ010000008.1 GCA_947629395.1 uncultured Bacilli bacterium
CACAATCACTGGACGTGGAACTGTTGTTACAGGACGTGTTGAAGGTGGACGTCATACTCCATTCTTCGCAAACTATCGTCCACAATTCTATTTCAGAACTACTGATGTAACTGGTGTTATCGAGTTACCAGCAGACGTTGAAATGGTTATGCCTGGAGATAACGTAAGCATTACAGTTGAATTAATTCATTCAATCGCTCTTGAACAAGGAACTAAGTTCTCTATCCGTGAAGGTGGAAGAACAGTTGGTGCAGGTAGCGTAACTGAAATCGTTGAATAATTAAATTAAAAGTGGCTAAAGCCACTTTTTTTGTTGAAAAAATTCATAAAAAAATAGCTATTATTTAATAGCTATTTATCTTTTTTCTTATTTAAACTTTTATATAAATTATACGATAATGAATTTAATACTAATTCAAATTCACCAATATTTTCAACTACTATAGGATTAAAACTTAATTTCATCTCATTTAACCCTTCATATTTATTACCTTTAGAAAAATCTCCAGATACAGCATTCAAATTAAAGTATTTAAGATTTTGACTATGGTAGTCTTTAATCATATTCCATTTCAATAAATAATTAGGATTTAAATGACTATATCTTTGATCAAATCCTTCAATAACTAGGTAAGCAGCATTATCATATATAATAGATAGTGCACCTCCAATAGGTAAGCCATCAGGATATTTTTTAAGTAAATCAGTTGCTTCAATTAAGTTGTTTTTATACACATTAATTAATTTATCTGATTCCATTTTCATATTTAATAATTTCTTTTGTGAATCTCTATTAGCTTCCTCTTGAATCTTTCGAGATAAATTATCATTATTTTCCAATTCTCTTTCATAAGATTCTTTACTATTAATAACAAATTGTTCAGTATTAAGTTTGGCATAATACAAATCAATATTAGGTTTGAATTTTTCACATAAAGTTTGATAAAATTCTATAGAACTAGCATGTTTACTTTTTATAAATTCATAAAGATCAGTAACATTTAAATCTTTATCTTTAGTAACTTCTACACCAAACTTGATAGCCTTTTTAATTTTATGACGTGTATTTTTATTAAATTGATGATATATTTCTTTAATATCTTGATTCAATAATACTAAAGCTTCAAATCTAGCTTTTTCATTTTCAAAATTTAAATTTTTACCTTGATAATTAAAATCAGCATTTTTCAAATTAGCCATAATAATATTAACATCATTATTAATATTAATCATATTTCCATTATTATCCTTGATATTAGCAGGAATATATGGATCTATTTTTAAATACATAAAACCTTGTTTACCAAGTAAAGAACGTAACCTATCAGTAAATTCTTTTACTAAGAAGGATTTATCATAATCAAATAATAAACCTCTTGGAGCATAAGCATATTTATTATTCATAAATACTTCTTTATATAAAATAAGTGAAGCTCCTATCAATGTTTCTGTCTCATCAATAATACCTAGATAATGAACATTCCATCCAAATTCTGCCATAGTACTACCGTATGCAGAAGACTGGTAATAACTTCTATATTTATGCTTTTTAGCATAATTATCAAACTCTGTTGGTTGTAAAGTAATAATTTTCATACACAATCCTCCACCTTTTATTCTAGGTTTATTATAGCACACATTTAACCTAATTAAAATAGTTTTTATTTGTAAAGTTTTATAGTATAATACAACTATAGGAGGGAATATGTTCGAGAATAAAAAAATTTTAATTTTAGGCTTTGGTCGTAGTGGTTCGGCAGCAGCAGAGTTTTTAATTAAAAGAAATAACACTGTTATTTTAAATGATTCTAAACCTGAAGAAACACATAATCCAGAACAAATCGCAAATTTAAAAAAATTAGGTGTAGAATTTGTTTTTGGTAGTTCTCCAGAAAATTTATTAGATGATACCTTTGATTATTTTATAAAAAATCCTGGTGTACCAATAGATCATCCCTACGTATTAAAAGCAAAAGAATTAGGAATAGAAGTAATAAATGAAGTAGAAATGGCCTACCGTTTGTTACCTGAAAATGTAACTTTAATTGGTATTACAGGTACTAATGGAAAGACAACTACAACAACACTCACTTATGAGTTTGTAAAAGCAGCCTTTCCTGAAAAAACCAAATTAGTTGGGAATATAGGAATACCATTTTGTAGTATTTTAAATGATATAAAAGATGATGACTATTTAGTAATGGAAGTATCTTGTCAACAGCTAGAAAACTTATCCACTTATAAACCTCACATAGGAGTACTTACTAATATTAGTCCCGCTCATATTGATTTTATGCATACCTATGAACATTATAAAGAAGTAAAACAAAGATTATTTCAAAATCAAACAAAAGAAGATATAGCTATTGTCAATATAGAGAATGAAGAAGCCACTAATTTAACTAAAAATATAAAGGCTCAAACTAAATATTTTTCTAGTATAAATGAAATTAATGGTTGTTATGTAAAAGATAATTATATTTATTATTATGATAATCCTGTTGTTAGTTTAGATGATATCAAAATACCAGGACAACATAACTTAGAAAATATTATGGCTGCGATAATGGTTGCGAAAGAATTAGATATTTCTAATGATATTATTGCCAAAGTATTAATTAATTTTAGAGGAGTAGAACACCGTCTAGAATATGTTGATACTGTAAATAATGTAATGTATTATAATGATACTGAAGCAACTAACATTAAGTGTACACAAATAGCTTTAGCGTCATTTACAAAACCAACTATAGTTATTCTAGGAGGTCTTGAAAGAGGACAAGTTTTAGAAGATTTAACTCCATTTATGGATAATGTTAAAGCTATAATAGCTATAGGACAATGCCGAGATCGTATTTTAGAATATGGAAAAAGTATTAATAAAGAAACTTATTCATTTGAATTTCTAAAAGATGGTTTTAAAAAATGTGTTGAAATATCACAACCTGGAGATGTAGTATTATTAAGTCCCGCTACCGCATCATGGGATCAATATAAAGAATGTGAAGAAAGAGGACAAGAATTTAAAGATTTAGTAAAGGAGATAAAATAAATGAAAATAAAAGATGTCAAAGCAAGAGAAATATTAGATTCAAGAGGAAACCCTACTGTAGAAGTAGATGTTATATTAGAAAATGGAATTATGGGTCGTGCCGCAGTACCATCTGGTGCTTCAACTGGTGAAAGAGAAGCTCTTGAATTAAGAGATAATGATAAATCAAGATATATGGGAAAAGGAACATTACAAGCAGTCGCAAATGTTAATGGACCATTAAGAGATTTAGTTATTGGAATGGATGCTGAAGATCAAAAAGCTTTAGACTATGCTATGATCGAATTAGATGGAACTGAAACAAAATCAAAATTTGGAGCTAATGCTATTCTTGGAATTTCTATGGCAGCTATGAAAGCTAGTGCTATAAATGCTCAAAAACCATTATATGCTTATGTCGGAGAAGGAAGACTTTTACCAACACCAATGATGAATATACTTAACGGTGGAGCTCATGCTGATAATAAGTTAGACTTTCAAGAATTCATGATTATTCCACAACGTGATACCATCAAAGAAAGAGTAAGAGTAGGATCAGAAGTATTCCATAGCTTAAAGAAAGTATTAAATGAAAAAGGTTTAGCTACAGGTGTAGGTGATGAAGGTGGATTTGCCCCAGATTTACAATCTAACCAAGAAGGTTTTGAACTTATTATGGAAGCAATAAAACAAGCAGGATATGTTCCAGGTGAAGATGTATGTCTAGCTATAGATGTAGCGGCTTCAGAATTCTATGATAATGGAAAATATAACCTAGTAGGAGAAGGAAGATCTTTAACTACAGATGAATTAATTGATTTTTATGAAGAACTAGTAAATAAATATCCTATTATTTCTATTGAAGATCCAGTAGATGAAAATGATTGGGAAGGATTTACTAAGATCACTGAAAAACTTGGAGATAAAATTCAATTAGTAGGAGATGACTTATTTGTTACTAATAAGAAATGTCTTCAAATGGGAATTGATAAACATGCAGGAAATGCTATTCTTCTAAAAGTAAACCAAATAGGTACAATTACTGAGACTTTAGAAACTATTGAATTAGCTAAAGCTCATGGCTATAAAACAATTATTTCTCATCGAAGCGGAGAAACAGAAGATACTACTATTGCTGATTTAGCTGTAGGTCTTAACTTAGGACAAATTAAAACAGGTTCTATGTCTAGAACTGATAGAGTTTGTAAATATAATCAATTAATGAGAATAGAAGAAGAAATTAGCTAAAATATTGATTATTTTGGAAAAATATGATACTATAATGACATTGTTTGGAGGGATTAGATATAATGGAAATAGCCCTATTGATCATATCAATATTATTAATAGTAATTGTGCTATTACAAAGTGGAAAAGCAGAAGATGCCGCTAAAATAATATCTGGAAGTAATTCCGATTTATTTAGCCAAAGAAAAGAAAGAGGTTCTGAATTAGTTATTACTAGAATTACTTATGTTTTAGGATTCTTATTCTTTGCTATTTGCTTTTTAACAGCGCTTATGTAAAAATATATAAACCTCATTATGTGAGGTTTTTTTATTGTTATAATCTATATACAAAAAAAATAAAAAATGATAAAATGGTTATAATATAAAGAGGTGCTGGTAGATATGAAAGAAAAAATATTAGACTTATTAAAACAAGAAAAAAAAGCTTTATCTATTTACGATATCCAAAGCAAATTAGAACTAACTAATCTCTTAGATGTTAAAAAAATGGGAGATGTTTTACGTCAATTGGAAGATGATTGTATTATTTATCATACTAATAAAGATCGATATATGTTAATAGAAGATAGCCACTTAAAAAAAGGAGTTATGCGTGTTAACAAAAAAGGTTTTGGTTTTGTAGTAGTAGATTCTTTAGATGAAGATATTTATATAAATGAAGATAATATGAATGGTGCCATTCATGATGATGTTGTTTTAGTAGAAGTTACTAGTAAACTAAATACTGATAGAATTGAAGGTAGAGTATTAAAAATTGTTGAAAGAAAGAAACAACAATATATAGGAGAATACTATGTTAGAAATGGCAAAGGTCATATCTTACTAGATGATAATAAAGTTAAACTTAATATAGAAATACCAAAGGAAAAATCTTTAAATGCTGTAGATGGACATAAAGTAGTAGTTAAATTAGGTAAAAGATTAAATGGTAACACTAAATATGAAGGTGAAGTCGTAGAGATTATTGGACATAAGAATGATCCAGGAGTAGATATCTTATCTATAGTTTATAAGTATAATATTCCTACAGATTTTCCAGAAGAAGTAAAAGAAGAAGTTAAAAATCTTCCTATGGAAGTAACAGAAAAAGATATAGTAGGTAGAAAAGATTTAAGAGATGAAGTCATCTTTACTATTGATGGTGATGATACTAAAGATATAGATGATGCTATCTCAATAAAGAAATTAAAAAATGGTCATTATGAATTAGGTGTTCATATTGCTGATGTTTCTTACTATGTTCAAGAAGGAACACCTCTCGATAAAGAAGCTTTAGAAAGAGGAACAAGTGTATATCTAGTAGATAGAGTTATACCAATGTTACCACATGAATTGTCTAATGGAATTTGTTCTTTGAATCCAAATGAGGATAGATTAGCTATTTCTTGTGTTATGGAAATAGATGAGAATGGAAAAACAGTAGATTATGATATTTTTGAAAGTGTTATTCGTTCTCGTATTCAAATGACTTATAATAAAGTTAATCAAATTTTAGAGAAAGATACTATTCCAGAAGGTTATGAAGATTTCGCAGATGATTTAAGATTAATGGAAGAATTAGCTAAAATATTAAGAAAAGAAAAAGTAGGTCGTGGTTACATAGACTTTGAAATAGATGAAGCTAAAATATATGTAGATGAAAACTGTGTACCTACAGAAATAGGACTTAGAAATAGAGGTACAGGGGAATGTTTAATCGAAGATTTTATGATTGCCGCTAATGAATGTGTAGCATCTCATATCTTTTATATGAATTTACCATTTATATATCGTGTTCATGAGCAACCAAAAGAAGAAAAAATAAGAAACTTTTTAGGTTTTGTATCAAGTTTAGGTTATCAAGTAAATGGGAATATTAAAGATCCTACTCCAAAGACTATTCAAAAAATCATAAAATCATTAGATGACAAACCTGAATTCAAAATATTATCATCATTATTATTAAGAAGTATGCAAAAAGCTGAATATAGACCAGAAAATATTGGACACTATGGACTTGGAAGTAAATGTTATACACATTTTACCTCTCCAATTAGACGTTATCCAGATACAACAGTTCATAGATTACTTAGAACCTATTTATTTTCTAAAAACTTAAACAGAGATACTCTTAAACATTGGGAAGAAAAATTAGTATATATAGCTATGCAATCTTCAGAACGTGAAAGAGCCAGTGTCGACTGTGAACGTGAAGTTGAAGATATGAAAATGGCAGAATATATGGAAAAACATATAGGAGAAGAATTTGAAGGTATGATTTCTTCAGTAACTAATTTTGGTATGTTTGTTCAATTAGATAATTTAATAGAAGGACTAGTTCCTCTTCGTGAAATGAAAGGTTTCTATCATTATGATGAAGAACACATGACCTTAACAGAAGAGAAAACAAAATTAAAATATACCATAGGAGAAAGAGTGGTAGTTAAAGTATTAAGAGCTTCAAAAGAAGAAAAAACAATTGACTTTGAAGTACTAAAAAAAGTAGATAATACTGATAATAATACTAACACAAATAAAAAAACTAATAATTAAAAACAACTTGTACCGTTAGGAGGTTAGGTTATGGAAATATTTAATAGAAAAGCTAAACATGATTATTTTATAGATGATCAAATAGAATGTGGTATTGTTTTAACAGGAACAGAAATAAAGTCCATTAGAAATGGAAGTTGTAATATTAAAGATAGTTATGCCATTATTAAAAATAATGAATGTTTTATCTTGAATATGTTTATTTCTCCATACAAACAAGGAAATATTTTTAATCATAATGAAACTAGAACTAGAAAGTTATTATTACATAAAAAAGAAATTCAAAAGTTAGAAGAAAAAGTTAAATTAAAAGGTATCACTTTAGTACCCTTAAAAGTTTATTTTAAAGATAGTAGAGCTAAAGTACTTTTAGGAATTTGTCGTGGTCGTAAAGATTATGACAAAAGAAATATGATTAAAGAAAGAGATTTACAAAGAGAAGTAGCAAAGAGTTTAAAAAATTATTAAACTCTTTTCATCTAGAAAAAAACAGTAAAATATGGTATAATACAGACATGGGGCTGATTTGGGTTCGACGGAAATATTAGAGCATAGATGGCAAGTCGAATGCCTACGTCACAGGTACAAAAAAATAAATGCAAACAAAGTTAAAAATGTACTAGCTAATTTAGGAAAAGCTCCTGAATTAACTTTTGCCTAGTTGAAAGGTGTACGCTTTCTTTAATCTTTGCTTACGTAGATTTTAGAGAGTTCAATTTTAGTAAGATATATCCTAATTTTGTCGAGAGTTAGGACGAATTTTTAGACTAGTTTATTTACTTGGTCGTTAACTACTTGGTAGATAAATGATAATAATTAGTTAACTAAACTTGTAGAGGTTTATGTAGCTGTATTTTCGGACAGGAGTTCAATTCTCCTCAGCTCCACCATATTGATAATAAACTCGAATATTTCGGGTTCAAATATAAAGCATACTTGATAAAAACACGTTTCTACATTAAACTGTATTTGTCAAGGAAACTTGCATAAAATAAAAAAGGAAGACTTAACTTCGCGAGTTGAGCACTTACCTAAATGGGTTAAGCACTTAATCTATTCTGATACGAATCTCATTTCTCGGACAAAGAAATGAGTTTTTTTATATGAATAAATTAACAATTAATGATAAAAGATTGTATAGATAGTAATAATATATTTGAATAGTGTTACATTATAAAAATGTGCTATAATAAATTATATCTATTAAGATAGAAAGAAGGTAAATAATTATGTGTACTGCAATAACTTATAATACAAAAGATCATTATTTTGGAAGAAATTTTGATTTAGAATATTCATATAAAGAAACTGTGACAATAACACCTAGAAATTATCCTCTTAAATTTAGAAAAGTAGAAGATATAAATAATCATTATGCTCTAATTGGTATGGCATATGTTGAAGATAATTACCCACTTTATTATGATGCTATTAACGAAAAAGGATTAGGAATGGCAGGACTTAATTTTCCTGATAATGCCGACTATAAAAATTTAGAAGACAATAAAGATAATATTGCTTCTTTTGAGTTTATTCCTTGGGTTTTAGGACAATGTGCAAATATTGCTGAGGTAAAACAACTCTTAAACAATATTAATATAGCTAATCTAAATTTTAGTGATAACCTACCCGCATCACCTTTACATTGGATTATTTCTGATAGTAATAATTCTATAACTGTTGAAAGTGTTAAAGAAGGTTTGAAAATATATGATAATCCAGTAGGTGTTTTAACTAATAATCCCACTTTTGATATTCAAATGTTCAATTTAAATAATTATATGAATTTGTCTATTGAACAACCTAATAATAATTTTTCTAAAAAGTTAAATTTTCAAAAATATAGTCGTGGTATGGGTGCTTTAGGATTGCCTGGAGATTTATCATCATCCTCAAGATTTGTTAAAGCTACATTTACAAAAATGAATTCTTTATCAGGCGATTCTGAATCAGAAAGTATTAGTCAATTTTTCCATATTTTAGGTTCAGTAGATCAACAAAGAGGTTGTGTTCATATGGGAGAAGATAAATATGAAATAACTATTTATAGTTCTTGTTGTAATTTAGATAAAGGTATATATTACTATACTACATATGAAAATAGTCAAATTACCGCAGTTGATATGTACAAAGAAGATTTAGATAGTAACAAACTAATAAGTTATGACTTAATAAAAGGACAACAAATATTTAGCCAAAACTAAAGATGTGATATAATTTAGTTGAAAGTATAAGGTGAGATTATGAATGAAAAACAAAAACAAATAATTACTAAATTAGTGTATACATATGCTGAAAAAGCAAATATTAATAATCAAGATGAGATTAATAATACTATTCACAGCTTGTGTTCTATGAATATAAATGATTCTATTGATGCTATTTTAGTATCGATAAGTGATTTATTAAATAGAAGAATGATAACTAAAGAGGATGCTTTTTCAAAAGTTGATGATATCATAAGTTTAAATCCAGAAAAGTATCCATCAGAAAAAGATTTAATTGACAGAATAAATTGGATTAAACAAATGAATTTGGAACATCCTGCTACGCCTTTAACTGAAAATCATCAGTTAGTTATTGAAACTTTTGATAAGTTTAATGAGTTATTAGGAGAAAGTTTTGACTGCTATTATACTGGTGGACTTATGGGATATCTAGCCACAGGACATGATTTAGAAAGATATCATGGGGATTTAGATCTATTTATAAATGAACAACAATTAGATACTTTAAAAAAATTAGTTGATGATAATGAAAATTTTACTTTTGTTAGTAATATGGAACATAAAGAAGTACATGGACATGAATATAAAATTGTCTATAAAAATACTCCTATGAGTATTGGCCTATTATTATTTGAAAGACAACCTGATAATAGTATAACTACTAAAGAATATTATTTTGAAAATCAATATGACATTGATAACTTACTTGTTGATGAACATCATTATTCTAATAAATATACAGAAATGGCATTTTCAAATCAGGTAAGAGTACATAATGGTATACCTTATAAAATGATGAGTTTAGAAAGTATTTATAATGCAAAGAAGAACTCTAGACCAAAAGATAGATATGATGCTCAAATAATAAAAGATAATGTAGATATGATGATTGAACACAAAATTGATATAGAAGGACAAAACAACTTTGATGTTAGACATAAACCTGTAACTGGGTCAGTAATACAAACTATTGAAAAAGCAATTCATCAACTAGAAAATAAACATTTATAAAAAGCTGTTCTAATTTTAATAACTATAAAAATTATTTCCACAGAAATTGTGGAAATTTTATTTTAGAAAGTCAATAATACATTGTTATTAACATCTTGACAAAAACAGTGTAATATGATAATATATTATCTCGTTGAAAGGGAGTAGTTCTCACAACCGTGATTTTAGTTCGTCATGTCAATACTTGCAGTATTCGGACTAAAAGATATCAAAACTATTGAACAAGACTTTCACATAATATGTGGAGTCTTGTTTTTTTGTCTTTTAGACTTCATATATTAAAAATATTAAGGAAAGGAGTAAGAAAAGACAAAGTAATAAAAAGTGAGTGAGAATATGAAAGAAATATTTAATTGGGGTTGTACAATAGATGATGCTGTTAGAGCTCTAGATTTGGCAAAGAAATACGGCTTGGACCATTATATTGTTTTTCAAGGAGAAAAAATATATCCAGGGATTACTCTTGACGAAGCTTATTTAAAATTCACAGGTTACAATTATAAAACATTCATGAAACGTCTTGAAGCAAGTCGTAGAGGAGAACCAATTGAAGACAATGAAGAGGAAAAAATAATAAAAGAAGAACCTCAAGAAAAGCCTGTTGAAGATAATCCATATAGTAAATATGGTGATGTTTTAGATGGTATGTCTGAAGAAGATAAAAAGCTATTAACTGAATTCATGATGAGAGGTGAACAAATAATTTTCCCTGAAAGATATGATGATTGGGAAGAATATGTCATAGGTCAAATGAATCTTGGTACACATGGACATGCCTTAAAACATGTTGTAAAAATATTAGAAGCTTTAGAAGCAGGAGCAAATAAAGAAACTGTTGAAAAATTATTATTAGAAGCTAGTAGAGAAACAGAAGTTCTTTATTTTGTTATTAACCGTATAGCTCAATTCACTAGTGTACCTCTTGGTGTTGATATAGTTGAAGAACATTATACAAAATATTTATGTGAAGGAACTTTATCTCCAGCTTTAGAAAGAATGCTAAATAATGAAAGACGAGAAATCGAAGAATTTAGTAAAAACAAAAGCAAACAAGAAGTACTATCAAATAAAAACTAGTAAGCTCAAAGTTTACTAGTTTTATTGTGAAAAAAGTCTATAAAGTACCATTAATAATTCTATAACAATATAAAATTATAATTGGAATGATAATACATAAAAATACTCCCATACCAAATTTATAAAAATTTATATATTTAATTTTACTAATATAAGTATCTGCTTGATCTTTATATTTTTTTCTTATTCTATTAATTCTCATATTTAATAATTTTAGATAAATCATATTGGAACAAGTTACCCAAAATAGTCTATTAACTATAAAGTATAACACTATGGTTAAGTTTGCACTTATCAAAATATTAAATAGAAAAGCAACTATTAACGCTATTAGAGGAGGAATAATTAAATAACTAAACATATCAATAAAAAAGAAAATAATCCCTAGCCCTAAAAAGTCTCTGTAACATAAATATAATGGACCTAAAATAAATACTGTAAATTTATTTTCATTTCTAATAACTTTATCAAAATCTTTATCTAATACTTTTTCCACATCACCAATTTGATGAATCTTCTTGCTGATAAAATTGCCATTAGTTAAATATCCACAATATATACAAAAGTTTTTATTCATAGGTTTACCACAATTAGGACACTTCATATTATCACCTATGATAAGTATAAGGCTGAATTAATTTTTTGTAAATATATGTATAATTATTTTAGAGTTTCTTCCCATCTATCAATTTGGAGTTTTAAATTTTAGTAAAATATGTTATAATGTGTGTATATTTTTGGAAAGGGGTCTATAAACATAGATTTTAGGTGTTTATAATGAAAAAGAAGGATAATTTAATTAAAAGAATGTATCAAATGTTAAATACCAGACAAAAGATTAACTTTGTTATAATTATATTTATTATGATTATATCTGCTGTTTTAAGTCAATTATTACCTTTATCTATTGGTAAATTAACAGATGATGTCTTAAATCAAAGTCAATTATCGTTTATTAAGATAATTCCATTTTTACTATTTATTTTAGTAGTAACAGTTAGTAATGAGATTATTAAAGTTGTACGTAGAGTAATTGTTGAAGATACTTGTACTAGATGTGAGAAAAATGCCAGATCTAATGCCATAAGTTCACTACTTCATGCACCACTTAATTACTTCAAAGAAAATATGACTGGTAATATTCATGGACGATTAAATAGAAGTTTAGATGGTACTATAAGATTATTAAAACTTTTATTTATGGATTTTGCTCCAGCAATATTTAGTGGTATTGCGGCTATTATTGTTATCTTTTCTAAATTACCATTATTCTTATGTTTGTTAATGTTATTAGTAATACCAATTGGAGTAATTATAATCTTTAGACAAATATCTACTCAAAAAGGTATTAGAGTAGAATTAATGGAAGAAAAAGCATCTATGGATGGTACTATGGTAGAATTAATCAATGGTATAGAAGTCATTCGTGTTACTAATAATGCCGAAACAGAAGTAGATAGATTTACAAACAAATCAGAATATTTAAGAAAAAAAGAAATGAAACATCATAAAGCTATGGCTTTTTATGATTGTTTAAAATTCGTTAATGAAGCTTTATTTACAGTTCTAGTAATTGGAGTATCTGCTTATTTAGCTGGTGAAGGAGTAATTAGTGTCGGTACAGTTTTAACTGCTTATTTATGTTTTACTCAGTTAACAACACCATTAAGAGAATTACATAGAATATTTGATGAATTATCAGAATCTACTATTTTAGCCAAAGAATATTTTAAAATAATCGATTTAGAAAAAGACTTTTCATATCAAGAAAAACAAAGTAAAAAAGAAAAAAATATTTCTAATAATATCATAGAAGTTAATAATGTAGATTTTATTTATCCTAATAGTGATAAGAAAATAATTAAAGATTTAAGTTTAAATATTAAAAAAGGTGAATTTATCGGTATTGCTGGACCAAGTGGTTGTGGTAAATCATCTTTTATAAAACTACTAACTAAATTAGAAGAGAAAACAACAGGAAATATTAGTGTTGCTGGAAAAGATTTAGATAGTTTATCTCGTAAAGATATTGCCGATGTTATGGCCTTAGTACCTCAAAACCCTTTTCTAATTGCTGGTACTATTAGAGAAAATATTTGTTATGGTATACATAAAAAAGTTAGTGATAAAGAAATAAAAGAAGCTGCTTCTAAAGCTTATATAGATAACTTTATAGAAAGTCTACCCGATGGATATGATACTTATTTAGCTGAAGGTGGTAGTAACTTATCTGGAGGGCAAAGACAACGTATTGCCATTGCCAGAATATTTTTAAGAAAACCTAAAATTTTAATTCTAGATGAAGCAACTAGTGCTTTGGATAATACTTCCGAAAAATATATTCAAAAAGAAATAGAAAAACTTCAAAAAGAAAATCAAGTATCTATTATTTCTATTGCTCATAGATTAACTACTTTAGAAAATTGTGATTCAATTTTAGTTTTTGATAAAGGTCAAATCATTCAAAGTGGAAAATATAAAACTTTAATAGAAACACCTGGCATATTCCAAGATATGTATAATGGGAAAATACAATAAAAGTCTAATATATGGACTTTTTTTGTTATTTAATTTATAATGTAGGTATATAGTAAAGTGGGATGGAGTGTGTTATATGAGTAGTAAAAGATTGCTTTTAATAGCAGGAATTATTAATATGCTAGCAGGAATTATTATATTTCCACTAACGGCATTATATTTTATTGTAGGTTTAATACTTATAATAATGTCATTACAAACGGAAGAAGATTTAATCAAAAGTAAGGGAATGATTCTTTTTATAGGAGTTGTCTTAATATTATTTAATTGCATAAGTGCTATATTAGTTTTCCTTGCTTTTAGTGAATTTAAAATGATTGATAGTGCCAAAAAGGAAACAGCTCAAGAATTAGCATCTTCAAAAAACTCTAATGGTAAAATAAAACCAGTAGTAAAAGAGACTGTAGATCCAGAAGTCAAAAGAATTGATATATTACTTAAATTAGGTTTAGCCATGGTTTTAATATCTGGTATTTTATTCGCTACTACTAACTGGACATATATAACAGATATAATGAAATTCATTTTCCTTGTCTTTTTAAGTGTTTTATTCTTTGGATTGTCTGTCTTTTCAGAAAAGAAACTTAAACTAAAAAATACTACCAATGCTTATTGGATCCTAGGAGTTAGTTTTTTAGATTTTGCATGGGTAGCCATTTGTTATTTTGGAATTATCTCTCCTTGGTTTAGTTATATAGGAGCAGGTAGAAGCTTAGTTTATGCTATTACATATTTATTAATAGGTCTTTCACTATATATGGTAGAAAGAAAAGTTTCAAATAACTTTATTAAGTATTTTAGATATACCAGTTTTTACTTAAGTATATATAATGCTTTATTATTCTTGAATATAAATAGATTACTTATTTTAGCTACTTTATCTTTAATAACATTTATTATAAATATTTGTATGAAAGATAAAAATAGTCCATTACAAAAATTTGCTAAACTAGTAGGTTATATAATTTGGGTTCCTCTTTTATTTAATATTACTAGTAATTGTGGACTTTACTTTACAGTAGCAACTATTATAAATGTGATTAATTATATATATTTAACAATCGATAGTAAAGATGTTTCTAATAATGCTGTTAGTTCATTATTAATTAATCTTCTTTTATGTATATGTGCTTGTACTTGGAATCTTGCTAATGGTAAAATGTTATTATTATTTATAATAATTTCTATTTTAAACCTAGCATTCAAAGCTCTACATAAACAATTTGCTGAAGATTTTATTAAAAATAATCAAATTATGTATTCTATTATAGCTATACCAATTTTCTTTATTAAATTATATAGTTTACCAATAGAAGCCTTAATAATATCTGTTATATATTTAATTATGAATATAATTAATAGTATGGATGAAACAAATAAATTTGATAATTATTTACAACCATTAATAATATTTTTTGTAGTTAAAAGTATAAAAATGGTTATGGATAAAGAATTACTTATTGATGTTCCAGTATTTTTCACTTTTGCTGTTTTAGCCGCAATCTTTATCTTAATTAATGAAATATCTACTAAAAAGCCAGTAAAAGATAAATATTATTATGCTTTATTAATAATAACTGCATATGAGTTTATTGCTAACTTTGTTTTATTAGATAAAATAATTGCCTTAATAATATGTGCCATATTAGGATATTCTTATTGGAATACACCTAAAGATAGTGCTGATGAACCATTATTATTTACTTTCCTAATGTTTAATATTTACTTTACTATAGCTGAAGTAAATTTAATAGGATATTCTATATTGTTTAATAACGTAATAGTTATACTATTATTTGCTTTAGCCACACTATACAATAATAGAGTTAAAAATGCTAAAGTTATTAATAGTGTTATGGCAGTATTACCGTTGTATCGTATTATTTCTTATGAAGGTTTCAACTATGAATGGCATTTAATTACTGAGAATATTTTTGAATTATATCTTTTATACTTATTTGTAAGTATTTTTATCAAAAATACAACTGCTAAAAATATAATCACAGCTTTTGGTATCATCATTTTCATAATACCAATCTTATTTACAAATAGTTTAGTAATAGCTTTATATGTAGGAATATTTGGTATATTACTTACCATGTTTGGTTTCTTAAATAAGCAATTTAAATCATTATTTAGTATAGGTATATTTATTACCGTATTAAATATAATTTATCAATTAAGAGAATTATGGACCATGATTCCTTTCTGGCTATACTTATTAGTATTTGGACTTGCTTTAATTATATTTGTTATGATTAGAGAAGTAAAAAAATTAGATAAATAAAAAAATTAAGGATTGTAATCGCTAAACAGATTACAATCTTTTTTTGAAAAGTAGGTCCAAAAAATTACTTTTATAAATAGCTAATCTATGATATACTTTTACTAGATACTGAGATAGTCAGTATACAGAGGATTTGTATTATCAAGGAGGAGTAAAAAATGATGAAAAATCCATATGTTAAAATTGCAAGACCAGATCATTGGATTAAACAGTTATTCATAATACCTGGTATTATAATCGGAATATTTTTAATTAAAAATATTAATTATGACATAAATTTCATAATTAATATTATATTAGGCTTTATAGGAACTTGTTTTATTGCATCCGCAAATTATGTTATTAATGAATTCTTAGATGCAGAGTTTGATAAATATCATCCAACTAAGAAGAATCGTCCTATGGTTACTCAAAATATGAAAACATCTATTGTTTATACAGAATATTTTGTATTAGCTATTTTAGGATTAATATGTTCTTATTTTGTATCTATCCCATTCTTTATAACAGCTTTAGTTTTATTAATTATGGGAGTTTTATACAATGTAAAACCAATCAGAACTAAAGATATTCCATTTTTAGATGTATTATCTGAATCAGTTAATAATGCCTTAAGATTATTATTAGGTTGGTTTATTATTACTGATGCTTATTTACCACCAGTTAGTATTGTAATTAGTTACTGGATGTTTGGAGCATTCTTAATGGCTGTAAAAAGATATGCTGAATATCGTATGATTAACGATCCTAAAACAGCAGCATTATATAGAAAATCTTTTGCGAAATACACAGAACATACATTATTAGTATCTTCAGTATTTTATGCTTTAATTTCTGTATTCTTATGCGGAACATTCCTTATTAAATATAAAATAGAATTAGTATTATGTATTCCATTTTTATGTTTATTATTCTGTTATTATCTATATATTGCTTTTAAACCTGATTCAGCTGTTCAAAAGCCAGAAAAATTATATAAAGAAAAAAGTTTATTACTTTTCTTAGTAGGATTTGTTATTCTATTTGTAGTATTATTATTTATAGATATTCCATTTTTAAAACAACTATTAGACCAAACATTAATTAGGATATAGTTATGAATAATAAAAAAGTATTAATTTTAGACTTAGATGGAACCCTATATCATCAATATGGGGTTCAACTTTTTATGGGATGTCGCCTTGCAATTTATTATCTATTTCATTTTTGGAAGTTTAAAGAACTTCTTATGATTATGGATTATCGTAAAATAAGAGAAAAAAATATTAAAGGTATAGTTGAAAAACAATATAAAATTATTGGTCAAAAATATCATAAAACTCCAAAACAAGTAGAGGAGTTAATTCAAAAGTGGATGTTTGAAAAACCATTAGATATTTTACCAATCTTTAAAGATAAAAAATTAGATGAAATTATAAATAACTTTATTGGTAAAGTATTTATTTATTCTGATTATCCGACTAAAGACAAATTAAAAGCTTTACATACCAAATATGATAAAGCTTATGATTCTACTAATCCTAATATTATGTGTTTAAAACCAGAATCTAAAGGATTAGAATATTTAATAAAAGAAAATAAATTAAATAAAAAAGATATTTTATTTGTAGGCGATCGTGATTCTAAGGATGGAGAATGTTCTAGACGTTGTCAAATAGATTATGTTATTTTACCTAAATTTGGTAGAGGTAAAAAGTATAAAAAAATAAAAGAATATCTACAAGTTAATTAAAAAATACTGTTTGAATATAATCTTCAAGCAGTATTTTTATTTTATCTAAATGCTCCAAATACAGTAGTAAGTGAAACAAAGTTAACAACTAATAAAAGTAATATATAATACAATTTTGGATTCTTAAACTCAATATATTTTTTCTTTTGGAAAAGAGTTAACAGAGTCAGTATAAATATTGGAATAAAATATCTTCCTTGTACACCCTCTATTATAGATTTTCCATAACCAGTCCAAGTTAAATATAAAGCACCTAGTATACAATTAAATATTATTAATACTAAGAAATTAATAAATATCTTTTCTTTTTTACTAAAAGTATATTTTGTTTTTTCAAAGAAAGGAGCAAATAATAAAAGCAGTATTATAACAAGTGTAGATATATAGTAACCATGAATATTTAATGGTCCTAGAAATTCTCCCGCAAAAGTTGAAATATAAAAGCCATGTTCTTTTTGTAAAGTTTTAAACGTAGTATTTAAATAATTTAGTGGTTTGTGTATTACATATTTCATTTGTTTTTTAGAATTGACATTATTAAATGTTCTCCACTCAATAAAGACATTATACTTATTACTTTGAACGTAGAAGAATCCCGTTGAAATAATAGATATAACTAACAAGATACCTAATATATATTTACTCTTTTTAGGACTATTTTTAATTTTGTCCATAAGTAACAGTAAAAGTAATATTAATGGAAAATACACTGTTTTACTAGAGCCTAACATAATACATAAAAAGCCTAAAATAGATACATCCTTAATAGACAGTTGTTTAATCTTATCATTAAATTTCAAACACAATATATAAGTTATAAATATTATTGATATGCAGTTGATACAAGCATCACTCGCAAATGAAGCCGCTTCCTGTAAAATCATAGGTGTAAGTAAATATGCGAATAACAACAATTTTCCAAAAGGGATATGTTTTAAACAATAAAAACCTGTAATTATAAAGAATATTAAATTAAATAAACGACCAATAAACACTGCTATAAAAATATTTATATTGAATATTGTACCCACTAACAATCCTAAAGCAGGAATTATATAGTTTCCAAAAAAATAACCAGAAAAACGATTATAAGGTGTTCTATATTCTTTATTATAATTTACTTTTTGATGAATACAGTTGGATAAAGACTTATATGAAGTTATAGATGATACATTTTTCTTAGAATATTGTTTTACCATATTATTAATAGGTATATTCTTTTTACCTGCTTTAGGGAATAAATCTCCCTTCATTACAGTATAAGCCTTTACAATATGACTTTGTTCATCTGGAACATATCCTGGAAGCATTAAAAAATTATAACCAAGACCTAAAGGAATAACTAATATTAAAAATATATATTCAATTTTCTTCCAATAATTCTTTAATAAAAAAGTCATGGTAATTAATAATAAACCTATTGTAATGTAAAATAAGTAATAGTAAATATTATTATCTGAAACTGCTTGTTTATAAAGAAAAGCTAAACATATAAAAGAAAGTAAAGTCTCCACCAAAAATAATAATTTATTTTTATTTATAAAAGTTTTTCTCATCATAAAATTCTCCTTAAAATACACACTAATTATATCATAAAATAAATAATATGTCTTTTGATTAAGACTACATTTTCTAATAGATAAAAATACTGTTTAAAGATTATACTTCAAACAGTATTTTACTTATTTAAAGGCTCCAAACACAGCCGAAAGGGAACCCCAATGAATAGCCAATAAAATTAATATGTAATATAATTTAGGATTTTTAAACTCAATATATTTTTTCTTTTGGAAAAGAGTTAACAGAGTAAGTATAACTATTGGTATAAAATATCTTCCTTGTACACCTTCAATAATATGGTTTCCATAACCAGTCCAAGTTAAGTATAAAGCTCCTAAAACACAGTTAAAGGTAATAAATACTAAAATATTAATAAAGATTTTTTCTTTTTTACTAAAAGTATATTTTGTTTTCTCTATAAAAGGTGCAATCAACAAAAGAATAACCATTACTAATGTTGTTATATAATAGCTAGGAATATCTAATAATCCTAAATATTCACCGATAAAGGATTCAATATAGAAACCATTATATTTTTTTAAAGTATTAACAGTAGTATTCATATATTTCAAAGGCTTAGTAATAACTGATTTCATTTGTTTTCCAGGATTAACATTTACAGATGTTCTCCATTCAATAAAGACATTATACTTATTACTTTGAAAATAGAAGAACACCGTCGAAATAATAGTTAAAACCATCAAAATACCTAGTAGATATTTACTCTTTTTATCACTATTTTTAATTTTATCCATAAGTAACAGTAAAAGAAGTATTAATGGAAAATATACTATTTTACCGGCTCCTAACATTATACTCAGGAATCCCAAAATAGCGACGTTTTTAATAGATAAATTTTTAATCTTATCATTAAATTTTAAATACAATATATAAGTTATAAATATTATTGATATACAGTTTATACAAGCATCACTCGCAAATGATGCTGCCTCTTGTAAAATCATAGGTGTAAGTAAATACGTAAATAGTAATAATTTTCCAAAAGGAATATGTTTTAAACATAAAAAGCCTGTAATTATAAAGAATATTAAATTAAATAAACGACCAATAAATATTGATATAAAAATATTTATATTGAATATTCTACCTACCAATAATCCTAAAGAAGGGATTATATAGTTTCCAAAAAAGTAACCTGCAAAAGTATCATAAGGTGCTCGATACTCTTTATTGTAATTTACTTTTTTATGAATACAGTTAGATAAAGCTTTATAAGAATTAAGTGAAGATACATCTTTTATAGAATATTGTTTTACAATATTCATTATAGGTATATCTTTTTTATCAGCCTTAGGGAATAAATCCCCCTTCATTACAGTATAAGCTTTTCCAATATGACTTCCTTCATCTGGTACTCTACCTGGAAGCATTAAAAAAGTATAACTAAGTCCTATAGGTATTACTAAAATAAGAAAAATATATTCTATTTTTTTATAATATTTTTTAAGTAGTAATATCATGGAAATTAATAATATTACAATTGAAGGTATGCATATAACCTTATATATTAGTCCTCCTGCTAAAGCCACTTTATATACACATCCTAAAATAATAAAAGATAATAGTATTTCAGCACCAAATAAAATTTTATTAGTTAGATTTTTGTTGTACAAATTACTTAGTTTTTCTTTCATATTCTTTACCTCTTTTCAATATCAATCATATCATAGAACTGTTTTTTATCAAATAGTATACTTAGTTTTGTTTATCTTTATAATTATAACATACATAAAAGAAAAAAAACTGCTGAAAAAAAGTATTAGCTTTCTAATACTTCTATTTCTTTTTGTTATTGCCAAGACCTTCTAAAGCTTTTAATACTTCAATTGGTACAGCAAAAATAATGGTATTTGATTGATCTGAACTTAAATCATTTAGGGTTGCTAAAGTTCTTAAATGTAAAGCCCCAGGAGCATTACCCATTAATTCAGCAGCAGCTTTTAAGTTTTCAGCAGCTTCAATTTCTCCTTGACTTTTAGTGATAACTGCAGTTTTCTCACGTTCAGCTTCAGCAACTTTAGCTATTACACGTTTCATTTCTTCTGGTAAAGCAACATCTTTTAATTCTACATTTTCTACTTTAATTCCCCAAGGATCAGTAGCCTTATCAATAACATTACAAATATCAGAAGAAATTTTTTCACGTTCTGATAATAGTTCATCTAAAGTAACAGATCCAACTATATTACGCATAGTTGTTTGTGCAAGTTGTCCAACAGCATAATAAAAATCTTCAACTTCACAAACAGCCTTACCTGCATCAAATATCTTATAATAAATAACTGCGTTTATTTTAATTGAAACATTATCTTTAGTAATAGCTTCTTGTTCAGGAACATCAACTGCTTTAGTTCTAATATCTACTTTCTTATAAAATTGAAAAATAGGAAATACTAAACACCAACCAGGTTCTAATACTTTAGAAAACTTACCACAAGTAAAAAGTATTCCTCTTTCATATTCATTAATTTGTTTAATAGAACAAAGCACTAAAATTATTAATAAGATTAATAATATCATTACCCATATACTCCTTTCTAATTAAATTATAATACAAGAAATGATAAAAGCAATAAATATTTGTATTTTTATATTCATAAAAAAGTGATATAATTTTAGTAATGAGGTGTAGTGATGAATACAATAATTATTTTTGTTTGTAAGATAATACAAAAGTTATTAAAAATGATAGGAAGAGGATCTTCTCTACCAGGGGATATTGCTTTAAAATTAAATCCAAAAATTCTTTCCCAATTTAAATATCCAGATAAAGTTATTGCTGTAACAGGTTCATCTGGAAAGGGGAGTATTACTGGAGCTGTAGCTCAATTTGCTAGAGACTCTGGTATGAAAGTAGCGCATAATGTTAAAGGTTCAAATTTAACTCCAGGAATTGTCTCAATGTTACTTCAAAATTGTGATTTTAGAGGTAATATAAAGGCTGATATCGTAGTTGCGGAAGTAGATGAAAGATATGCTAAATATATTTTTCCATCTTTAAAACCTTCTCATATTGTTATCAATAATATAACTAGAGATCAACCTCCAAGACAAGGACATTTCGATTTTGTTTATAATGAAATCAAAAAAGCTTTAAATCCTGATATACATTTAATTTTAAATGCTGATGATCCAATGCTTCAAAAATTTGTTTTAGATGGGGAATATAAAGTTACTTATTACAGTATTAGTAAAAATAAGTTTTCATATAAAGATGATAAATTTAAAAGCTTAAACTTTGTATATTGTCCACTTTGTAATTCAAAATTAGAATATGATTATTATAACTTTGAAGAAATTGGAGATTATCATTGTCCAAAATGTAAATTTAAAAAACCTACCGCAGATTTTGTTTGTACTAAAATAGATTATAAAAAGAAGACAATGACTATCAATAATGAAGTTTTACTTAATATTAACAATACTATTTTATACAATATATATAATATTTTGGCGGCTTATACAATTTCTTTAAGTATTGGTTTAAAACAAGATATAGTTATAAAATCTATAAATAACTTCCAATTAAAAGGAAATGATAATTGTACCCTTGATGGTAGAAATGTAACTATTTTAAATAATAAAAATGAAAATAGTAGTACCTTTAATCAATCATTATTATTTATAGATAGAGATAAAGGTAAGAAGACTATTGTTATTGGTTGGAAAGAAATAAGTAGACGTTATCAATTTAATGATTTATCTTGGCTATATGATATAGATTTTGAAATTTTAGCCAAACATGATATTGATAAAGTAGTTTGTGTAGGTGTCCAAAAATATGATATTGCGACCAGAATAAAATATGCTGATATCAGTCAGAGTAAAATCGTCGTATTTGATAATTTAGAAGAGGCTATGCCTTATATTAAAACAAAGACAAAAGGTGATATATATGCTATATTAAACTTTGATTATGTATTACCATTTAAAAAGCTAATTAATGGAGATGATGAAAAGTGATTCATATAGCGCATTTATACTATAATTTATTAAACTTATATGGTGAAAGTGGAAACGTTAAAGCCTTAAAACAAGAATTAGAAAATCAAGGTTTAAAAGTATGTGTTCATTTTTTAACTATCTCTGATAAATTAGATTTAGAAAAATATGATTTTGTTTATATAGGGGCAGGAACTGAACATAATCAACAATTAGTTATACCACATTTAAATAAATATAAAGATACAATAAAAAAAGAAATAGAAAAAGGAAAATTTTACTTTATAACTGGTAATGCAATTAACTTATTTGGAAAGTATATTTTAAATCAAGATGGAACTAAGACTAAGACATTAGGAGTTTTTGATTTTGATAGTAAAGAAGAAAGTTTTCGTATGATTGATGAAAGTATTGTTAAATGTAAATTTATTAATAAACCTATAATAGGTTTTCAAAATCAAAGTACAGTTATTAAAGAAAATCCTTATCCAATGTTTGAAGTTATAAAAGGAATAGGTAGTTATCCTAATTCTAAAACAGAAGGTATCTCTTATAATAATTTCTATGGTACTTATTTAATCGGACCTGTTTTAGTTAGAAACCCTGAATTATTAAAATATATAGTCAAAAAGTTAATTCAAAGTAAACATAAAAACTTTAAATTTAAAAAATTTGATTTAGAACAAAATAAAAAAGCATATAATGCCTTTGTAAAAAATTATTATTCAGATATAATTAGTTAATTGTCTTTAACTAATAAAGAAATATTATACTTTGAACTATAACTATCTACAAAATTATAAAAGATATTTCTATTTAATTTTTTAGTATTAGTTATATCAATTACTACTTTATTAATTTCATAATCTAATATTACTGGTGTAATTTTATTCTTTAAATCATTTATTTCATAACTATTAATTACACCTTTCAAATCAACAAATAATGTATTTTTAGTATATATCATTTCTGTTATCATAAGTTCCTCCATTATCACTATAACATAATTATTTCTTTTAACAATGGATTCGACAAAACTAGAAAAAATATACTAATAAAATAAAACTTCATAGGTTTTCTATGAAGTTTTTTAATAATATATAGTTTTAGTTAAATGATGAGGTTTATCTTTAAATTCTTTGTTTTTACTTAATAACCATAAAGCATTATCAATTTGTACAGAATTCATATTTAAATTATTATTTAATTCTTCTTTAATTAATTCCACTACATATAACATATTAGCTCTTATTTCAATTTCCATTTCACTATCATGTTCTATTTGTTGTTTAGAATCCACTAAATTAGCTAGTTCCTCATTATATTCTAAAATATGAAGATGTCTCAATACTTGTGGAATCTTATAATCAGCACAACCTGTCATATTATCATCATTTTTAACTACATCACCAATAGTTTTAATATTCGCAATAATATCTCCTACTAACAAAATAGCACGTTTAAAGAAATATATTTCATGTCCCTTATAAGAACTAATATCTCTAAAATTACTAAAAGTATTTACAATATTATTTAAAAGTTCAACATCATCTTTAGCTTTCATTTTTTCTACAATATTATCAATAGGTTTTAATTCCTTTACTAATTGTTTTAAAACCTTAAATCTTTCTTCTAAAAGGGGAATAGAAGTAGTACCTTTTAAAATTTCATCAAATTCTTCAATCGTTAACTTATCTAAATAATCTATATTTAATAAATCATAACCATTATTAATAGCTTTAGCTATACCATAGAATAAACCAAAAGAACCAGAGTACCAATTATCTTTATATTCAATCTTCCATTTAATATCACTATCCCAATAACAGAAGTTTAATGATTCACAAAGTATTAAATATAATAAAATATCTCTCTCTGAATATTTTTCTAAATCTAAAATATCACTATTTAACCAAGGATCTTTTTTACTTTCTTTAAGTAATTTTGTAGCTTCCTTTATATTATCTCTATTAATTTTTACATATTTTGAGTTATTTACTACATATTCAATAGACTCTTTAATTTTATCTTTTGTAATCATATATACCTCACTTTCTTAACTATTTTATCATAAATAAAAGAAGATAACTATAATTATCTCCTAATATTTTGATAACCCTTTTTTAATGTTTTCACAAATGATTGTGGAATTTTTTTATTTACTTCCTGAATAAGATTTTCATCTAGTCCATACATAGCTTCTGACATAGATCCAACAATACAAGCATTAGTATCTGTATCTCCTCCATAAGAAATAACTTTTTTAATACTTTCATCAAAACTATTAGAAGTAAAGAAAGCATATAGACAATTATCAAGAGTTTCCTGACAAGTAGTATTAAATTTAGTAAAGTCTTTATATTTTAAATCTATATTTAATTTTTTAATAATTTCTTCTTTAGAGTAACCTTTTCTAGAAAGAAAAATAATCATAGCAATAATAGTAGCACTATCTATAGCTTCTTTAGAATTATGAGAAGGACTAGTCGCTAGATAAGCATTTTTAACTACATCTTCTTCAGTATCAAATAAATATCCTACTGGTGAAATTCTCATCATAGCCCCATTACCAGTACTTGTTCCTTGATAATTACCATTTACCCATTTAATAAATCCTGGTGAAAAAGAAGTCTTAAAATATGGTGAAAAATCAGGTTTATAATCTATAAAATCTTTTCCATATTTTTTTAAACTTTCCTCATAATCCTTTTTTTGTAAAATAGCATCCAATATTGCCACAGTTAAAATAGAATCATCACTAAAAAAGCCATTTTCAGGTATTAAAGTTTCACATTCTATATTTTTAATACCTTTTAATTGTGAAAATTCATAAATTGAACCTGCGATATCACCAATAATTGCTCCATACATGTTATCACCTCTTTTTATAAAAATTAATTTTACTAGATTCAAAACGATCTTTATCTATATTTTCAGGTACCTCAATTGGATATTTACTAGTAAAACATCCATTACATAAATTGTCAACATAACAATTCTTAGTAATTTCTCTTAAAATCTTTAAACTTAAATATTCCAAATACTCCACATTCTTCTTTTAATTTATCAAACATCAATACAACCTCCTAAAAGTAAAAAAAGCTTAGATAATCTAAGCTATTTAATTTCGTTTTTCCAAAGTCCATGCTTATTACAGTAAGCATATAAAGTTCCTTTTTTATTATCAAAAGTAACTACCGCATCTTTTCCAGGTTCTAAATAGAAATATTCTTCACTGTTATCAGTTACTAAACCAATCCATTCAATATAATGTTCATCTTCCATAACATGATTAACAGAAACTTCAAGTTTACCATTCTTTACTTCATAATTTGGAATATGCTTTTCAAAAGCAGCATCAACAGAATTAGCCTTAACTGTTTCCATTGATTTTCCACAACATACAATACCACAATCTTTACAATGACAATCTTTAATAACTTTAACTAAAGATTTACAACTAGGACATTGCTTTAATAATAATTCTTTCATAATTACATCTCCTTATTCTTTAATATATCTCTAGCCGCAATTAAACCAGTCGCAGCTGCTGTAACAATATTTCCTGCTTTTCCAGCTCCATCACCAATAAAGTAAATATTTTTATCTTTTAATTTCATATTATTATCAGTTTCAATTTCATTACTGAAGAATTTTATTTCTGGTCCATAAAGAAGTGTTTCTCCATTATTAACCCCAGGTATAATCTTATCTAAAGTCTCAAGACCCTCTAATATATTTATTATAATTCTATGAGGTAATACTAAAGCTAAATCACCCGCTACTACATCTTTTAAAGTAGGCTCTACAAACCCTTTTTTAATACGTTCCATTGTACTTCTTCTTCCTAGTTTTAAATCTCTAAGAGACTGAACTATAGGTTTACCATCACCTAATGTATTAGCAATCTTCGCAATACTTTCTCCATATTCACGAGTATTAGTAACAGGCTCTGTTAAAGTTACTTTAGAAATAAAAGCAAAGTTTGAATTATTAGATTTTATTTCCTTTAAAGCATGACCATTAACACAAATATAACCATTATAATTTTCTTTCGCAACAAAACCTCCAGGATTAGTACAGAAAGTTCTTATTTGATTATTATAGGTATCAGTCTTTATAAATATAGTTGGATCATATATCACATTAGTAATAGGATCTAGAATTTCTTTTCTAACTTCTACTCTAACTCCAATTTCAATACTTTGAGAAGTATAATCAATATTATATTTTTCAGCAAGTTCTTGAACCCATTTAGCCCCCGTTCTACCTGGTGCCACTACAACACATTTTCCTTTTAATGTTTTAGTGTCATTTCCAGTTTTATACTCTACTGTATATTCATCATTTTCTTCACAAATATCAGTAACATCAGCATTATCCATTATTTCTACATTATTATTTTTTAAATAATCAGTAAAATCTTGAATATATTTTGGTAACATATCACTACCAAGATGTTTTTGTTTAATTACAAGTAAACTTGCTCCGATTCTCGCAATCTTACCTTCTAATTCTTTAGCTTCATCCATATTAGTAGGATAAACATCAGAATTCATATTAAATTTATTAAAAATTTCTTCTGTATCATCTATAATTTTAAATGCTTCACTTCTATCCATATATTTGAATAAATCTGATTTACCAAGTTTAGGTATAAAATTAAGTTTACCATCAGAGAAAGTACCTGCTCCTCCAAATCCAGAAAGTATAGCGCAAGGCTTACAGTTTACACACTTTCCATCTTTACTTTTATTCATAGGACAAAATCTTCTATTCGCAACTTTTCCTTTATCTAATAATAATATTTTTAAATTTTTATTTTTCTCAGATAATTCATAAGCTGTGAATAAACCTGCTGGACCAGCACCTATTATAATTACATCATACATCTAAATAAATCACCATTCCTTTTTCCGTATACATTATAACAAAATCTTTTATAAATGAAAAGAAAAACCCCTAAGATAATAAAATTTAATATAGCTCTCCACCACAATTTATATTATAATGATAATAGGAGGGAGTATATGACAAAAAGCCAAAAAAGAAAATTATTTACTACTTTATGTGCTTTAATAATTATAGGAATAGCTTATGTTTTTAACTATGTAGATAAGTCATCCGCAATGCCAGATACTAATACAGAACCTGTGATTAAAATTGATGGTGAAGAGTTACAAGTATATTATCTGAATGTTGGACAAGCCGATTCTATTTTTATTAAAGATCAAAATAAAAGTATGTTAATAGATGCTGGAAACAATGAAGATGGACAAAATATTGTTGATTATTTAAAAGAATTAGGTATTTCTAAAATAGACTATGTTATTGGAACTCATGCTCATGAAGATCATATCGGCGGAATGGATGATATTATTAGAAATTTTGAAATAGAAAGATTCTATATGCCTGATGCCGTAACTACAACCAAAACATTTGAAGAAGTTTTAGATAGTTTAGAAGAAAAATCTATAGAAATTAGTATTCCTAAAGAAGATGAAGAACTAACTTTAACTAATGCTAAAATAAAATTCTTATATTCAGGAACTAATACTAGTGATTTAAATAATACTTCAATAGTTTTAAAATTAACTTATGGTAACAATAAATTTTTATTTATGGGAGATGCTACCGATAGTACAGAAAAGAAAATATTAAATAAAGATTTAAAAAGTGATGTCTTAAAAGTAGGGCATCATGGTTCACAATATAGTTCCACAGAAGAGTTTTTAGATAAAGTAAATCCAACTTACGCTATTATATCTGTAGGAACTCCAAATAGTTATGATCATCCTAAAGAAATAACCTTAACTAAATTAAAAGAAAGAAATATTAAGTTATATAGAACAGATCAAGATGGAACGATTATTGCTACTAGTGATGGTAACAATATAAAGTTTACAACTAATAATATAGATTTGGATGGTAGATAAAATGAAATATGCAATTGATAGAATAGAAAATAATATCGCAGTCTTACAAAATTTAGAAACATCTGAAATAAAAGAAATAAATATAGATAATTTACCCCATAATATTAAAGAAGGAAGTATTTTAACTCTTAAAGATAATAAATACCAACTAGATATAGAAGAAGAAAGACAAAGAAGACAAAATCTTTTAGAAAGATTTAATCGTTTAAAGAAAAAAGACTAATGTTCAAAAAGATTTTTAAAGTTATAGTCATTCTTTCTTTTATTCCTTATATAGTAGTTATCTATAGTATTATTCATAATTTATTTACAGGAGTTGCTTATAGAGAGTTAGTTTCCACTTCATTTGGTTTAGAAAATGAATTACTAGGAATAGCTAATTATTTAAAATATTGTTTTAACAACTCATATTTTGGAACTTTTACTGGTTATCTAGTTGCATTTTGTTTAATTTTACAAATAATATACTTATGTATGAAATTTGTAAAAAAGTAAATAATAATACAGGAAAGGTGATAATATGAAAAAAGTTGTTATAATTGGCTGTGGTAATGTGGGGATAACTTATGCTTATTCTTTAATTAGTACAAAGATGGATATTGATGAAATTGTCTTAATAGATAAAAATCAAGATAAGTTAAAAGGTGATTATCTAGATTTATCTCATAGCTTATATTATAGTGAAAACAATATAAATCTAAAAATAGGAGATTATCAAGATGTTGAGGACGCCGATATTATCTGTATTACTGCTGGAATTAGCCAAAATAAAAATACTTCTAGATTAGATGATATCGAAGATACTAAAAAAATATTTAAAGATATTACAGATAATATTAAAAAATATAATTTTAAAGGTATTTATTTAATTGCTAGTAATCCTAATGATGTAATGTGTTATGCTATAAAGAAATATTTAAATTATGATCCTCAGAAAATTTTAGGTAGTGGTATTAGTTTAGATACTTCTAGATTAATGAATATCATATCTAAAAAAGTTCCAGGTGAAATAGAAGGTTATGTTTTAGGAGAACATGGCAGTAGTGCTTTTATACCTTGGAGTCATGTTTATATTAATAATGAAGAAGCTAACAAAGTTTTTACTAAAGAAGATTTTAGTGAGATTTTAGATGAAGTTCATAATGTCAGTAGAGAAATAATTAATCATAAACAAGCTACTTTCTATGGAGTATCAACTTGTTTATGTAAAATTACTAAATGTATTTTAAATAATATAAATATGGTAATGCCTCTATCTTGTTATGATGAAAAAAATGATGTCTTTATTGGTAATGTAGCAGAAATCAATGAGAATGGTTTAAAAGAAGTAAAACATTTAGATTTATCAGTAGAGGAAGAAGAATTATATAAAAATTCAGTAGAAGTTATCAAAGAATATACAGAAAAGTTATAAATTCAATAACTTTTCTTTTTTTTATGGTCAAATAAATATTTATATTGTACAATAAAGTAAAGGAGAGAAAAATGAAGGAAAGATTAGAAAAAGTCCTAAATAAAGCAAGTGATTATTTATCTTTTGAAGATATTTGTTTTAAAGTAGGCGCTGTAACAGAAGAGGATAAAAAAGAGGTAGAAGAGTATATTAGTGAAGCATTAGAAAATTATGATATGAATGAACAAGATGGTAATTTTATGTTAATGCGAAAAACATCAATGCGTAAAGGAATTTTTCAAACTCAAAAAGATAGAAATATAGTTTTGGTTGGAGAACAAGAATTTACTGTAGAAGATAAGGATAAAAATGGTGCTATTGACGGTGATGAAGTTTTAATTAATATTCCTTATTTACAAAATAGAAAAAAACCTAGTAAAAGAAAGAAAAAACAAAAAAGACTTAATGAAGTAACAGTTGAAAAAATAATAGATAGAGATATAAATTTTGTCATGGGACAAGTTTATCAAAAAGATGGCCAGTATTATTTAAGAGCTGATGATAGAGATTTACGTAGTTTAAAGTTTGTCTTACCAGGATCTGATTATACACCTGGGGAAAAATTATTTGTTCGTGCTAATCAAGATGAAGAATCTCTCCAAACGGGAATTTATAATGCCACTGTGCAAGATAGAATAGGCTTCAAAGGTGAGCCAGAAGTTGATATTGAAACAGAAGCCTATAAACTAGGTATCTATAAAGGATTTTCTCCTGAAACTCTAAGTGAAGTAGAAAAAGTACCAGTAGTAGTAACAGAAGAAGATAAAAAAGGAAAAGCTGATTTAACTAATTGGGAAATATTCACTATAGATGGTGATGATACTAAAGATATAGATGATGCTATCTCCTTATATGAAGATGAAAATGGAAATATGGTATTAGGTGTACATATAGCTTATCCTGCTTATTATATAGAAAGAGGAAGTGCTACTTACAAAGAAGCTTTATACAAAGGAACTAGTTGTTATCCAACTAGTAGTAGAGTATTTCCTATGTTACATCCTAAATTATCAAATGGAATCTGTTCATTAAATCCTCAAGTAGAACGTTTAGCTGTTTCTTATGTAATGACTTTTGATAAAAATGCTAATTTACTAGATTATGATATCTTTGAAAGTGTTATTAAATCTGATATTCAAATGACTTATAAAAAAGTAAATGATTTATTAGAAAAAGGAATTGTTCATGAAGGATATGAAAAACATAAAGAAACACTTATGAAGATGAAAGAATTTTCTGATAAACTTAGAGCTAAAAGAATAGCTAGAGGAGCTTTAATGTTTGAAACAGAAGAAATAAAAATCAGCCTAGATGATGAAGGAAAAGTAGAAAAAATAGGCAAGAGAGGAACTACTACTTCTGATAAAATTATTGAATCATTTATGGTTGCTTCAGCAGAAGCCTATGCTAGTTTTTGTCAAAAAAATAACGTACCTTGTGTTTATAGAAATCATGATATTCCATTTCAATTTAAAATGAATAAATACTTAGATTTATTAAAACTATTAGGTATAGATTATCCTGACAAAGTAAAAGTTAGTAATCCTTTAAGTATTCAAAAACTAGCTAAATATATTAGTCAAGAAGATGATATGTCTCAAGTATTAGTAACTAGATTTATTAGATGTTTAAAGAAAGCTGATTATGGAGTACATAATATTGGTCATAGTGGACTAGCTAGTAAAGGACATTGCCCTAATACTTCCCCAATGAGAAGAGGACCTGATTTTGTTGGACAATTTGCTTTAAAAGAGATAGTGCTAGATAGAATCAATTCTCAACAAATAGCTGATAAAATTGAAAGTAGAATACCAGCTTTAAAGAAAAAGAATGTTACTAATTTAAATGTCTCAGCAAATATGTTAAACTATAAAGATGAAAACTTAGTTTTAGTTCAAAAAGATTGGAGTAAAGAAATTACCTCATTGACAAGCCATTTATCTAAAACTGAAGTACAAGCTAATAACTGTGAAAGAGAAGTTAACAAGATGAAAATAGCTGAAAAATTAAGTGAAGAAATAGGACAAGAATATTCGGGATTAATTATTGATATTGATAATAACAGTATATATGTACAATTAGATAATCTAGTAGAAGGAAAAGTACCAATTAGGGAATTACCTGGTAATCCTAAATATCAGTCAAAATTAAAATATGTTAAATCTCAAACAGGAGACAACTATTACATTGGTGATAAAGTTACAGTAGCTGTTAAAAGAGCAAATAAACAACATAAAACAGTAGAATTTGAAATCAAAGATAAACAACAAGAAAATACTAAATGTAAAGAAAAAGTTTTAAAAAGAGAATCAGAGCCAAAAAGAAGAAATAGAAGAAAAAAATAGAAGTTGCAAAACTTCTTTTCTGCCAGCTTAGCTCAATCGGTAGAGCAACGCCCTCGTAACGCGTAGGTTGAAGGTTCAAGTCCTTTAGTTGGCACCATTTTTTGTTATAACATAATATTGTAGTAATTGTTTGTGTTAGAAAATATTCAAAATAATAATTTTATAGGTAAATAAAAGTTAGGAAAATGGAATATGATAAGTGAAAAAAAGAATTTTAGTGATTTTGAAATTTATAACTATAAAAACCTAAATGAACAAATATTACAAGGAATGTTTAATATAGTTTATTACAATATGACTGGATTATCTCCTATAGATGAAAAAGCAAATGAAGTATATAATGAATGGAAAAATAATTTACTTAAAAACAAAGAATTAAAAAGTTGTATTTTAGAAGATGAAAAAGTGTATGCCTATATTCAATATATAAAGGAACATAATATTGTCTGTATATGTGAGATAGAAATAGATAAAGAACATCAGGGAGATCATAAAACTTTTAAAGAATTGTTGAGAAGATTTGTGATTTCTGCAAACGTTAATAAAGATAGTATAGTGTATGGTCATATTAATTCTAACAATAAGCACTCATTAGAAGTATTTTCTAATATAGGATTTTATCACACTAAGAATAATAGATATGAAATTAAGGGTAAAGATTTATTAAAGTGGTTATCAGATAATATAATAAAACTATTTTGAAATATGTTCCAACCATGGAACACTTGTATAGAAGACTCAAATAAGTCTTTTTTTGTTTTCAATTAGTTAACTTTTTTGTAAACTTGTGAATATCTCTATTGACTGCGGGGGGGGTACATTATATAATTAAAGAAGATAAAATAGGGAAGTTAGACTTTAAGTTTAGTATGGGATGATTCATATGAAGAAGAAAAACCAAGTTGCGGTAGTAGTGCTAATGTTAGTATTAGTTAGTGCCTTGTTTATTGTTCCAAAAGTTAAGGAAACAATAAGCAGTTTTAGTGATGTTAAAAAAACTGCAGCTTGGGAAGGTGGATATAAAGGACTTAACTCTATGGTTGGTCAAATGTTTCAATTTCCGAAATCACAATCTAATTCAACTTATTGGATTGTAGAAAATGCTAACCTTGATCAAATTACAACTAAAAAAATGACTAAAGCTGCAGAATTTAGTATTGGTAAAAATGAAGATTCTGATATGGCTGCAGAATGGAAAGAAGCTATAGAATACGCTAAAGACCATGCCACTTTAACTTATGATAAAGGTTTATTTACAGATGCAGAACCAAAATATGTTTTAATAAAATTAGAAAAAGATTGGACAGCAGTACCTAATGATCGTTTATTAACATCATTTGAAGGATCTGATTCTGATAATTATAGTAAAGAATCAAATTTAGGTAGTGATGGTACAGTTTTAGATATAGCTAGTCCCTTTTTATATGGTAGTTTAGCTATTCCTAATGGAGTTTCTATTATTTTAGATTTAAATGGACATACTTTAGATAGAGCTCTTCCTGAAAATACTGCTTTAGCGACAGTTGCGGAAGTAAAAGGTAATACTTTACAAGGAACATTAAATAAAGTAGCTATACCATCAGTTATTTCAGTTGGTAAAAGAGCTCGTTTAGAAATTTTTGATAGTACGTTAAAAGAAGATGAAAATGGTGAAATAGTTGATGCGAACGGTAAAAGTTTAAGTGATTCAACTGCGCAATACGGAAAAATCACAGGAGGACATTCTGATCCTGCTGCTGGTTCAAAAGGTAACAATCATAAAGGTGGAGGAGTTCATCTTTATGAAAGAGCTGAAGCTATTTTCCATAGTGGTGTAATTGAAGGTAACTCTGCTAACCTAGGTGGAGGAGTTTACGGTCTTCAAAATTCTAACTTCAGTATGTTTGATGGAATTATTAGAAAAAATAAAGCTAGTAAAGGTGGAGCTGTTTATGAAGCTCAAAGTTCTCGCCTTACTTTTAATATGTTTGGAGGAAGACTTGAAAATAATCAAGCCCTAGTTGATGGTGGAGGATTATGTGTATATGAAAATGCTTTCTTCAACTTATATGGAGGAATTATCACTGGAAATACAGCCAATAAAGGAGGAGGAATTCACGTTGATAAAGGTAGTGTTGTTAAATTATATAACGGTAATATAGAAGGTAACACTGCTAATGTCGGTGGAGGAGTTCACATAGCTCAAACCGCTGAAGGTATTTGGGTAAATGGTCCTGTACATATTACAAAGAACTATCAAATAAATAAAGATAAAAGTGGTAATGATGTTGCTGATAATTTACATTTAACTGGTGGAAGTAGTGGTGCAACTGCTTATAATAGAATTATAGTAGGTGGTTACTTAGTTCAAGATAAAAGACGTGCCGAAATATGGGTAACTCCAGGTGAAATGGCTACTGTTAATCCAGATGGAACATTTAAGGATGGAGATATCGCTGGTCCATTCCGTTGGGGAGAAGAAAAGAACAAACCAACATCAGATTATAAATTAAATGCTCAAGTAGATGAGTTTGGTTGGAGAATTAATAATAAAGAATACTTATGTGGTATTAGTCCAACTATATTCTTTAATGGTGATGGAGAAACTGCTTTATTCTGGGATGGTAGTGATGGTGTCAAAGATGGAACAGATGGCAGTATTGGAAGTCAAACAACAAATACAACCGAAGATGATGCAGGTAAAGTTATTGTTGTACCTAATTCTTCATCTCCAACTATAAAAGCCAACATTACTTGGCAATATACTGAAGACGGTAATAACTGGATTGATGTTCCAAGAAAAAGTGATGGAACATTATCAACAGTAGAACTTACTTATAATGGTAAAGATTATATTAATGATATTCGCTTTAATTTTAAAGAAGAAAGATATCAAAGATCCTATATTATAAATATAAAAGAAAGCTTGTGGACATCTGCAAGTGAGACAACTCCTGTTAAAGAAGATTCTATTCTATCTTTACTTAATGGTGAAGATAAATTAAAAGATGCAGGTAATTATGAATTTCAAATAAATTCTGAAAAAGACTTCTTAAAATATGATGAAAGAGAAAAACAAAGTTTAATTGATTTAAAATATACAATTGATGGAGTTGGTTTCTTAAAAGTTAATGTTAACCCTATTAAATTAAATGTAAATATTCCTGAAATGGATGAAAATGATTTAACTTATGGTGCGATAAGTTATGATGAATTAATTAAAAAGATTAAAAATAATACTACTGATAATATTCTAGAAAGTGATGATAAAACTAAAGTTTATTCCTTAAAAATTCAAAAACAAACTAAAGAAGAAACTTGGGAAGATATAGATACATCATCAGAGTATCTTAAAGCAGGTACATATAGAATCACTACTACAAAAGCTGAAGAATACAATAATAATTATCAATATAATGCTTCTTCTAAAACATTTACAATTTCTCAAAGACCTATAACAGTAAAAATAAAAGATCAAAGTAAAGAATTTGATGGAGAAAATCCTAAAATAAAACAAGCTTTAGATGAAGGTTATGAAATTATAGATGGAGATGTCTTAACAGGAGAAAAACTTAATATTGAAATAAAACAAGCTTTAAAAATATTTAATGGTAGTGAAGAACCACAAGGAAATCATGTTTCTACTTATGCTCTTTATGGAGTAGATAATGATGATAATTATGAAGTTAAGTTTGCTACTAGCTCTTGGGATGGTAGTGAATATGGAATTCCAACTGACTTTAATAAACTTTCCGCAGGAACTTATACTATTTCCCCTCGTGATGTTGAAATCATCATTAAAAATAAAACAGGTGTTTATGGTTCTTCTGACGGAGTAGCAACCAGTGATAATTACCCTAAAGCTTTAAAAGTAGGAACTCTACTTACAGAAGAGCAAAATACTGATTGGGCTTATGCTGAAAATTCAAAAGAGTTTGTTAAGAAAGAAGATAGCTCATATTTATCATTTTATTTAGGAGAAGCTATCAAAACTAGTGAAGCTTCTGTTAAAGAATGGTCTAAAACACCTTATGCTTCTAGTACAAGGGAATATCCAATTATCGGAAAATGGGCTTATAATACTGATAATCCAATAAGTACTGATTATAATGTTAAATTCAAAGGAGAATGGCAAAAAACTACTGCTGAAAACTATAATGCTGACTCTAATACCGCAGGAATCTTTACTATTGAAAAGGCAGATATCAAATTACATGATTTAATATCTTTTAGTGGACCAGATGGAACTGTTCTTCAAGTTAAAGAAAACAACTTAACTTTCGCAGGAGATATTACTTTCAATGATGCAACTGCGACAGGATTTAAATTATATTATAATAATGACTTAGCTAGTGTTAATGATTATAAAGTTACAGGTAGTGGTATTAATACTGCTTATACTATCAAAAAGGGAGGAGCTTGGAAACTACATTTTAAAGTTCAAGCCCCAGAACATAATGATAAAGAAGTAGAAATGGCTCACAATATTCATACTGGTACTGTTACTATTACATTAATTACTATAAATGATGAAGGTAAATATGTAACTGAATATGGAAGTAAACCTAATGATGTAGTATTAAATGAAATTAATGAAAAACTATATAATGATTGGTTTGTATCTGCTACTTACCAAGAAGAAGGTAGTGGAGAGGCTATTGATGAAAATAGTGTTTATATAACAAAAGAATGGTTAAAAGAAAATACTGAAATAACTTTATCTGATGCTGAAAATAGCGGCAGTGGATACTATAATGCTAAAGATTACAAAGTAAAAACTAATTGTAAAAATAAAAATGTATCTATCAAGTTCGTTTCTGGAACCGATACAGATCGTGTTAAAATTACTCCAAAAACAATAGGTATTAAATATGTTGATTCTGCTACTAAACAAGATGTCAATGTAAGTGCTAACAAAACTACAATTGAATATGATGCTAAAAATCATATAATTGCCCCTTATGCAACAGGTATCCTAAATAAAGTAGGAGAAAGTAATCCTGAAATTGAAACTTTATTACCATCAAAACTTTATACTTATAAAGATAATAATATAGGTGATACCGTAGATAGTGTTGTTACAACAGGAAAATATATATCTATTATGGGTGGAGAAAAAGAATTTAAGAAGGCTGGTCAAAAGTTAGGAACAAGTATTCCTGAATCTAATTATGTATATCCAACTGAAGTTAATCCACTTGAAATAGAAATTACTAAAAGACCAGTTACAGTTAAAATTAAAGATGAATCTAGTTATTATGGTTCAGATATAAAAGATATCAATTCTTCTGATTATTGGACAGTAGAAGGAACAAAAGGTTTTATTGAAAATGAAGATAGAATTACATTATCTATAGTAGATAAAGCTAATAAAGCCGTTACTGATAATCAAGATAATAATGTATTAGTTGCTGGAAAGTATAGTATCATAGGAACTAATAACAATGAAAACTATGATGTAACATTTATAAATGGAACTTATACCGTTGAACCTAGACCATTAACTTTAAAATGGCAAACAACAGAAGGTAAAGACTATGAAAAAACTGCTGAATTCTACTATGATGGCAAAAATCATGCCTTAACTATAAGTGATGAAAATATAATTGGACCAAATAATGAAGTAGGAATTATCCCTATAGATAAAGGTAAATATACTATTACTAAATCTGATAATTTTGTGGGAGACCAAGCTATTAATTCAGGAACATATACTATCAATTTAGTATTAGATAGCTCAATAGCGGCAAATTATCAATATAACGGAACTATAAGATTTATAATTAATAAAGCCGAAAATACTTTTGTAGAAGATTACAAACGTGATTCATGGAAGATTGGACAAGAACCAACCAAAGAGACACTTCCAAAACCTTTATATGGTACAATTAGTAAAGTTACATACTGTAAAGATATAGATTGTGAAGAGGAATATACTGAAGAATTTACTAAAGATACACCAGTGGGAACTTATTATGTAAAAGTAGAAGTAAATGAAGGCGATAATTACAATTATTTATCTGAAGTATTCTCATTCTTAGTTTTAGAAGATAAATCTACAGTTTTAGATTCTTTAACAGCTAAATTACAAGTTAAATCTAATACCTCTTACAACTTTACTGAAAAAGATTTTAAATTCAAGATTGTCCCAGATAAAAATAATCCTGAAAGTGATCCAATCAAAGAAACAATTCTTACTAACAGTGAATTATTAGAAGATGGTTATGCACTAATAAAACTTAATCATCAAGTAATCTATGATGAAGTAGGAACTTATACTTATTACATTTCTCAAATAAGACCACAAGATCCAGAAGAAAATATGACTTATGATGATACTATATATAGACTTGTTGTCATTATTGGTGAACCTGGAGAAGATGGAAAATATACTTTAGGTGTAAAATATTATCAAAATCAAAAAGAATTAAAGGAATTTATCTTTGTTAATGAATATAATGTTCAACCAGAACAACCAAAGAATAACAATAATACAAATAGTAAACCTAATTCACCAAATAAAGAAGAAATGTTAAATCCTGATACAGATGACTTATTACTTCATTGGATATTTATAATTTTAATTTCAATATTTGGTATAGGTGTCATTTACGAGTTAAAAAGAACTCAAGATAATAACTAAATAAACGATAAAAGAACTTTTTTAGTTCTTTTTGTTTCTTTAAAATAAATATTTAATAAAAGTAAAATATACTAATAATATTAAGAAAAAGACATATAAAAAAGATTATTAAATTTGTTTTTGTCTTGTATTATCATACATAAAATGTTATGATATTAGTAGAATAAAGAGGTGTGCGTATGAACCTAATTGTTACATTTTTTAGAGACATATTAGATGGTACAACTTATATTGTAGTGTGTTCAATATCAGCTGTTTTATTGTGCGCCTGTATTGGTTATTTAGCCGAAAAGAGGGTATTAAGCAAAGAAGCTGAAGCAGAGAATAATAATCCACAACCTGACCCAAATA
>CANRDQ010000009.1 GCA_947629395.1 uncultured Bacilli bacterium
TCTTTACATAATAAAATTTAATTAAATTATAAATCTTATTTTTAGGAGTTAAATCTCCACACTTATTCTACACTAACATAGAGATTTTTTCAAAAATTTAGAAATATTTGGTTCTGAACTATATTCATAATCATCATAACTTATATCAAAATAAGTCTTCAAAGAGTTTATTTGGGAGTTAACTTTTATAACATTTTTTAAAAATTCTAAATCTTCACTACTATCAGGATCTGTATTTTGAATTACCTCTTTAGTTTCTCTTAATAATTGTTGTAAAGAAAAGTAATCATCTATTAATTGTCTATTATCTAAAATACTAAAAAACATTTGCTTTTTTATTCTTCTATAATCTTCCAAATCTTTTCTTTCAATAGCGGTCTCTATCTTTTTCATACCATTTTCTACATAAGACTTTCTTTCTACTACCACCATAGGTACTTCAAAAGCTTTAGAAGCTTTTTCTGATAAACTATCTATCTTATCAAAACAAAGTATTCCTGTTGGCATAAAAGGAACATTTCTTTCTGATTCTTCTTTCATAAGGGCAACGTTATTATAAGTTCCTTCTGTTTGTTCAATTAATTCATCTGCAAACATAAATTTATTTCTTAAATTAGTAATATAACCTAAAATATTACTATGATTAGTCATAATATCTTCAGGACCCATACTTACAACTTCGTTAGGTTCTATATCATTTAATATTAATTTAACTCCTCCACCTGCGACTAATCCCATTGCCTCTTCATTAATATAAGTAACATCTATATATTTTTTGGCATTATCCATCCATTTTTCAGGATGTTTATTTAATTCTAAAGCTAAATCAGGTCTTCCTAAACCAATAATTTTATGAACAAAGAAATTAAAATCTTCTCCCCTAAAATAAATAATATCCTTATCTAAATCAACTTGTGTTAAAGTAGAAACTATATCTTTTTGATAAACACTTTCTAATTTCTTATCTATATTAGAAAAATATAAATATATATCTTCAGCCTTATCAAAACCTTCTATACCATTCATATTCTCATAAATATCTAATAACTCTTCTTTACTAGTAACTGTTAATATTCTATGTAATTCAGCTAATTTAATATTATCACTATCATCTAAAAATTCATAACGACTACTAACCTTATTAATCTCTCTTAATTTATCAATAAAATTTTTATATCTCATTCCAAAATAATTTTGGGTAATATAGCCCCTTATTTGATTTAAATTATTACTATTCATTATTTTGTTTTTATAAAAATCATATCTTATCTCATAAATATTATCTAATCGCTCTTTAGTATCAATTTGTAAATTATCTTTATTTTGATCTGTAATATAAGTTTTAAATTTTAGTCTTAAATCTTCTTTATAGCTATCAGTCATACTAATATCTTGCATTAAGTTTTGATTTTTATTATAAAGTTTTACAAATCTTGAAATACTACTATTTTCATTAAATAATTCATTAGGAAAAATATTTATAAATTTAGCTAAACTTTCTCTATCTTCTATTTCAATTATTTTATAAGCTCTATTTTGAATAGCGGGATCAAATCTTTTCGTAATTAAATCTAAAATAATTCTTTCATTACTATCTTCTTCTAAGGCATTCTTTATAAAGTCTAATCTTTCTTTATCATAATCAATAACTTTAAAAATATAATCTGCATAACGTGGTTCTTTAATTAAAGGAAGTATTTCTTCTACATATTCTTTAGTAATATTTTCTTCTTCTAGAAAAAATGAAGATAAAAGCGAAAAAGAAACATTATTACTGTCTAATGTTTTTATTACTTCTTTTGCTCTTTCATCTTCTAACCCGACTCTTAAAATACTTTCACTTAAAAAATCTAAATTTTTTATTATTAAATCTATACCATAAATATCAATATATTCTTTAGTAAATAAATCTCTTATTACATAATCTTTTCCATTATCAATTTGTCTATTTATAATATCTAATTGTTCTTCATCATTAATTGTTAAAATTATATTTTTTAATTCTTCACTTGCTCCTCTTAAAAACCGATTAATATCTGCGTATTTTGAATCCATTTATATCTCCCCCCAAAAACACGCTATATTATATCATATTTTGTTATTTTTATCTACTTTTACCTACTGAAGGAGCCTCTTTTACTTCTGGCATTTCAAATAACATATATTGATCTTGAATAATAACCAACTTCATTTTAGCTTCTTTTTTCATTCTTAAAAGTTGTTTAGCCATTTCATCTAATTCTTTTTTAGTTAAATATTCTCTATATTTATTTTTTATTTCTTGTCTAAATTTTTCTATTTGATTTAAAACAATAGCCGCACTTTCTCCTGTACTATCATCAGCAATTAAAAGTGCCGTTAACTCTTTAAGAAGTTTCTGATATCTTATATCTACTTTCTTTTTTACTATATTATGTACTAAATCTTTATTAGTAATTTTTATTTGTGTAATTGGTGTTTTCCCAATCATAAAATTTTTACTTCTCGAAATTAATTTATAACCTTTATAAATTACAATACTACCTTTTACTTTCTTTCTTTTATTGTTGTCTTTAACAATTTTATAAGCTTTCATCGCCATCGAAATCACCTACTTTATTTAATAAATCTGGTCTATTTTCTTTGGTCCTTTTTATTCTTTCTTGTAATCTATATTCTTCTATTTTTTTATGGTTACCACTTAATAATACTTCTGGTACAACCATTCCTTTAAATTCACGAGGTTTTGTATAAACAGGATAATCTAATAAATTATCTTCAAATGATTCGCTTTCTAAAGATTCTTCTGTAATAACTCCTGGTAGTAACCGAGTAATGGCATCAATCATCACCATACTTGGTACTTCCCCTCCAGTAAGAACATAATCCCCAATACTAAGTTCAGCATCAACTAATGTCCTTATTCTATCATCAAAACCTTCATAATGTCCACATACAAATATTAAATGTTTCTTTAAACTTAAGTCATACGCTTTTTGTTGATTAAAGACTTTACCACTTGGAGTTAAAAGTATTACATAACTATCATCTGTCCTGATAGCTTCCAAAGCATCATAAATTGGTTGTATCTGAAGCACCATTCCAGCACCACCACCAAATGGTGTATCATCAACTTTATGATGAGAATCAAGCGTATAATCTCTAAAATTATGAATATTTATTTCTACTTTTTTTAAATCAATAGCTCTTTTAATAATTGATTCTTCAAAGACATTAGTAAACATATCTGGAAATAAAGTTAAAACATCTATTTTCATTCTACATTCCCTCTATCAATTCTATTTCTACTGTTTCTTCTTTTGAATTAATCTTTTTTATAAATGGTGAATTAACAGGAATTAATATTTCTCTACCATCTATTTGTATTCTTAATATTTTATTAGTATCACTTGCATAGAAAATTTCTGTTATTATACCACTTTTATTATCTTGAGTATATACTTTAAAGTTAATTAAATCTGAATCTAATACTTCATCATCATTTAACTCTAGTTCAACTTTTTCTTTATAAGCTTTTTTACCTTTTAAAAATAATACTTCATTGATATCATCAAAACCTAAAAATTTAACCATATGATAATTTTTATGAACTCTATAACTTACTATTTTATATTTTTTATCATCAATAATCAAATTAGTATCTACTTTAAAAGCTTTATTAGGAAATTCAAAATTAGAAATAATTCTAAGTTCTCCTTTTATCCCATGTGTTGATACTACTTTTCCTACAAATATTTTTTCCATTATTCTTCTTCACCCAATTCATAAAGTAGTATTGATGTTGCGACCGAAACATTTAAACTTTCTACTGTTTCATGCATTTTAATATATAAGTTTTTATCACACATTTCACTTATTTCGTCTCTTACTCCACTACCTTCATTTCCTACTACTAAAGCATATTTTACTTTATCTTTCTTATCTAAATTTTTAGCGTTTTCTCCATGTGTTACTTTAGTTCCATAAACAGGTATATTTTTCATCTTTATTTCATTTATTTTTTCTTCTAAATCTCCAAAAATTATATTTACATGAAACATCATTCCTTGAGTTGCCCTAAGAACTTTTGGATTATATAAATCAACAGTATTCTTTCCAAAAATAATAGTATCAGTCCCAAAAGCTACCGCACTTCTAATGATTGTCCCAATATTTCCAGGATCTTGAAGACCATCTAAAAGTAAAATCTTATCGCCTAACTTTTCTTCATATTTTATTTTAGAACATAAGCCTAATATTTTAGGAGGACATTCTAAATCACTAATTTTTTTAATAATATCATAAGTTACATATACTGTTTCCACATCTATAGGAACGGCTTCATTTTCTTCAATAATGATCTTTTTTAAAATTCCACTTTTACAAGCTTCTATAACTAGGTGATATCCTTCTACAATAAACTCATCATATTGATCTCTATATTTCTTTTGTTTTAATTTAACATATTTTTTTATTTGTTCATTTTCTAAACTTGTAATTAACATATAGCCTCCTTAAAATAATTTCATTTCTTTTTTTATAGTCTTATAATCAGGACAATTCTGTTCTACTAACTTCCAGAAATTCGCACTATGGTTTGGATGAATTAAATGTGAAAGTTCATGCATAATAACATATTCTAAATATTTTACATCTCTTTTTATTAATTCTAAATTTAAAGTTACTACTTTATCTCTAGTATTACATACACCCCAACGTGTTGTCATCTTACGAATTCTTAAACTTGGATAAGGAATATCCACTGAAAACTTTTCATAACACTCATCTAATTTATGTTTAAAAATTACTTTAGCTTGTTTTTTATACCACTTATCTATATCATAATCTTTACTCATAAAAGCTCTATCTTCACCTAAAGAAAAATCACAATAAGTAACATAAACAATATCATAATGTTTACCTAAATAATTAAAGCCTTCACTATTTTCTTTTTTTATATCTTGAACTTGAATCATCTTAACAATAGATTTATACTCTTTGGTAAGTATTTGTTCTATTTGTTTATTAGTAGTAAAATAATTTGTTGAAACATAAATCTTACCATCTTTTTTTACTCTTATATAAGTATGTTTAGTAGTTTTTTTCTTCTCAATTATAACTTCTATTTGTCTATCTTCATACTGAAATAACATACTACCACCAAAAATATTATACTAAAAAATGCTTTTCTCTTCAATTATAATGCTTATTTTTCTTAACAAATTAAAAGTTTTGTGTTAGAATTACCGTATAAGAAAAGAGGAATAGTATGCAGTCAGTTGGAATTATCGCCGAATACAATCCATTTCATAATGGTCATCTATATCATCTAAATAAAATCAAAGAAAAAAATAAAGATGCCGTTATAGTTCTAATATTAAGTGGAAACTTTTCTCAAAGAGGTACACCATCCTTAATTGATAAATTTACAAAAACAGAAATTGCCCTAAAAATGGGAATTGATGTTGTTGTAGAATTACCTTTTATATTTGCGACCCAAAGTGCTGATTTCTTTGCTCATGGGGCGATTCAAACTTTAGAAAAATTAAATGTAGATAAATTTGTATTTGGTAGTGAAACTAATGATATTAATACTTTTATAACTTTTGCGAAAACCCAACTTGAAGAAGAAGACTTTGATAAATTAGTTCAAGTATATTTAAAGTTAGGTGAAAACTATCCAACTGCCCTATCTAAATCCTTACTTGATATAACAGGTAAAAATATGACTTTACCAAATGACTTATTAGGAATTAGTTATGTTAAAGAAGTCTTAAAAAACAATTATAAAATTATTCCTGAATGTATTAAGAGAATAGATAATTATCATGATACTAGTATGGATAATGATATTGTTAGTGCTAGTGCTATTAGAAAGGCTTTAACTGACCATCAAAAAATAGATAAACAAGTACCTAAAGAAGTATTAGAAATATTAAATAAAACAGATTTACATTTTCAAGAAGATTACTTTAAATTCTTAAAATATAAGATTTTAACGGAAAATGATTTAAATATATTTAAAACTGTTGATGAAGGTATTGGCGACAAAATAAAAAAAGAAATTATTGAAGCCACTAGCTATGATAATCTCATTAAGAAAGTTAAATCTAAAAGATATACTTATAGTAAAATAAATAGAATGTTAAATCATATTCTTTGTGATATAAAAAAAGATGATGTTAAAGACATGAAAGATATTGAATATATACGTATATTAGGTTTTAGTGATAAAGGGAAAAAATATATTAATCAAATAAAAAAGGATACTGATGTTCCTATTATTGGAAACTACTCTAAAAGTAAAAGTAAGATGTTACAACTAGAATTAAAAGTTTCAAGTATTTATGCTTCTACTTTAGATGAAAATAAAAAATGTAGTTTAATAAAAAAGGAATATCAACATCATCCTTAAGGAGGTATTAGAAATGATTAAAACAAAAACAAGAGGATTACTTACAGTAATTAGTGGACCTAGTGGATGTGGAAAAGATACTGTTGTTAAGGAAGTAATGAAGAAAAATAAAAACACTTGGTTATCTATCTCATGTACTAGTCGTGAAAAACGTGGTAATGAAAAAGAAGGCGTTGATTACTATTTCTTATCAAAAGAAGAATTTGAAAGAAAAATCGAAAAAAACGAATTATTAGAATATGCTGAATATGCTGATAACTATTATGGAACTCCAAAAGAATATATTGAAGAACATCTAAAAAAAGGTGAAGATGTTTTCTTAGTAATCGAAATTCAAGGAGCATTAAAAATAAAGGAAATATTACCAGATACTTTATTCATCTTTATACTACCACCTAGTATGAAAGAATTAAGACGTCGTCTTGAAAACAGAAAAACAGAAACACCTGAAAAAATAAATAAACGTTTTAAAACAGCTTATAAAGAAATCAATGAAGTTGCCAAATATAACTATGTCATTGTTAATGATGAAGTGGAAAAAGCAGCAGCAAAACTTAATTCAATATTAGTTGCAGAACGTTCAAGAGTTGATAGAATTGAAGAAGTATTATTAAATAACCCAGAAGAAGAAATGCATGAATTACTAACAAACAAACATTAAAAAAAGGGTTCTTTGTCAAATAGTGTTGGTAGACAAAAATTTGATAAATGAATTTATTTACATAGGATGACGAAAGTCATCCTTTTGTAATGCCTTTAATTAAGAAAATTCTAGATATAAAATGATCATATTTTCTGTATCCAAAAGCTATTCTTTTTATTGCTTTTATTAAATTATTAGTTCCTTCTATAATTCCATTGTTTATATCATATTTAAAAGAATTTTCTATATATTTAATGTTTTCTCTATATAACTTTAAAGCTTTTTTCATTTTATAAGATATATTATTATTTGGATGATATATAATAGCTTTAAATTTTTTAATATCTTTATTTTGAATTGAATTTATAATTCCTTGATAACATTTATAGGTAGCTTTGAGTTCATCATTAGTATTTATTATGAAATTGACCATTTCTTTTTGAGATATATCTTTATGAAAGTGTTTATTATATCGTTTGATATCAGAAAGTTCATTTTCATTTTTTAAAATTAATTTCCATAAATTTTTAAGTTTATTATAATGTTTATTACTCTTTTTACATAAGGATATTCTAGTTGAATTTAAAGCAGTATATACTTGAGTAACAATATGAAATCTATCTATAACTATATTGGCATTTCTAAAAAGCTTTTTAGCTAAGAATATATACCCAGAATAGAAATCAGTTGAAATAAATTTAACTTTATCTCTTTGTGATTTAGGATATCTTCTAAAATACTTTTCTAAATCTCTAGATTTTCTAGAATTTTGAATATCAAAAATATTACCAGAATCATTATCAACTATAATAAAAGCCATTTTACCTTTGGTATCTTTAGTAGCTTTAAATTCATCCCAATTCATAGATTTAGGTAAAACAGGATGTCTTAATACAGTATGGGAAGAAATTTCATTTAATTTTCTGTCAATTTTAGAAACAGAAACATCTAATCTTTTGGCGATATCTTTTTCACTTTGTTTTTCCATAAGTTCAAGATTAATTTGAAGTTCAGTATTATTAGAAATATTTTTGTTTTTATCAACTAAGGAAGTTTCAGCAATGAAAGTATTATGACAATGTTTACAGTAAAATCTTTGCTTATGAAGAATTAATCTTGTCAAACAGTTATTTTGTTTAGGTATTTTAACAATACAATTTTTCCTAAAACCCCACTTAATAATATCATTAGAGGTTTGATTTATAACACCACAATTAGGACAATAATCAGGGGTATAAGTAAGATAAGCCTCAATGATTTTGTAATTTTTCCCTTTAATTATCTTATTTTTAATATCATTAGTGTTAATAAAAATATTTTTATCTTCAATATTTAGCAAATTTAATATATAATTATTTATAGACATAAGTTTTGATCCTTTCTGTATTTTTTTGGTTTAATTACATTGTATCAAACTTATGTCTCTTTTTGAATTAAAAAATAGTGTAGTGAAATTTTCACCAACACTATTTATAATACACCCAAAAAAAGAAACAAATTTATGTTTCTTTTTTTTATTACATTTTTACAACTCTTAGGAAGTTTGTATGAGAAGCTTCTCCTAGTGGTAATCCTGCTGCCACTACAAAACCGAAGTGTTCTTTTCCTAATACTTCTTGTACTTTTTCTGCTGATACTTTAATTAAGTCATCTTCATCTTTAAATAATGGGGCAACTGTTGCAGTAACTCCATAGTTAAGTGAAAGTTGTCTTGCAACTTCTTCAGTAGTACAAATAGCAACAATTTGTTTAGATGGTTTACTACTACTAATATTTTTAGCTGTATATCCACTAATTGTTGTAGCAACAATAGCATCAATATCAGAGAACTTGCAAAGGTTTAGAACACCATCTGCAATTGCATGTGTAACATTTTTTTGACCTTTAAATTCATATTTAATAACATATTGATCATTTTGTTCTGCTTTTTCGCATATACTAGCCATAAATTTAACAGCATCAATTGGGTGTTTACCAATAGTAGTTTCACCACTTAACATTACAGCATCTGCCCCATCAAATACAGCATTAGCAATATCACTAACTTCTGCACGTGTAGGACGAGCTGATGTATACATTGAAGCAAGCATTTCAGTTGCAACGATACATACTTTTCCTTGTTCACGACATTTTTTTATAATAGTTTTTTGATATATTGGTAATTCTCCTATTTCGATTTCATCACCTAAATCTCCACGACCTACCATTATACCATCTGAAACCTCAATAATTCCATCAATATTGTCATACCCTGTTTGACTTTCTATTTTAGAAATAATTTGTATATCTTCACGGTTATGTTCTTTTAATAATTTATTAACTTCTAATACATCATCTTTTTCTGATACGAAAGAAAGGGCTAAGAAATCTGCATCATGCTCACAGGCATAAATAATATCTTCTTTATCTTGTGGACTAATAAATGGAACACTTAATCTTACACCAGGAACAGTCACACTCTTCTTATTTCCTAATTTTCCACCATTTATGATTTTACAAGTAACTCCGTCTTCTTCGCAACTAATTACTTCTATTTTCATTAATCCATTTTCAAGTAAAACAATATTTCCTTCTTGTAAATCATCTATAACCTTGGGATGGTTAACACTAAATTGTTCTTCTGTTCCTAACACTTCACTTTTAACAATTCTGATTGTTTGTCCTTCAACTAAATTGATTTCTCCATCTGTCATCATTCCACAACGGAATTCAGGACCTTTAGTATCATATAAAATTCCAATATGTTGTCCAGTTAATTTACGAACTTCTTTAACTGTTGCAACAACATTTACTTTTTCTTCTAAAGTAGCATGTGAACAATTAATTCTTGCTACATTCATTCCATTTTCAACTAATTCTTTCATTACATCTACTTTACAAGTAGCTGGACCAATACTACAAACTATTTTTGTTTTTTTCATAATTCCAATTCCTCCTACATATTTCTATACATACATATAATACATTTTATTTTTTATCTTAGCAAGTATCTTTTTCACTTTTTTTTATTTTTGTTAATTTTTAAAGGAATTTAGTTTATTTTTTCCATATCAAAATGAAATTTTTCTGCCAATTCATGAGTAAGTTTAATTGCATCTGAACGTGTATCACCTGTAACACTCATATGAGAATGGGACATAGTTTGGTGACTTTTCTTTATTATATCTCCTTTTTTTCTGTAAAGATATAATTTTATCATATTGGGATGATTAATTACATCTTGTAAATCCTCATAATGCATATCTATTATTTTACAGTCGCTGTCAATTAATGAATAGTACAAATAAGATGCAATAGGTTTCTGAACTTTATTCTTTTGGTAATGTGGCTCTTTACCAAGACAAATATCGAGTAAAGCATGCATCATATTAACCCCAGTAGAATTAAGTACAGATTCAAATATTGGTCCTCCTCCCATTCTAGCACCAGTTTCAATTATATATAATTCATTGTTTTTAGTTAGTCTATATTCTGTATGAGTTAATCCGTAATTAATACCTAATGCTTTATTTGATTTTTTTGTTGTCTCAATTATATGTTGTTGAATATTTTGTGGAAAACTGGCAGGTGTACAAAAATATGCTTCTGGAAAAATATTAATTCCATCAAACATTTCTTTTTCATGAATTGCAATTACATCAGTATTTCCGTTAAAATTAATTGATTCAACACTCATTTCAATACCATCAATATATTCTTCTATTAAAACAACTCTATCCCCATATTTTTTTACTGTTTCTTCATAAATACTATCTATACTATATATATCAATTATTTCTTTTTTTAATTTATCAAAATTGTTTCTTAATTCTTCTTCATTATTTATTTTTAAAACACAGATACTTCCACCACCAATGATAGATTTTATGATTACTGGATAACCTTGATTATTAGAAAATTCTAAAGCTTCCTCTAAGGTAGAAATTAGTTTATAATTAGCTACTTTTACACCAAATTTTTTATAAGCATTTTTCATTTCATATTTATTTCTTGCTCTATAAGCTGTTTCTGTAGAAATATATGTTAATCCTAACTCTTTTGCGATTGCTGCAGCAGTTGGTACTGCATGTTCAACTATTGATATAACACCATCGATATGAACCAGTTTATTTATTTCTTTAGCTTTTGCTACTGATTCTTCTATATTTCTAACATTAGCCTTAAAATACATATCACAATAATCCAGTTCCCATGATGGATCCTCCATTAATAATATAAAATTAATTCCATATTTTTTTAGTTCTTGAAAATGTTTTTTTCTACTAGGATTAGATAAATTTACAACTAGTATATTTTTATATTCTTTATTTAATTTATTATTCATAATTTTCCTCCATACTTTTAACTTTTCTATTATATTTCAACATCTATTTTTATAAATTATTTATCAATACTATCTATTATTTCATTTATTATAGATGCTGCTTCAACAGTATCTTCTTCATTTACATTTAAACAAGTAATTGCTCTAACTATATACTCCCCGTAAGGAAATAATAAAACACCCCTTTCTTTACATTTATCAACAAACTCCACAGCTTTAATATTCAAATTTTTTATGTCCATCATTACTATATTTGTTTCAGGTTTATTTACAATAATTTTATTTGTGTGTTTACTAACCATATTTGCTAATAATTTAGCATTATTATGATCTTCCTGCAACCTTTCTACGTTATGTGTTACTGCATAATAAGCTGCTGCCGCCATAAAACCACTTTGATGCAAATGACCACCATACCATCTTCTATACTTTCTAGCTTTTTCCATAGTTTTTTTATCACCCATAATAATTGAACCAAATGGTCCACCTAATCCCTTAGAAAATGACATAGTTATTGTATCAGCGTATTGAGCGTATTCACTTGGTTTTAATCCTGTAGCAATACATGCATTCATAATTCTTTCTCCATCAATATGAACTTTAATTCCTTTTTCTTTACAAAATTCATAATCTTCTCTTAATACCTCAATCGGAAACACCTTTCCACCATGAGTATTAATTGTATTCTCTAAAGATAAAAGTTTAGTTTTAGTAAATGTGTTGTCATGCATTCTACTATTTAATCTTTCTTTTATATCTTTAACTCTAATGATTCCATCTTTTGTTTTAGTAATGTTTAGTATAACTTTACCTAAATCTATAGACTGTGCTCCTTGAAAATAGTTTATATGGTAGCTTTCATCTATAATTACTTCATCACCAGACTCTGTCCAACATCTAAGAGCAACTTGATCACTCATCGTACCAGAACACATAAATACTGCTGCTTCTTTATTAAATAATTTAGCACAATACTCCTCTAACTTATTTGTAGCTATATCTTCTCCATATCCTTGATCACCAATTTCTGCCTCATATATTGCTTTTCTCATTTCCTTAGTAGGTAATGTACAAGTATCACTTCTAAAATCATATTTTTTTTCCATTTTAACCTCCATAAATTTTTGGACAAATTGTAAATACACATTCTTTATCCACTATTAAATTTAAATCATCAATATTCTTTCCATCACATATTATAAGAATTTCAGATAAATCTATTTGTTCTAATTTATCTTTTGCAAAATTATTTTGAATAATGTTCTTTAATGTAGAATTTTCTTTTACTTCAAAAATTTCAAAATCTTTTTCCATAATTTTTTTTATTTTCAAAAAATAATTAAATCTAACTTTCATTACTATTTTCCTCCTCTAAAACAAAAATTTTATATTCGTTATCAATATTAGATTCATAAAAAGCCCTTATACCTTGTTTTTCTTCTGTTATATGTACAATAAAATTTACTAACTCACTACCTATATTAAGTTCTCTATCTAATTTAGTTGGCAACTCTTTTGGAAAAATACCTTTCCAAGATAAATAACTATGCATATGATAAGTTCCTAAAAAAATCTCTTGGGATTCCAAAGTAGTTAAAATTATACTTAGTTCAATGGGATCTATTGACCATGCCCTCTCTGACACTTCCAATCCACCAGGAATAGCATATTTTTCAATGTAAGAATTCATTTTTTTTGAAGTTTCACAATCATATCTAAAATTCTTTTTTAAATTAACTATTCTTGTAACAATATAATTATTATCATCTAATTTCTCTCCAACTACTATACCGAATGCTTGTCTTTCTTTAGTCTCATCGCTTAAGTAATTTCCTTTTAACTTTCTTATACAATGATTCATAATATTATTATAATCATCTTTTTTTATGTATATATTCATAATAACCACCTATTTACTACAATAGCATTCATCATTTTTTTGTATTGGAATAACAGATGTACAAAAGTCACTTCCATCCACTACAATCATTTTATTTTCTGCAATTTTTCCTATATTTAGTATTATTTTTGCCACTTCCAAAGCTTGCATACTTGAAATAATTCCAACCATTGCTCCAAAAACACCAACTATTTTTTTACTATCATCCATTTTCTTTAATTTTTCATAATCACCCATCAAACACTCATAACAAGACGAATTATTTATATAAGTCATAATAAAACCATTAAATTCGTTGACTCCTCCAAAAACACAAGGTTTATTATTATCAATACATGCCCTATTAATTATTCCTCTAGTATTATAATTATCAGTACAGTCAACTACAATATCATATTTGTTAATAATATCTTTTACATTTTTTTGCTGTAACATAAATTCATATTCATCTACTATTAATTTGTGATTAATACATTTTAATTTTTTTACTCCTGATTTAATTTTGCTAAAATTCACATCATTTTCATCATATAATATTTGTCTTTGTAAATTGCTTATATCAACTTCATCGCTATCAATTATTCCTAAATGTCCAATTCCCATTCTTGTTAAATACATTGCTACTCCAGTTCCTAAACCTCCAAAACCAACTATCAATACTTTTGAATTTATTAATTTTTCTTGTCCTATTTCACCAATACTATCTAATATTATGTGGCGACTATAACGTTTCTTTTCAATATTATCCAACATAATTACTCCTTCCATAACTAATATTGCATTTTAACATTCAAAAAACTAATACTTTTTTAAACATCTTTTTCTATAATTATTTTATCCACAACAACTTTTGATTTTATTAATTCATAAAAATGATTATCTTCTTTTAATAGTTTATCGTTTTTTATATATCTATTTTTATAACTATTTTTTACACTATTATTTTCAAATAATAAATCTAACAGCAATTCAAGTTTTTCATAATCATCAATACCCTTTTTAAGTTTTTCAAAAATTTTTAATTTTCTTTTTTCTTCAAAAGTTTGTTGTGAATTGTCTTTTTCAATAATTTTTGCTAAATGTTGTGAAACCCTGATTATACTACCAAATAAATTAATATTATCAATCCATATATTTGGATTGATAGTTCCATTAGGTCCACGAAATTCAAATGTACCTGACTTTTTTGAATCTAAATTCATAAAATTTAGCGATTTTCCTCTAGTTCCTTGAAATTCAATAAGAGTTTCTTTTAGTTTCTTAATGCTTAATTTGCTATTTATTTTCAACCTTTTATTATTTATTTCATCCTCTAATTTTTTAGAAATAGGACTTGCATATTCAATTCCTCTAGGTATGCTTCCCTCCTCATTCACTATTAGATATATTATATATTCACAATTCCCATATATTTCTAAAAAAATTAAATATGCTTTTGGTGTTTTTAAATAGTCTGAGCCTATGTGCACATGACCACCACAACTATTATTAACATGTTGTCCTAATTTGTCCAACAGAAAAGTTATCATTCTTATTTCTTTTGTTGTATTGTAGTTTGACCCTCCTAATACTGGTGATATTATTTCTATTTGGCTCTCTCCACTAATTTCCGAAGTTACAGTATCATCTGTTTTTACATTCCAAACTCCACTATTTCCAACTAGTAGACCTTTAATCTTATCTGCATATAAACCAACACACTCTATCTCAATTCCAAAAGTTATACTTTCTGGTAAATTAATCTCAGTACACCCCTGTAAATATGACAAGTTACTTTCTATAAATTCAGGATTATTTGTTGATATTATCAATGCTTTCATATCATCATTATCAAAAGTTAATTTATTTTTAATATAACCTTTAATAAATTCTTCGTTATTGGTAGTAACAATCATTTTTAACAAATCTGAAGAGGTTAATTTATAGTTATTTCTTCTTTGTATATATTCCTTTATACTTTTCAAATCAGATGAATATATCATCAAGTTTGCTAACTCAGAAGAAGAAAGCTTGTAATATTTAGCATTCTCTATACATTTTTTTATAAATTCTTCATCTTTTGTATTCTTAATTAATTCCACTATATCATTAGCATTAAGTCCCAACAATCGCCAATTATCTATACACTTTTTTATATATTCAACATCGTTTGAGAACTTTATTATATTTGTTACTATGTAAGAACACAAGCCAAAGCTTCTACTGTCTTCAACACACTTTTTTATATAATCATTATCTTTAGTAGATAATATTAGCTCTGTTATATAAATTGAATCCATCTTATACCTTGAATTTTGTTTTATACATTCTTTTATATATTTAATATCCTTAGTTGCTTTAATTAGTTTCGATATATGAAAAGAAGCTAATCTTAATTCTTCTCGATTCTCTATACACTTTTTTATATAAGGTACATCCTGAGTTGAAATTATCATTTTTGTAATGCAGTAAGAACCTAAAACCAATTTTTCTCTTTCATTTACACACTCTTTTATAAAATCATTGTTTTTAGTTTCTATTATAAAATTCGTTAAAGCATCAGCACTAACTCCATACTTTTTTATCTCTTTTATTATTAATTTTATATTTTTAGAATTATCAGAAACACTTAAATGTAATTTTAGATTTTTATTTTTTCCTTCCAAAAGTGCAGTGTCCCTATACTTATTTTTTAACATTTATTATCTAGTTTTTTCTTTTTCCTCCTTTTAAAATTAAATTATATTATATATATATATATATAAAGTCAAGGAAAAATTGAGTTTTTTACTTTAAAATTATCTTATTTTTTTAAATAAGTATTTCTATGTAAAAAAAATAGTTAATACAAAAAGTATTAACTATCTATTAAGTGTTATCTATTTTCATCTACACACAAGAACAATGAATCACAACAATTATTATTAACTACATTAATCATTCTGACAGTTAGGACAATAATATGTACCTCTGCCTCCTATTGCAATTTTAATAATTTCTTCTCCACATACGGGACATTTCTTATTTTTTTTACCATGAACCTGTAATTCATTTTGGAAAAGTCCGTGTACTCCTTCACTTGAAGTAAAACTCTTTATAGTAGTTCCACCTAATTCAATAGCTTTTGAAAGTGTAACTCTAGTATTATCAACTATACTATCACACTGTTTCTCAGTCAAAGTTCTAGCTTTTATCTTAGGATTAATATGTGATAAAAATAAAATTTCATCAGCATATATATTCCCAATTCCAGCAATTATACTTTGATCAAGTAAAGCTGTTTTAATAGGTAAAGTCTTCTTTTGAAATTTCTCTTTCAAATACTTTCCACTTAACATAGGATCATCAAATTCTAGTCCTAAATCTTTAAGCGGTAAGACTTTGTAAATATCTTTTTTAGGTAATAAATACATTTTTCCAAATTTTCTAACATCATGAAATCTCATTTCCGTATCATCCATAAATCTGAATATAACATGTTCATGCTTGTTATATGGTTCATTCTTAGTTCTAAAAAAGAATTTACCTTCCATCCTTAAGTGAATTAATAGAACATCATTTTCTAAAAGTATTACAATCCACTTTCCTCTTGTTGTTATGTCTTTAATTGTTTGATTTTTAAGGCCCTTCTTAAAGTTCTTGACATCAGGACTTGCGATAATGTTATCCCAAAGTACTTCCACTTCTTTAATTGTCTTACCAACAATCTTCGGTTTTAATTGTTTGACAACAGTAAGTACTTCTGGTTTTTCGGGCATTTTATCACCTTCTTTACTGTGCCTTCGGCATCAAACTATGATATTATATCATAAATAAATTGATAATAAAATAAGTTTTTTGCGAATTTTGAGGAATTTTTTTATTGCTTTTTTACTACGTTTCAACTTAATTTTATATATATTTTTCATGATAAAATATACACTATTATTATAACTTTTAATTTTAAGAGTGTAAACAACTTTTGCATAAAAAAGAGTAAAACCTATATCATTTTACTACTTATAATCTCAATATTATAGTTTTCTTATTTTACATTACTAAAATAATTGTATTTTACCCTAATTTCTAACTAATTTTTTTACTTTAACCTTAGCTTTTGTTAAATCTTTATCATTAGTCATATTTACTCTTTCTACATTATTATTTTCTTTCATATAAAGTATCATTTCTTTATATTTTTTTAATTCTTCTATCTTTTCCAAATTTGACATATTAACCCTCCTTCCAGTTAATAATATCATTCTAGTCGACTGGAGAGTCAATAAAAAAAGGCAACTATTGTTACCTTATTTAGCTTCATACCAATCTTTACCTTGTTCTATTTCTACTTTTAGAGGAACATTTAACTTAATAACATTTTCCATCTTATCTTTAACAATAGAAATAACTGTTTCTTTTTCAGACTCTAAAACATTAAAGACTAATTCATCGTGTACTTGAATTAACATTTTACTTTTAAGATTAAGTCTATTAAACTCTTCATATATATCTACCATTGCTTTCTTTAAAATATCTGCAGCACTACCTTGAACAGGAGTATTTAAAGCCATTCTTTCCCCACTAGAACGAACCATATAATTTTTACTCTTTAATTCCTCTATTACTCTTTTTCGATTCATAATAGTTTTAGTATAACCATTTTTATAAGCATCTGCTAGTTCTTGTTTTTGAAAAGTTTCAATAGCAGGATATGTTTGTAAATATTTGTTCATAAACTCTTTAGCCTCTTTGATATTCATTCCCAAATCTTCAGAAAGACCAAAGGAACTCATTCCATAAAGTATACCAAAATTTACAGCTTTAGCTTCACTTCTCATTTGTTTTGTAACTTGATCTAAACTAATTTTATGAATATCGGCAGCAGTTCTAGCATGAATATCTTCACCATTAACAAAAGCATCTATTAAGTTTTTAGCGTTAGACATATGAGCAAACATTCTTAACTCTATTTGTGAATAATCACTAGATAATAAGACAGAATCTTCATCAGCGATAAAAGCTTTTCTAACTAATTTAGAATACTCTTGTCTAATAGGAATATTTTGTAAATTAGGACTAATACTAGAAAGTCTTCCTGTTCTTGTTAAAGTTTGATTAAAAACAGTATGAATTCTATTATCATCTCTTACTTCAGCAAGTAATCCTACTGCATAATTAGTATAAAGTTTAGTTAGAGTTCTATATTCTAAAATTTTATCTACTATAGGATTAACAAATTTAATTTTATCTAAAATTTCCTTACTTGTAGAATAACTATTATTTTTTATTTTCTTCGGATATGGTATCTCTAACTTTTCAAAAAGAACTACTCCTAATTGTTTAGGAGACATAATATTAAATTCACATCCAGCATCTTGATAAATTTCTAAAGCTAAGTTATCTATTTTTCCTTTTAATTCTACACTCATATCTTCTAGATATTTTTTATTAACACGAATACCTACTAATTCCATATCGGCTAAAACTGAAGCTAGTGGCATCTCTATTTTTTCAAATAATTCTAATTCTTCATCGGCTTTTAGTTTTTCTAATATTTCTTCTTCTGTATCATAAATAAACATTGCCTTTTCAATACATAATTTTTTTATCTCTTCTTTAGTTCTTTTGATAGGTCTTTTATCAGTTCCATAACTTTGAGCGTAACTTTCTATATTTACATTAAAGGCTTGAGCTACAAAAGAAATATCATCTTTAACTGTATAATCTAAAAGATAAGTCGCTATCATAGTATCAAAGTTCATATTCTTAACTTTAATTCCATATTGATTTAGAAGTACTATATTTTTCTTAACATCATAAGTAGCTTTCAAAGTATCATTAGAGAATAAATCTTTATATTTTAGAATATCTTCTGAATCTATAAAATATCCTTTTTCCCCATCATATATTCCTACACCAATCATTTTTCCTTTACTATAGTTTTCACCTAATACTTCTAAATATATTGCGTAGTGTTTAGTAGAATCAAATTTATCAATATCTCCATAAACGATTTCTTTAGCTACCTGTGGTTCTGTTTTTACATCTAATTTTTTTAGTAAAGAATTGAATTCAAGATCTTGTAATATTTTAGTATATTTCTGATAATCAATTCCTTGATATTTTAAATCTTCTAAGGAAAAGTCAAGTGGTACTTTAGTGTAGATAGTCGCAATATCATAACTCATATAAGCACTATCTTTACCTTCTATTAATTTTTTTTGAGTAGAACCTTTAATGTTATCAATATTATTATATAAATTATCTAATGTTTGATATTCAGAAAGTAATTTTATTGCTGTTTTTTCACCTATTCCTTTTACTCCTGGAATATTATCACTAGAATCTCCCATTAAGGCTTTTAGGTCTATCATATTTATAGGTTCTACTCCATAATGTTCTTTAAACACTTCTCTATTCATGCGAATATAACCTGACTGTTTCAATAGTTTTACATCTACTTCATCACTTATAAGTTGCAGCAAATCTTTATCACTACTAACTATAGTGGCAATAAATTCATTTTCATTATCAACTTTTTTCGCAAGAGTACCAATAATATCATCGGCTTCATAATTATCGATTTCGAAGTGTTTAATTCCAAGGGCATCAAGTATTTCTTTAGCTACTGGAAATTGTAATTTTAATTCCTCAGGCATCTCACGTCTTCCAGCTTTATAACTATCATACTGTTCATGCCTAAAAGTTTTTCCTTTATCAAAAGCAACTAATATATAACTAGGTTTTTCTTCTTCAATTATTTTATTAATCATATTAATGAATCCATACAAACCATTGGTAGGAAAACCTTTAGAGTTTCTCATTATAACTCCGCTGTAACTAGTTGCATAAAAACTTCTAAATAATAAATTGTTTCCGTCAACCAATATTACTTTTTTCATTTAATTCACCATCCTACCTACCATTATATCATGCTTTAAACAATAGAAACAACTTTAGATTATTAATTATTTTCTTTGGCCATGGCCACCTCAACAGGAGTAACATTACTCTCTTTATTGTTTTTTTCCAAACTTTCAATGCGCTCACTCATTAAAAAAGTGCAAAGTAACAATATTAAGTAAATTGCCCCAAATATAAGTCCTTTCTTTAATAAATTTTTCATTCTACATCTCTCCTTTCTTTCATGATTCAATTATACTTCATACACTTGTTCGTGTCAATACACTTTTGAAACATTCGTTTGACATTTTACAGTGATTATGTTAAGATGAAAATATAAAAAGGAGGAGTTGTTATGAAAGATCTTACAAAACAACAAGCTAATATTTTACAAATCATCAAAAAAGCAATCGCTACTCACGGATATCCACCTACTGTTAGAGAGATTGGAAAAGAGGCAGGACTTTCTTCACCTGCAACTATACACTTTCATTTAACTAAATTAGCTGAAAAAGGATATATTAATAAAGGTAATGGTTTAAACAGAACAATTGAGGTTTTAGTACCTAATGAATATTTAGAAAAAGATGATAAAGTTTTAGACGTTCCCCTACTTGGTAAAGTTACAGCTGGAAGTCCTATTGAAGCTATTGAAGTTCCAGATGAATATTTCTCTTTACCTGCTAATTTAATTCCTAAAAAAGAAGAAGTATTTACTTTAAAAGTAAGTGGTGAATCAATGATTAATGTTGGTATTTACGATGGAGATATTCTTATTGTTAAACGTCAAAATACTGCTCATAACGGAGATACAGTTGTGGCTATGAATAAAGATAATGAAGCAACTGTAAAAACATTCTATAAAGAAAATGGTCATTTTCGTTTACAACCCGAAAATGATACTATGGCTCCTATAATTCTAGATGAAGTTACTATTTTAGGAAAAGCTATTGGTCTTTATCGAAAATTTTAAAAAGTAAAACTGCAGTTCAGTTAAAACTGCAGTTTTTTTATTTAACAATATTTTTCTTTATTATTTTCTATTATCATATCAGTTATTAGTTTCTTTAATTTACTTGTAAGATCCATATCATTACTAACATGAAAATTTTTCCCATCAATTCGTCCAGATATATTATAAAAAGCATCAAACATTCTTATAAAAGTTCCATTTTTAGGTAAAACATTTTCATCGATGAAATCAATTATTTCTTTCATCTGTTCTTCACTAAATTCTCCTTCTTTGGATAATTTACTTGTTTTTTTCATATCCCCTTTAACTCTCATTAGCGAATCACAGAAATCATATAATTCCCTATCTTTAGTAATAATCATACTATGACTAGATGAACCAAGCATACTAGCTCCTCCATCACTAACTACCAATATTGCCTCTTTTAAATAATTATCATAAGCCTCTCTAATATAATTTCTTTTTTCCATATAATTCATCTCCATTTCAGTTTAAATTATATTACAAAGAAAACTATATTTGGTCGCTTCAAAAGAGACATTTAAATACTTTTACAATTATAAGATACTAATAATTCATTTACTTCAAAAACATTATATATTTTATTTTGAAAACAAAATCTAATAATCAAATCAAAATAATTATTTCTAGGTAAAGCATAAGAAGCACTTAATAATAATTTTTCTAATTCTCTTTCATCTAATTCTAAAGCTAATCCTAATAAAATAATAGTTTCTTTACTAGGATGATAATCTTCATTTCTTAATTTTGAAAACAATCTTCTATCCATATTTACTTTATTATAAACATCACTATCTTTCATATGTTTACTATCTATATAATTAAATAACATAGTTTGAAATTTATTATCTTCCATCTTTGTTTCAATAAAATCATCAACCGGCATAGGATTTGCGATAGAATACATTATTCTACTACGTTTTTGTTCTGGTTTAAACATTTGTAAATTGTGTTTTATAAATATATCTAATTGTTCTTTCATACTTTTCTACTCCTAATTAATAAAAATTCTTAGACTTTATCTAAGAATTTTCATCTATTAATTTTTTTACAACATAACTACCTATTAAAAGTCCTGCACTACTAGGAACAAAGGGACTAGAACCAAGTCCTTCTGTTTTAATAGGTAATTCAGTTGAAGATAACACAGTAAGATCATAACCCTTTTCAAAATCTTTCATATATTTTCGAATAATTCTCGCTAGAGGATCATTAATTGTTTTTTTAATAGAGGTAATCTCTAATTTACTAGGATCTAATTTTCTAGCTGTTCCCATAGAGGAAATAATAGGTATCTTCTTTTCTAAACAAAGATGAATCAATAATTTTTTACTATCAATACTATCACAAGCATCTACTACATAATCTATTTTTTGATTTAGAATTTCTTTATTCTCTTCATTAAAATATAAGTCATAACTAATTACTTCTAATTCCGGATTTATTTGTGTTAGTCTTTCTTTCATAACATCAACTTTTTTTCGACCTAAGGTACTATGAAGCGCAATAATCTGACGATTAAGATTAGTGATATCTACAGTATCATAATCGACAATAATAATTTTTCCAATCCCGCTTCTTGCAAGTGATTCACATACATAACCACCTACTCCACCTATTCCTACCACAAGAACGGTTTTAGTTTGTAATTTTTTTAAATTATCATTTCCTATTAATAATTCTAATCTAGAAAATTGATTTGTCTCTTTCATATTAAGATTCCTTTGTTTTCATTTTTTCTCTTGTTTTAGTACTTTTATGAATTAAGTTATATGGCTTTTCATAAACAGTTCTATAAAGATAAACTAATTTTCTATAAATAGCTTCATTATCAAGTGCTGTTTGATAATATTTTTTTAATTTTCTATATACATCAGAAGATGTAAGTTCTAAAGCATCTAATTGATATTCTAAAACTTCTTTGCTAATTATAGAATCATTTATAATTTCAAAATCAAATAATTTTAAAAAGTTAAGGGTATTAATTATGTCTTTAAATTCAGAAAAATCCTTTTCACCGTGCATTAAAACTAGTGTTCTTAATTCTTTAACTCTTTCATCAGTTAAATCTTCAAGCACACCAAAATTTTTAAGGGAAATATTTCTTCCTTTAATTGAATCTGGTATTGTCTTCATAATATCAACAATTGCTGCTCCATATAATTTATCTAATCCATCACTAATATGTTTTGGTGGCATATTAACTGAGTAAATATCATATAAAGAGCTACCTTTTTCTTCTCTTGTAGTTACATTAATAGTCTTTTCTTTATTAGTAATGGCTTGATGTCTAATAAAATCAATAACATCATTATATTCATTATTTCCTCTTGAATAAGCAGACTTAGAATATTTTCTATTTCCTACTGATACATCACTTTCATCAAGTTTTGATAAATAAGCAGATTTAGTAACTAAATTTTGACTTTTTAAAGTTACTTTTACATTTACTACATTTTTTCCATTTCCAATTGGCATAATTAACATTGTCCTCACCCCGACGTGGTATATTATACCATAAAACTTTTTTCTTGACAATAAAAAAAAGCCAAGAAAGCATCCGTTCTGCACGATAAAACCTGCATTTGTACAGGTGGGTGATGCTAGTCTAACTTTAGGATCCCTAAATTAATAGGTCTTCAACACCGCTAGACCTCGCCTCTCCCTTATCGCTCTCTTAGTCGGTTTTATATTGAGTCGGTTTGCATTTCCTAGCCTATAATAATTATATCATAGTTAATGTTACCTGACAAGTTATTTTAACGCTTCTGGGACTTAAACATAAAATACTATGGGTGATATAAATGTATTATAAAAGTAATGGTATTAAGTTATATTATGAAAAATATGGCAACAATAAAAAAAGCAAAATGTTGATTCTTCCAGGTTGGGGAAACACTAGAACTACTTTTTATAACTTAATAGATTATTTTAAAGACTGGTATGAAATTTATATAGTTGATTATCCCGGCTTTGGTAATACAAAATTTCCAAATAGAAATTTAACTATTTATGATTATACTGAATTAATTATAGATATGATACATGATTTAAAAATAAATAATCCCCTTATCATTGCCCACTCATTTGGTGGTAGAATAGCTCTTCTATTAAATGGCTTTTATAATATTAAAATTGATAGAATGATTTTTTTAGATACTGCCGGTATTAGAAAAAGTAAAACTTTAAAATCTCGTTTTAAAACTTATCTATATAAATTCCTAAAAAAACTAAATTTATTCATTCCTAAAAAATATAAAAACTTATATCTAAAAAAATTACAACTAAAATTTGGCTCTTCAGATTATAATAACTTACCTAATAATATGAAAGAAACATTCAAAAATATAGTTAATGAAGATTTAAAAAATTATCTTCCTTTTATTAATAGTGAAGTATTATTAATATTTGGTGAAAATGATTTAGATACACCTCTAAAAGATGGTATCTTAATGAATAAAAAAATAAGAAACTCTGCCTTAATAACTATACCATCATGTGGTCATTTTTGTTATATAGATGAATTCTATTTAATACGTAATATTATTTATGAATATTTAAAAGATGATTTCACTTAAAAAGATGTTTATCAAATATAAACATCTTTTATTCTAGTGTATATAAATTATAAGAAAGTATACTTCCAATCTTTTTTCCATTATCAATTACATACTTAACAACTTTCTTATCTGTTTGTTGTTCTAAATCGATTTTAGGAACTACATAAATCGCATCTTTTCTATCTTTAATAACTTTTAATAGTTTATTACTTCCATCATAGCCCCAATTACCACTATTAATTAAATCTAAATAGTTAATTGGTAAATCATTAATAATTTTTAAATAATAAGAATTATAATCTAAAAATATTACTTCTTTATTTTTGTGAATAAATTTATTTAATTTTTTAGTCTTTTGAATATAAACTTTTGAAATATTTCTATATTGAAAATTATTTAAATCATTTGGAAAAACTAAATTATTAAGACTTTTATAATTACTAAAGAAAGTAATTAACCCTATACCTATAATTGAACAAATAGTAATTAACATAGAATTAAGTTTTAAGTCTATATTCTTATTCATAAATATTAGTAGTAAAAACGCTACTAAAGATATCTGAAAATGATATAAATCAAAAATTGGTAGATTAATACTATAAAACATTAAAATATAATAATTATTTATATTATTAGGCTTCCTTTTTATAAATAATATAGTGATAATTATTAATATTATAGTACTAATAGAAAACAAATTAATTATATGTCCATTACCTGAAGCAAAATCAAACAAACCAAAGAAACATAAATCTAAAAATTGTTTATAAGAGTTAGTAAACAACAAATACAAAACAAAGATTAAGATTGGTATTAATAAACCTATAAGTCTTTTTATTATTTTATCTTTATTCTTAAAATATAAAATACTTGGTAAAATTAAAAATATTCCTACACTTTGTTTCGTTAAAATACTAAGTCCTAAAACAAAACCTATTAAATAATCATTTTTATTATTTTTTTCCAAATAAATGAGTAATACCAATAATAGTAATAAAATTAAATTATAACTTGGATAAATAACTGATAAAGGAAAGAATAAAAATAATATTAAATACCAAGCATTATTTTTTACTAATTTAAATAATAAGTAACATAATAAAACTAAAATAAAAGCATTTTCAATATGTAAGATTAAACTATTATGTCCAAATATATAAAATAAGATAGAATATATAAAAGGAGAAAAAGGTGTTATTACCATATTAAAATCTAAATATGGAATCTCACCTTTAAATAAACTATAACTAAATCCATAATTCCATAGTTCATCAGCATTCATTTCTTGAACAAATATATTCCAAAATAGAAACAAAATAAATAACAAACTATATTTTAATATTGTTTTATAATTTTTTTGTATATATTCACCCATATACTTCTCCTGTTTATAACTGTTCTACATCATCATGTTCTAATTGTCTTACTTCTACTTTATTAATACTTTCAAATTTCTTAGTAATTTTTTCTGTAGTAATTGATAAATTATCTACATCTTTATTAACAGTTTGAATACTTCTACTTAATTTATCCCAACGTTCTTTATAACGTAAGAATTCAAGTCCTAACTTATTAAGTTCTTCATGAATAATACTTGTATATTTATCTCTTTCAATATTTTTAATTATCATTTCTACTACTGTTAAAGTTGAAATTAAAGTTGTTGGTGAAGTAATCCAAACTTTTCTTTTATAGGCATAATCAATTATATCTGGATGATAAGCATTTATTTCCGCAAAAATAGCTTCAGCAGGTAAAAACATAATTGCTTGATCAGCTGTTTCTCCTGGAATTATATATTTACTACTAATTGCGTCAATATGTTTTTTAACATCACTTTTAAACATCTTTTCATAGTTTTCTCTTTCCGCTCTACTGAGATTCTTATCAACCATCATTTGATAATTTTCTAGTGGGAATTTAGAATCTATCGCTATAGTCCCTAATGGTTCTGGAGCGAAAACTACACTATCAGCGATAACCCCTGTAGAAAGTTTATATTGTAAACGAAAAATATTATCATTTCTTTCTCCAAATACACTTGTTAAAATATGTTTTAAATTAACTTCTCCAAATATACCCCTACTTTTCTTATCAGTTAAAATACTTTGTAAAGATACTATATCTGTTGATAAAGTTTCAATTTTCTTTTGAGCTTCATCTATTTTACTAAGTCTTGTAAGAACATCTGTAAAAGTCTTATTTGTTTTTTCAAAGTTTTGATCAAGTCTTTCATTAACTTTTTCATTAATAAGAATTAATCTTTTTTCCAATTGTTCATTTAAACCAACAAAATCTTTATTAATATCACGACTTAAATCATTTTTAAAGTCTCCCATTTCTTTCATCATATTAACTTCTAATCTAGTTATCTTATCTGTAAGTTTACCCTCATTAATATTTTTAAATAATGATATAACCCCTATAATAATTAATACTACTAATAATCCAATAATAATATAATCCATAAAAATCCTCCTAATCTATATCTAATTTTCTACTTACATATTTGGAACACATATAAGCCATCACTAACATTACCAATACTATAAATATTGTTTTTATATTAGTCATACTTGTTATTAAACAAGCACCAACAAATCCCCAAAAATAAACTATGAAAACTTTTCCTATTATATTTGCCAATAAAAATTTCTTATTGTCCATATTTACAAATCCTGAAGCAAAGTTAATTAAACATGATGGTGTAAACGGTAAAGAAATAATTATGACTAAATATGTAAAGGGAATATTTTCAATTTTACTTTTCCAAACATTCAATATTCTTTTACTTTTAGTAGATAACAATTTTAATATTAATTTATTAATAATTGTTTTACTAATAAAAAAAGAAAGATAACAACCCATTACAGTTGCACTCCAAGAAATAATAAATCCAAAGAAAAATCCATAAGCATTAATATTCAAAGTAATAAAAAGACTAAGTGGTAACATTGGAAATATTGCTTCTAAAGATATTAAAAAAATATTTGGAACTATTCCTATACTTTTAAATATATTTGTGAACAACTCAATATAATTTAGAATTAAATCCACTATATCACATCCTATTTTATTTTATAAAATGTTTTATTTATATATGCCATTTACTCTAATAGAATGTTACTATAACAATCATATCAAACAAACTGATGTTCGTCAACGACAAATTACTTAAAAATGTAAAAAGATTGACTAATCAATCTTTTAATTCATCCTAGTTTCATATTCAAAGAAACCACCATTAATATTAATTACTTTATAGCCAAGTTCTGTAAGCTTTTTACATGCTTTAACACTTTGACTTCCATACTGACAAAACAAATAATATATTTCATTTTTATCCAAATATTTATCAGGCATCATTAATAAAAAATTAATTGGAGCATTTATAGCACCAGGTATTGTTTTTGTTAAAAACTGATAATTATCTCGTAAATCTATTAAATTAACTTTCCTTACTGATAGTATTTCTTTTAAATCTTCTATGTTAATAGATCTAACCATTTATTCCACCTCATTATATTATATGAAAAAAATTCCTAAAAGTTTAGGAATTTTTATCTAATAATGTATGGATCTTTTTCTGTTCCAGAACCACTCTTATACATTGCTCTATTTGATAATTTAACTGTTGGTCTTATATATGACATTGATGATGCATAAGTTTGAGTAATGTTACCATTACGATCTACTTTATAAACATTAAATGTATTAGAGGCATCAGCTGTAATTAACCACCAATTATAATCAACAATTAAATAATTATAATTTTGACAAGATTTTGAAAGTGGACTAATACATTCTGCATCTGTACTAGCATTTAAATAATCAGACATAGTTAACATACCAATCATTTGATTTTTGATTACTTGACCACATTCAGCAGAGTTGTTATTAACAACATAATCAACTCCTCTTTTACCAACACATAAATCAAATGGTACTAATTTTTCTTTTACTTCTTTTGGGAAGATTTTTCCCTCTCCATAGAATAATGAAGAGTCAGATTTATAATATAGTTTTAATGATTCTCTAATTCTACTTACATTAAAATCATTAACTCCAGAATTGTAACCTTTAATACTATTATAACGGTCATCCCAAACAACAGATAATGTTTTCTCTTTATCAGTACGTGTTAATAACATTTCATTATTAGAATCTACTTTAACGATTCTCCACATATTATTACCTAATTTTATATAGTTGTTAACATCTGTACCACGGAAAACATATTCTCCATTTAAGTTATATAATCCATCTCCACTAGCTACAATTTTTTTATCATCAACTACTTTAGCATAAAGCTCTGATGTTTGATATTCTTTACCACAACTTAAATATGGTGTATATACAAATTTATCGTTAATCTTTTCAACAGTAACACGTCCAGAATCACATTTTGTATCTTCACCTAAATATTCACTAAAATCTTTCATGTATTCATTCGCAATTAATGTTCTAGCTTCAATACCAGCATTTTTAGTATTTTCTCCAGGTAATCTGTTTTTATGTTCAGAATAATACTGTTCAGCAGCTTGTTTCATAATAGCTTCTACTTGTTCATAAGATCTTTTAGGATTAACTATTAAAGATAGTACAAACATAACCAAAAGGAACGCAACTACTCCAATTACAACAAATATTGCATATTTCTTGATTTTACTACTTAACTCACTTTTTGGTTTTTCAGGTTTTGGAGTTTCTTCATTAGAGTTTACTAATTTTAAATTCATATTCATAAACTTCTACCTCTTTCTTTATCATATATAATCTTAATCATCAAAGAAATCATCAAAAAATTCTTCTTTTTCATCTTCTAGAATTATTTCATTATCAAGTGAAACAGTTGGTTTAAGTGGTTTAAATTCTTGAGATTGTTGTTTAGGTTTAGGTGCAACTTTCTTATTATCACGATCAATTTCAGCTTGATTACGTTTTTCTTCTTCTTCAAGTTCTGCAATTCTAGCATCAATTTTTCTTACTAATTCATCCATATCAGACTCAGCTAACACTGGCTTAGGTCTAAATTGTGGTGGCATTTGTTGTGGTTGTGCCTGTGGTTGAGGTCCAGCCATATTTCGCATATCAGGTGGTAAGAACGGTGGCATTCCACCCATCATTCCTCCTCCCATAGGAGCAGCTGGTTGTGGAGCTCCTGATGCTCCTCCATTCAACATCTGCATTAATTTCTTTTGTCTTGCTTCATTTACAAATGTTTTTAAATCAAAGACATGAACAGGTTGTTTTTCTCTATGAGGATAAGTTGCTTTAGGATATTTTTTACCCCAATCAATCATAAAGTCAGGTGTTTGCTTAACTTTAAATGGTTGTTTTCTCATACGAAGAATGATTGTTTCAAATTGTTTCATTCTTTGAAGATCACTTACTGTAACAAGTGGTGTAGATGCTGTTTTATCATCTTTCTTAGATTTTTCTTCACCACACATCTTAGATATTTCTTCTAGAGCAGAAAGTTCTGCTGAAATTAAATAAATAATATTACCACAGTTACCTTTGATAGTTTCGGCATCTTCTTTACCATATACACTATCAAGTTGAGCATAGTTTTGAATAATAAATGTAAATCTAATATGTCTACTACGTGCTGCTGTAATCATTGTAGTAACATCTTTTAATGGTGGCATATTAGCAAACTCATCTAGTAAGAAATTAGTTCTAACAGGAAGTTCTCCACCATTATCTTGAGCTACACCTATTAATGTTTCATAACATTGTTTCAATAATATAGTAACTAATGAGTGATAAGTCTTCTTTTCATCTTGTACAATGATAAATAAAGCAGTCTTTTGTTTACCAATTGTAGAAAGATCCAAATCACTATAAGATAACATTTCACTTAAGTTTTCACGTGAAGCAAATAATTTTACTTTTTGACGGAAAACAGATAAGATACTACCTTTTGTATCTGTTGGAGCATTAATAGTTGATGAAGCATTAACTGCCGCACTAGAAGCAGGATCTTTACCTTCAAAGTATGCTTGGATATAAGTTGTATTAGCAAACTTTTCTTCTCCAACGGTAGTCATTAAATTAATACTATTTATATTTACTTCTTCTTCTTTAGCATCTTCAAATAATCCAAGAGCTACTCCTGAAAAATAATCTGCAGATGTTTTTTCCCAAAAGGGATCACTATTATTACTTGTTTCATCATACAAAATGTTTTGAGCTAAGTCATCTAGTAATTCGATAGACTTATCTGAATTACCATTCTTATACATCTTATAAGGAAGTGAAAGTGGATTCCACGCATTTCCTTGTTGAGGATCACGGAAGTTTAATACAAAAATATTATATCCCTTATCCTTAAGCATTTCTGCTGTAGCTTCATAAATTTCACCTTTAGGGTCGGTAATAATCATACTTTCCCCTGCTTTAGCTAATGATTTTACTTGTGGTTTAATAACTGTTTGTGTTTTACCACTACCAGTAGAACCAATAACTAAAGTATGGTATTCACCATTATCAACCCACATCTCATTTTCCTTTAAAATTAAAGGAACTCCTGCTGCCTCACTATGTTCAGCATTTACTTTAACACATTCAAGTTCTTCTTGAATTTCTCTATCTTTAGCCCAACGGCTATATCCTTTATCTTTTTTTTCTGCTGAAAAACCAAATCCCTTATCCATTTCAAAGAAAGTTGATTTAACACTAAATAAAAGTATTCCTAAGGCAATTATATAAAATACTAAAGTACTCATTATTACTTCTGGATTAAAAGCTGGTAGAGGATTTATTCCTGAAAGTAGTCCATCCTTTGAAAATGTGTAGATATTAGCTACACAAATACAAACTACATAAAACATGAATATTGCAAAAACTAAAAATATAATAATATCTTCTCTATCTGCCCTAAACTTTAACTTCATACTTTTCGCCTCTTTCTAACTGCTCCTATTATACTCTAATTTACTAAAATTGTCTATCAATTAATACTTATATTATGAAATTTAGAATCCTTATAATTATATAAATTAAGTTTATAACTATCTTCACCAAAATATTCACAATAACTTATTACCATTCTTTGTTTTGTTCCAATAGTTAATGCCCCTTCAAAACTAGGTAAACATAGATTATTAATATTATCTGAATTAACTATTTTACTATAAATAGGCATAATTTTACCATCATCTACTAAAAACATAAAACTAAATATTTTATCAGATTCTTTATTTATATTTAATTTATTAAAATCTACTAAATTAGAAATGATATATAATTTTTCTTTCTTTGTATCACCATCAAAATCAATACTATATTTTTCTGAATATGATGCATTATAATCACTACCCAATTTATTCTGCTTTAAAAGTTTAAAAATTATTTTTTCATCATCTTCATTAAATTTACTAGCAGTATAATCTATATGTCTAGTACGAGAACTTCCCCCATAACTAAACCATTTTTTATTTTTATAGCGCATCACAACATTATTAGATACATTAACAATTTCTAGTGTATTATCTATCATTTTATATTTAAATGTACCCTTATTAGTTGACCCAACAAATAAAGTATGAGAATCTTTATTATAACCTTTATCTAAAAATTCTTTTTGAGTCATACTAAACCATTGATTAGTAAATTCTCTATAAAGTAAATATTCATCTGTACTTAATACTAAAACCTTATAATTATCAGCTTTACTAAAAAAAGAGTATACAAGGACACTAGCTATACAAAAGAATAAAACAACCAAAGCTACTTTTATTTTTTTTCTTATTTCTTTTCTTTTTAGCATAGTATCCTCTCCTCTTACTTATTAATACCAAAATCCATTATTAAATTTTTAAAATCTTGTTTCTTACTATCATAATCATATAAGAATGTATAAACATTTTTTGCACTATAGAATGCACAACTAACCATTAGTTTAGAAGTTTTTAATCTATCAACATTTAAACTATAAATAGTTGGTATACATCCAGAAAAAGCATTACTCTTATCAAGTACTAATTTATAAATAATAGTACTTCTATTTTTATTTCTAGCAAATATAGCAGTATAAGTTTTATCTTGTGGATATTCTCCTTGCATTTGCGCATTACTTACAGCATAAATATTTTCTTTTTTTCCATCATGATCTAAATCAACTCTGTATTTTTGTTTAAAAGCAACTTTATCTAAATCTACATCATCAACATCTATACTTTTTAATGCGGTTTCTACAAAATCATATTCATCTGATTCTATCTGAGAAATATCCATATTATCTATTGTACTCTTTCTATCTCCACCTAAAGCTATAATTCCCATTTTCCAATTCACAGATATTTTATTATCATCAAAAATATACCATTTATCATTCGTATTAGCTAAATAATAATTTCCCATTTTTTGTTGATCATAATACAAATCATACTTTTTCCAAGTATAATTCTTTATATCTTCTTTCGGGATTTTTACCCATTCTCCTTCGACAAAAATCCACTTACTAAAATTGTCTATAAAGACTGTAGTATATCCAGAATCTCTATTGAAAATCTTTATTACTACTACAGCCATTATTAAACAATAGATTATTAAGCCAATAATAATAAATTTGTATTTATTTTTTAATTTCATAAGACACCCCTTTATTATTTATTTGCTTTAAAGTAATGGAATGAATAAGTTGATCCATATGTATTAAGTAAGTCGGTATTATCACGATAAGGGTCCATCATAATAATAGTATCACCTTCAACTCTATCGATAGCAACCCAGTGTCCTCCACCACCATACATACTACTTCCAGATACAAGTACATAGTATCCTTGGTCAATTAATTCTTTAGCTTTTGCAACTTTAATCGCATTACCTTCAGCACTAGAATTACTTGTTATATCAAACTCATATTTTCCTACATATTGGAAATCAGGTATTATTTTTGTTACTCCTGCTATGTCGGTATTTCCATCGTTATAAGTAATTCCTTTAGCTTTAAGTTCTTGAGCAAATGTTCCTGGATTAAAGTTCGTAATATCTCCTGTTTTAACACCTGACTTAGCAATTAACATGGCAATTGCAGTTATTGTACATCCAATATCTCCCATTGTTGAACCATCATCAGCAAGTTGAAATGATCCCCATGGTTCAGCCCATTGTCGCCAACTAGCATAATCTCCTGGTGCTGAATAATTTTCAGATGATTGTGTACAATTACTATTAGTTGAACCACTAGCTCCATCACAAGGGAAAGACTCAATTCTATTAGCTCCATCCGAAGCATAATGTTCAAGTAAAATTTGATTAACATCTTTTCCAGCGTTTGCTCCAGCTTGCCAAGCTCTTTGATCAACATCTAAGTAGTCGGTATTGATTATATAACCATCGCTATCAACTAAAACTTGTCCATTAGTTTCAGCAACTTGTGTACGCATTGGGTCATCTGCTGGTAATGCTTGTTTATATATATAAGGATGTCCCGTACCAGAATAGTGAGTAGCACCACTACTTCCACTATCTCTTGAACAACCTTGATCCGGATCACAATAAACTTGATCTTCAGTACAAGATCTTAATTGTAAAATCCATTGTCCATTTTCTTGAGTTAGTAATGTACCCATACTATTACCCATAACGGTAGGTCTTGCTAAAGCATAACTTCTAGCTGCAATAGCTTCAGCCTTAGCTGCTTCTGCTGGGAATCCATCACCAACTTCGGCATAAGCAACTCCCAAAATATACTTTTCAAAAGGTATTAATTGTTCTCCTTCAACAGGTTGTCCTCTTCCACTTAAACATTGCATCAATCTAACTTGTAGATTACTAATTTCCATTGGTGCATCTACTTTACTTTTACCTATAGAAAAACCTTTAATATTATAAGTACAACTACCTGCTGTACTAGTTATTTGATTAGAAGAACAATCATCAAATCTTTTACCTATTAAATCATAATAATCATTTTTAAATTCAAATATCTCAGTAACCATTAAATCAGCTCTAGTATCATCAAGCTTAGGCATATATTTCATAAGATATTCTTTTAATTTTGATCTATATTGTTCATCATTATTAATATTTCCAGAATTTGATGAACTACTACTTGTTGATGATTTATTAGTATATTGTGGATTACCATATCCTGAAACATCTGTTGAATGTGGATCAAAAGTTTTTTCTTTAACGATTGGTGTAACATAACTTCCTGTATTACCTTCAATAGTTGTAATTTGTCCATCTTTATAATCTTTAACTAATCCTGTATGTCCATGTGAATAGAAAATTACATCACCTTTTTGTGGTGTATAACTACTATCATTTACTGAATGGAATAAACCTCTTGATTCAAACCATTCTTGACCAGTTGGAACATAGGCATATTTAGGAATTACATCTTCACTAACTCCTGCTTGATTTGCACACCAAGATACAAACATAGCACACCATTCTCCATCTGGTAATCCATACCAAATACCATATTTAGTAGTATTATTTGTTTCACCTGTTCCGATTTCTTTTTCGGCAACAGAAATAATAGCATCTGGACTTCCTCCACTAGATGAACTATTTGTAGTCGTAGTTGTTGTTGGTGTTGTAGGTCCTGCTCCACTAGCAGCACTTGGATTAGTACTTCCTCTTGGAGTTGTACTTGAGCTTGTACTTGAACTTGTAGCACTAGCAAATAATTTTTGAGCTCCTTCTGTTTTTACAAATTCAGGATAGCTCATAGAATAAGCTGGTCTTCCAGAAGTAGAAGTTTTATATTTAGCATATTCAGCTGCTACAGCTGTACCTACAAATCTAAAGTGGTGAGTTTCATTAGACATATCCCAGTGTCTATTAATAAATCCATATTTTTCAGCATTAGCATATAACCAGTTATTAACTGCTGGAGTATCAATTATACCGCTATCATGGTTAGCAATATCGACAGTAGAACCTAATTGGTGTTCAGAATATCCAGCAGCAGCTGGACTATTACCACTAGTATGAGCTTGTTCCTCAGCACTACGATAACAAGAGTTAACACCTATAGTTACTCCTTCTGCTGCTGCAGCTTGTTCCATAACTTGGAAAGCAGCCCATGCTTCATTAGTCATTGTACAAGTTCCACTATCATCAAGACTTTTTCTTCCTGTATCAACCAAATTAGCTGGAACCATACTACCAAAAGGCGGTACTAAAGAAGCATCACTCGCAACAGCAACAACTCCATCTATTGTTGGAACGGCACCATTACCACTTGAACTTCCATTTCCACTTTGAACTTGACTACCTTTTAATATTTGAGCAAGTTCTGTAATCATTGGTTTAGAAATATCAGAATAATCAAAATAACCATCATTACTATATTGTTTTCTAAACATCATTACTTGATAAGTTGATGATACAAGATCAGGGTTAAATTGTTGACTTTCTTCACTATATACTTCTGATAAATTATTTATATAATTTCTTTCTTCTCTACTATCACTATCTTCAGCAGTATATTCCATATCTCCTTCAATCAATTCTTCCCCTCTAATAGTACTAGAGGCAAAGTTCATAGTATTAGCTTGTACTTTATTACCCTGCGTAATCATAAATACAAACATTACTATAAAACCTAAAATTAGAAAAGGAATAACCGCAATAGCCTTAACAACTGTTTTTTTACCTATTAACTCAGCTTGTTGGCCATCTCCATTAGCTTGTCCATCTTCACCAGATCCATCAGATCCTGATTTATCTTTAGAATCATTCTTACCTAATTTAGACATCGGATTCATCCCAGGTATACCCATTGGACCCATAGGATTCATTTTAGATGCATTAGATAATAACTTATTTTCCATATTCCTAATGCCAGGAATCTTTTCAGCCGTCTTTTTAATAGCTTCTGCACCTTTAGCCAACTGCCCATATCCAGGAACAAATTGACCAACTTTTAAAGCTGCATCTACAGCTTTATTAGCTTTCTCTCCTTGTGCTTGTTCTTGAGCTTTTTTATCATCTTGAACAGAGCCTCCAGAGCCACTACCTGAATCAAGATTTTTAGGATTACCATTAATTCCATCTAAAGGACTACTTGGATTACTATTTTTTGCTACATATTTATCGCCACTTGATACTAAAGCATTTCTGGCATTATTAATATTGGCAGCAGTGTTTAGAGCAGAGCCAAGTGAAGACCCACCGGACTTAGCACTTCCACCATTACTAGAAGAAGTATTAGGTTGTACATCATCTAATACTTCTAAATCGTCATCATTTGGCATCCTACTCACCTACTTCTTTTCTAGAATCCTCCACCGCTTCCGAATGAATCTAATTCTTCTTGCGTTGCAGTAATATTAATTCTCATACGACGGTTTCCACAAACAAATAATGCTTCACCTTGAGAATACCTTTTTATACTTTCACGTTCATTATCATTTAAGTCAATTAATTTAGCTAAATCTTCAACAGCTTGTTTCTTAAGACCCATAACTAAGTAATAAGAAGCATTATCGAAAATAGCTTTACCTTGAGTAATAACACTAGGATCAGAGAAATCACTAGGTTGTTGAGTAATGATAATTGTACCTGTATTATACTTACGAGCACGTCTTTGCATTTGAGCAAGGAAATCAGCTCCTAAAGCATTATTATCTCCAAGTAATACATGCGCTTCATCAACCATCATAACAGTATCTTTTCCTGTGTTTAAACAAAGTCCCCAAGCATACTTTAATATATTGAAGAATAATGCATTTCTAACATTACTATCACTATTCATTAACTCACGAATATTAAATACCATAAAATCACTATCAGATCTAACGGTAGTATGTCCATCAAAGTAGAATCTTAACTCTTTAGTAATTGGTCTAACTTTAAGTTCAAGTTTTTCCATTATTTCTCTTTCTTGTGTCTGTTCAGTCATAGACATAAGTCTACCTTTAATAGTAGCATAAACATCCGTAAATGTTGGATATTCTTTAGATGTAAATGATGAAAAATCTGTATTAAAATCAATACCAAATCTTCGATAAGTATCTTGAACAACTTCTGAAAACATTGTTAAAACACTTTCTTCAATAGATGGATCATAATATTTCATAAAAGCTTTTAAGAACTGTAATGTTCTAGTTAAAACTGTATAACCTAAACCTTGTTTAATTTCATCTTCATCAGCATCTATTACTACTTCAAGGGGATTAATTAAACCATATTCTCCACCTTTACCCATATCAACGGTATCTCCATTGAAAGTACGAGTAATTTCAGCAAGTTCGTTTTCAGGGTCAATAGCAACAATTTGACACCCATTACGAATATGACCTCTAAGTAAAATCTTAGCTGCGGTAGATTTACCAGAACCAGATGTACCTAAAATAATCATATTAGCATTATTTCGGTTATTTTCTTTTCTTTCTTTATATAAAAACTGATTAAATAAGATAACTCCTCCAGAGAAATCTACTCCTATTAAGTTAGAAAGACCTGGATCTTTAATACTATCGAAAATAAATGGATACATTGCTGAAATAGTTGGAGATGGAATTGGAGTACCAATTCTTTCTTCAATATCCTGACTAGGGAAAACAGGTAAAATTGATTTTAAAACTTTCTCTTGTTCAAAACGAAGAGAAATAGCTTTTAACTCCATCGCATCCAAATAGTTCTTAACATTAACTTTCTTCAACTCTAAATCTTCTTTAGTATCAGCAGTAATCATGATATGCATTTGAAAATCAAAAATTTTAGATTGAGAACCAGCAAGCATAGAAGTAAATCTTTCCAAACTTTCAGCATCTTGTCTAATTCTCTCTTTTAAGGTTAAATCTTTCTCTTGTCTATATTTTTCCCTTAAATCAACAATTTGTTTATTTAACATCTTTGACATTGCTGAAAAAGGAATAGGAATATGTTTAACAACAACCTTAATACCTGGCATATTAGTAAGTGTAGATAAATATCC
>CANRDQ010000010.1 GCA_947629395.1 uncultured Bacilli bacterium
TTTAGAAAATTTAATAAAATTGCAACTTTTTTAATAAATTTACAAAAAACACTTGTAAAAACTTAGAAAGTCACAAAGAAAAAAAGAAAACCAGTTATGAGTTTTCTTTTAACATCTAAATCAATTTTAACCAGTTTGGCGGCACAGACAAAATGGTTCATTGCCTATAAACAAAAGAAAACTAGTTAGTTTTAGTTTTCTTTAGCTTTTTCAAAATCACAATTACTACATTTTATTTTATTATCTTTGATAACCATATAATGACCACATTCAGGGCATTTTTCTTCTACAGGCATATCCCAACTGGCAAATTTACATTTAGGATAGTTATTACAACCATAAAATATTTTTCCACGTCTAGTTTTTCTTTCAATTATTTTTCCATCACATTCAGGACAGTCCATAATTATCTTTTCTTCTTTTTTCTCTTTCTTAACGTATTTACATTCTGGATAATTACTACAAGCAACAAATTCTCCATAACGTCCTTTACGTATTACTAATGGACTTCCACATTCAGGACATTTTTCGCCTGTTTCTTCTGGAGCTTTTTTCTCCATAGCATCAAAAGCATTTGTAACACGTGGCTCAAAAAGTTTATAGAAATCCGCCAAAATCTTATTCCAAACTTTTTTACCTGACGCTACTTCATCTAAATCATCTTCCATTTCTTTTGTGTATTCTACATTAATAAGATCAGAGAAGAATTCTTGTAATTTATCTGTAGTTTCTATTCCTATTTCAGTTGGTTTGAATTTTTTATCTTCAAGAGTTACATAGCCTCTTTCTTTAATAGTATCCATAGTTTTAGCATAAGTAGATGGTCTACCTATTCCTAACTCTTCCATTTCACGGATAAGTTTTGCTTCAGTATATCTTGCTGGTGGTTTTGTAAAATGTTGAGAAACATCAACATCTTTAGTACTCTTAATTTCACCTTCAGACATATCTGGTAAAATTTTATCTTCACTTTGTTCATAATCTTTATATACTTTTAAATATCCATCAAAGATTAAAATATTACCTGTACTTTTAAATTTATAATCATTATTATCAAATATTATAGTTGTTTGATTAACTTTAGCATCAGCCATTAAAGATGCCAAAGTTCTTTTATAAATCAAACTATAAAGTTTAAATTCATCTGCGGTTAAATATTCTTTCATTTTAAGAGGATCACGATTAACACTTGTTGGTCTAATACCTTCGTGAGCATCTTGTACATTATCTTTCTTCTTACCTTGTTTTACATAACCAAGATATTCTTTACCATAAGTTTTAGCAATATAAGCAAAAGCTGGTTTAGTAAAATCATCAGAAAGACGAGTTGAATCTGTTCTCATGTAAGTAATAAGTCCAACACGACCTTCATCTATATCAATACCTTCATATAACTTTTGAGCAATAGACATAGTTTTTTTTGCAGAAAATCCTAATTTAGTTGAAGCTTCTTGTTGTAAAGTTGAAGTGATAAAAGGAAATTTACTCTTTTTATTTTTTTGTTTTTTATCAATACTTTCAATAGTATAATCTTCACCGATACTATCCATTACTTTTTTAGTATCATCTTCTGAATGTAATTCTAAATCTTCTTCTTTATATTTAAATAGCTCAGCACTAAAGTCACTAAAATTAGCTATTATCTTCCAATATTCTTCTGGAACAAAAGCTTCTATTTCTCTTTCACGATCAACTATAAGTTTTAAAGCAACACTTTGAACACGACCAGCACTTTTCGCTCCAATTTTATTTTGTAATAATTTAGAAAGTCTAAAACCAATAATACGATCTAGTATTCTTCTTGTTTCTTGACTACGTACTAAATTATCATCAATTACAGTTGGATTTTTCATAGCTTCTAATACTTTATCTTTAGTAATTTCATGAAATAAAACACGTTTATAATTATCATCTTTAATATTTAAAGCTTCTTTTAAATGCCAGGCAATAGCTTCTCCTTCACGGTCGGGGTCGGATGCTAAATATACGATATCACTATCTTTAACATCTTTTTTTAATTCTTTTATTACATTACCTTTACCTTTTATAGCGGTATATTTAGGTTCAAAACCATTATCTATGTCAACACCTAAACCATACTTACCACTAGTAGCTAAATCTCTAATATGACCTTTAGAAGAAACAACTTTAAAATCTTTTCCTAAATACTTTTCAATAGTTTTACTTTTCGACGGACTTTCGACTATTACTAAATTCTTCACAGAATCATCTCCTCTTTTTAAATTTATACACAACATTAATATTATTGTCAAATATTTTTTAAAATAGTTTACACTAAATGATATGTCCATAACTTTCAAAAAATATAAATTACCTATTCAAAAAAACATTTTCAAAACAAATTCTTAACCAAAAAATTTATTTAATTAATAAATAGAAAATCAAACCTATAATAAGGTTTGACTTTTAATTATATTTTATTCAGGTTTATTTTTTAATACTTTAACCTTTACTTTATCTTTATTTTCATTATATTGTTCAGATGTTTTTCTAGATTTAATGGCATTTATTTCAGCAGCATGTTCTATTGGATAATTAAAGAATTCTTCATCTTTTTCAATAGGTATTGTAAGCATACTAGCTACTTTATCATAATCAAATAGATCACTAGTTAATAAATCTGTACATTCTTTTTGTAAAAGTATATCCAAAACAGTATAATCCTTTTTATCTTCATCTTCTAAGATGATGTCATAAAGAAAGTAACTTCTCCAATATTCAGTATTTTCAGGAACTTCTTCATTTGGTGTCTCTATTAATTTTTGAAGAATAACTAATTTTTGATATTCTGTATGACTATGTCCTGATAATAAAGCTACTTCTAATGGTAATTCTTTAAAGTCATAGTTACTACTATATTTTTTACTTACTTTATTCATAACTTCATAATCATCAATAGGAAGTAAATTTTCTCCTGTTGCTTGATAATATTCCATAGCATCTTTGAATAATTCTTCTGATGTGTATTGATTCCACTTTTTATTCTCTTTAGCACTTGTTAAAAATTGTTTTATGTTCATTGTTTGTTTTTACCTTCCTTCATAAATTAATATAACATAAGCATTTATTTTGTCAACAATAATAACTTTTATTCACTATAACTATCTGGTAAATCATTTTCAAATAAAGCATAAACATCTTTATTTGTTTTTAAACCACCAATAAATCCATAAGCTTCTCTTACATCATTATAAACTATAATTTTATCTTTTTTAAATCCAGCTTCCACTAAACCTTTATAAATTGGCTTAGTATGTTTTTCTCCAATTAAGACAGCATAATCTGCTACTTTAGCAATTTGTTTTCCAAATTCCTTATTATATTCAGATTCTTTTTTACCTAATTCTATCATTCCTGGAGTTACAACAACTTTAGTACCAGGCATCATTCCTAATACTTCAACAGCACTTGCTGCTCCTACTGGATTAGAGTTATAAGCATCATCTATCATATAGAATCCACCTAAAGGTTTTATTTCAAGTCTATGTTCAACAGGTCTAACACTTTTTACAGCTTGTTGTAATTCTTCAACTGTAATATTAAATTCACGTCCTAAAGCAAGACCAGCTAAAATATTGTAAACATTATGTTTTCCAAGTAATCTAGTTTCAAATTGATATTTCTTTTTATCTCCTTTGAACTTAACATTAAAGATAGTACCTTTATGATTACATTTAATGTCCATAGCTCTAACATCTACATCTTCAGAGTCTATACCAACCCAAAGTATTTTAACATCATTTTTTAATTTATAACTAACTTGTTTAGGATCATCTCTATTAAGAACTCCTACTCCATCACTTGGAAGTGATTCAATAAGTTCAAATTTTCCTTCTTGAATAGCTTTTTCACTACCAAAAGTCTCTAAATGAGCTGTTCCTATTCTAGTTAAAATACCATATTTAGGATGTACAAAATCACAAAGTTCTTTAATTTCTCCTTTTAAATATGCTCCCATTTCAGCTATAAATACTTCGGTAAACTTATCCATATGATTATTAATAGTAATCATAAGTCCATTAGGTGTATTTAAATTTCTAGGTGTTGGAAGTGTATTGTACTTATAGTTTAAAATATCGGCTAAAATATTTTTACTACTAGTTTTACCATAACTTCCAGTTATACCTACTACTTTAAGATTATTCATATTATAAAGTTTCTTTTTTGCTAAATGCATAAAATGATAATAAACACATTTTTCATAAGGTTTATTAATGATATTTGCAATAAATACTACTAGACAATTTAAATATGTCATTATAGAAAGTATTAATAATGCGATTAGGCAAATTCTAATATTGTAGCGATATAAAACTATTACTACTACAGGAATTAAATATAATAATGTTGTTGTAAAAATAAGTCTTTTTACTCTAGCTGTAATTACTAAAGGTTTCTTTTCTTGACTATTAGCAATTCTCTTTCTTATCTTATATATTTCATATAAATAAATAATGATAGCTAAAATATAAGCAATATTTTCTACACCATCTACTTCATAGGATATAACAGCAAGGGAAATTATAACTAATATTTGAAAATTTAATAGTAGTCCCTTATTTTTATATACCCATTTCAAATACCTATTATTTTCATTATATAGGTTTTGTTGTAACATATGTAATGATGTTTTAGACTCAAAAAACACAGTTACAGCCATTAATATTAAAACAATATAGATTAACATAAATACCTCCACCACTATAATTGATATTTAAATTATATCATATTTATTAAAAAAATACATATAAAAAGCAAGAATAAGCAATTATTCTTGCATATTAAATAGTCTCTTCTATTTATATAGATTACCTTAACTGGAGACAATATTCTTTCATGATACTCTCTTTATTTATTATTAATAATGTCTACTGGTTTCATTTTCGAAATTTTATTTACAGTTACTAAGGCAATTATAAATATAACTATTAAAATTTCTCCTAGTAAGACAATAAATATTTTAGGATTAAACATAATTATATTAATATCAAAAAATAATTTACTAGATATATAACTATTAGCTAATTTACAGATTACTTCACAAAATATATATGTACATAATACAGATATAAAACAAATAATACTACTTTCATATAGGAATATTTTAAATACATCAACGGTTCTCGCACCTAAAGCTCGAAGAATTCCTATTTGTTTTTTATTATCTGCGATAGAAGAACCTATATAATTTATTATTAATAGTAAAGCAAATACTCCAAAGACTATACTAGCATAAAATCCTACGTTACTTATCATCACTAAAGCATCTGTTATAGAATTTATTATATCGGAAAATATTGTTTTACTAGTATATTTAGAATTCTTAATAGGAAATTCTGTTAAATCATTAGTTAATTTTTCTCGATCTTGTTCTTTAAATATAATATTTTCGGTTTGAATCTTTTTCTTTAAAACTGGAGATATATTATTTTGAGAACAATAAACATTTTCACCATCAAGTTGAATACCTATAATTTTTCCAGAAAATTTTACACTTCCTGATTGTAAGAATTCATCATATGGATTGATACTAAAATTAACTACTTTATTTAATACAGGATGTGTCTTTAAAAACTCTTTAAGAAATTGAATATATAATTCTGTATCATCTAAATATTTAAATTCATAATTAGGAACATTTCCTGAATCTATCATTTTTTCATAAGCAGTCATTTCATTTTGATAATTAGTTTGGTAATCTGTCCATTGCTTACTAAAGTTTTTATTTTCAGTTTGCGAAATCATATCTAAAAAACCTGAATTAATTATGATTTCATTATCTTTTAGACTAGTAATAGTTATGATCTTATTACCATCATATATCTTAGTCTTTTCTTTTCCATTTGGATAATACTTCATACCTCCACTATAATCATAATCTTTATTATCCATGTTAGCTTTTATCCCATATAAATCTTCATCAATGATACTATTATCGATTAAGGTAGCATTAATATAATCGAAAAAGCCATGATTAACATATAATTCATCAGAATACTCCATTATCTTTTTAACAAATTCCATATATTTATATTGTTCTTTAGTTAATAGATATGAACTGGCAGTACCCATTATTTCTTGTGTTGTTTTACCATTTAAATAACTATAACTAGATAAGTCATCATCAATAATACCTACTATTCTTAACGAAGTATTACCAAATTTTAATTTTTTATTAGAACTTAATATTTCTTCATAACTAGTTGGACTAAAGAAAGTTTCTTTTCTTTTTCCTTGTCCATCAGTTTCATAGGTAACAACAGAATTTTTTATAATATAGTCTGCTAAATATTTATGAATTAAAATTTCATCACTATTTTCTGGATATCTACCTATAACTTTTTGTTTAATTAAATTATTATTTTTATCAATTTCAATTATTTTATTTTTTAAATATGTATTTGCATAATAAGCATTTCTAACATTTTCTCTTACTTTACTCATATCAAATTCTAAAACTACATTCTGATTATTTTCATAAGCAACTTTTGCTTCATAAACTTCCGTTTTAGTTTTTTCTTTGATTTCGTTTACTTCTTCTGGTTCAAAGAAATATACATTACCACTATCGTAATATTCTTTTGTATCTTTGTTATATGCTAAATTTTTATTAAGTTCTATTTTGGTCTCATTTTCTTTTATCAAACTATCAGCATATGATTTAACAATATCAAAATTAGTTAATATTTGGGACATTCCTAAAAATGTTAAAGAAAGTGTAATTAATAACAAGGTAAAGAAAAGTCTTATTTTTCTTTGTTTTAGAGTTTTAAAAGCAAATTTCAAAGATGGTAGAAAAGGAAGAGAGGCTTTCTTTAAAGTAAATTTATTTTCGGCATTAACTTCTTCCATGGTGATAATATCATCGCTAACTACTTTACCATCTTCTATTCTAATAATTCTATCGGCATATTCTTTAGCAAGATCTATATCATGAGATACAACTACTACTAATTTATTTTTACTTATTTCTTTTAATAATTCTATAATTTGTCGGCTATTACTTGAATCAAGAGAACCTGTTGGTTCATCCGCTAAAATTAAATTAGGTTCTTTAATTAAGGCACGAGCAATAGCTACTCTTTGTTTTTGTCCTCCTGAAAGTTCATTGATTTTTCTCTTACTTAATTGTTCTAGTCCTACACTTTTTAGTAAATCTTCAATTTGTCCTTTTGTTAATTTCTGCTTTTGTAAATTCTTAGCTAATTCTATATTTTCATATACGTTGTATTCTTCTAATAAATTAAAATCTTGAAAGACAAAACCTACATAAGTATTCCTATAAGAATTAAAGTCTTTCTTATGGAATTTATTCATAGATTTACCATCTATTATTAATTCTCCAGAACTATATTTATCTAAGCCACCTAACATATTTAAAAGAGTTGTCTTTCCACTTCCACTAGTTCCGACGATAAATATTAAGCCTTGATTAGGTAAAGAAAAAGTTACATCTTTTAATGCTTCTACACTAACTTTACTTTTACTTTTATAAATTTTACAAATATTTTTTAATTCTATCATTTCTTTACCTCTTTTCTTTTTCTATAATGAAAGAAGGCTAATTGCTTAGCCTTTAAATTAATAATCTAAAAACTGAACAGAACCACTTACGTTCAAATTACCACCAAGAAACGAACCGTTCTTAAATTGAATACCATAAACCCTTCCTGATGCACCAACTACATTATTATCTGTAGTATAGCCAGATTGAGCAGCCACTGTTATACAATTACTACCAGGGCATGAACCTTTAGGTGGTATAAAATAAATAGTAGTTGATTTTCCACCAGCACTTATTCCTCTTTTTTCAGCTAAGATTCTTCTAGCTGAAAGTGAACTATTGTTAGTAACAAATTGCACATCATAATTATCACCACCGGAAGTGTTTACTACTACCTTAACATAATTTGCTGTTTGCCCATACATTGGATATTCTACTCGTTCACCTGAGACTGGTTGCAAATTATAGTTATAATTATATGATTCTACAACACTAGCAGCATAAACATCTGTTGTATTAAAATAAAATATACTTGCAAAAGTAACTACTAAGAAGCTATTTAATAAAACTTTTTTCTTTTTCATTTTATAATCTCCTTTTATTTCTTTCACAACAAGTAAATTTAAAATAGATTAATACCAATATCACTTCTTTAGTTTTTGTTGTATGTTACAAAATGCCAATCATTCTAAAAATACAATATATTATTTTTTCAGACAAATTTGATATATTATACTGTTTTCGATTGCCTTTAAATAATAAATAATTAAATTCCATCACCTCCTAGTAAAGAAGTGAATTTTGATAGATGAACATACCAACCACAACTACCTTAGTATATTTATCACCATAATTGTATAATTAAGATTTAAAAAAAGCAATATTTTTTTGAATATAATAATAAAAAATAAAATTTATTTAATAACCTTTTTGAATTTGTTTTATAATATAAAAAACGAAAAGAGACTTTGAAGTCTCTTTTGTATAGTAAATAATATTAAATTACTACTCTCCACTTTTTAAAGTTTCTATTTCTGCTTTTAAAGTATCTATTTCACCTTTTAATTCATTAATAGCATTAACTAATGATTCTTTATTTTCTGTCTCTAGATTTACAAGTTTGCTTATTGGTACTTCTATATTATCTCCTTCACTCATAAACTTAGTTATAAATTCGCTAACAACATAAAATAAATTATTTGAATTAACTAATGTATTACCCTGTTGTAATCTACTTGGAAATTCAAGATTAATTGGGATAGAAAAAGTATTAAATCCTTCTGGTAATCCATCTACTGTATTATGTTTAGTTCTATAAACATAAGAAGGAATATTTTGCTCTACAAATAACAAACTTTGATATGTTACTGTTGAACCATCTGAATCCTGTTGAATAGTTACAAACAGTAAATATGTATCTATATTTCCAGCAGTAGTTGGTAGAACATTTTCTGGAGCAATATTACCCTTTATGATATATAGTCCAGGTTCTGATATATAATCTAAGTTGACAGGATTCTCTGGAGTTCCAGTTAATTCGTTATAGAAGTTACCACTAGGGATTACTCCTCCGCTCATATTATTTACCTTTTGGTTGATTTCATTAATAGCATTAACCAAAGATTCTTTATTTTCTGTTTCTAGATTTTCAAGTCTACTTATAGGATTATAATTATTGAAACCATTATTAACAAACCTAGTTACTAATCCATTTAGGGCATCAAATAATGTAATAGGACTAATTAATCCTCCCTCTCCTAGTTCTGTATAATTACCTATTTTAAGAAATACTGGTTCTGAAAACAGTGTAAAACTATCTTCAGGAATTAAATATGGAAAATTTTTTGTTCTAAAACTAACTGCTGGTATTCCATTAATAAAATGTAATACTGTTTGGCATACAGTACGATCGTTGTTATTGTCTACATGTTCTATTACAAATAAATATATGGTAAAAGATTTTATAAAACTGTAATCATATGATAATGATTCGATAGGTACTATACTTCCTTTTATTACATACATTCCAGGTTCAATAATATCATCAAGATTTATAGGATTTTCTGGTGTTCCCACTAAATAATGAAAAGCACTATTACTAGGTACTCCTCCACCATTCATATCATTTAGTTTTTTATTTATTTCATTTATGGCATTAACAAGGGAAGATTTATCATCAGTTTGTAAATCTTTAAGAGTACTTACTGGAACAGAATACTGATTATTATTTTTATCTATGTACATCTCTGTAATCAATTGAGAAGCCATTCCCCTTAAATCTGTATTACTAACAATTCCTTCTTCCATATCTATATATTCTTTAGGATTAAGTGCTAGATTTTTATTAATCCATTGATTTAATCTTCCAGCTTCATAATCTGCAACTGAACAAATTCTTGAAAGTACTCCTAAACAAGATTCTTTTTTATTCCAGTATAATAGATTTTGAGTAATCATCTCTGAAGTTTTTTCTTCATCAAAATATTTACTTACAAACATATAATTTTCAGAATTTTCATGTAATTGTTCTAAAATTTGTTCATCCCATGTACTAGTTATAGTACCAGTTAAAATGTACATACCATTTTCAATAACATTATCTATATTAATCGGATTATCATCTGTACCAATTAATTCTTTATACATACTATTTGTAGGTGTTACTTCTCCACCATTATTAATATCATTTATTTTGTTATTTACTTCATTTATGGCATTAACAAGGGAAGTTTTATCATTAGTTTGTAAATTTGCTAAAGTACTAAGTGGTAACTCTTCATAGCTACCATTTGGTACAATGGTAGTTATTAATTCACTAAGAGCTTTACTAAATTCTTGACTATTAATAAAACCTCCTCTACTAGGCATTTCATAATTACCATTTCTTAATTTTATTGCATTAAATGCAAATCCAAAAGGTATTTCAGTTTCACTATAATAAGTACCAAATCTTGTTGCTAATAACGGAGTTAAATTATCAACCCAAAATATAGTTTGATACACAGGAAATCCGATTTCTACTCCTTCATTTTTTTCCCAAAAGACACTCAAAATAAAAGTTCCGTCACCTATTTTATATTCATTTTCTTCTAAATTGTCTACTTGTAAGTTATTATTACCATTTAGTATATAAATACCAGGTTTAGTAATTTCATTAAGATCAATTGGATTTTCTTCAGTTCCTGTCAACTCTTTGACCAAACCACTACCACTATTTTGATAAATCTCATTTATGGCATTAACAAGGGAAGATTTATCATTAGTTTGTAAATCATTTAGGGTACTAAGTGGGTTATTCTCACGTGTAAAATGGGTTACCAAATTTCCTAATATATTTCTTATTGTTTCAGTATTAATTAACCCTCCATCACCATATGAGTTTAAATTACCTATTCTCAATTCTATAGCATTGATAAAGTTATTATAACTAGCTGTTTTTTGATAACCATCATATGCTCCATCTCTTGTTGCTAATAATGTATAATTGTCATAACCCCATAGTAAACTTTGATTGATATTACCATTTCCATCTTCATCTACATTTGCTTTTGTAACAAACATAAAATATGCATCAGATTCACTATATTTATATTCTTCGACCTCTTCTATATATAAGTCAACTTTGCCTTTTAATATATAAAATCCTACTTCTGTGATGTCTTCTAGGTTGATTGGCTCTTCTTCTGTTCCTGTTAGTTCAAATACTGAAGGTGATTCTTCACTTTCTACAAGATTTGCAATTTCTTTTAATAGGGTTTTGTTATCAATTTCTTTTTGAGCTGTTTCTTTTGCTGCTGCTACTTTAGTTTTAGTAGTAGCTTTCTTTTTTGTTTTAGTTTCTTCTTTTTCTTTACTCATATTTTCTCCTTCATATTTCTTTTTAAATTTAGTTTACAATTAGTTTACTTACATCCCTCCTTATTTAAATTTTTGTATAAGAAAAACACTTGACGTAAACCAAGTGTTATGTTAGAATGACTATGCAAACACAAGGTTTACTTCTGTTTGTACCAAATTAAAAGATAATTATATTTTCTTATAATTTGGATTGGAATTGAATTTTGATTGGCGTCGGGATTCAATTCTTTTTTTATACAAATAAGTGTATAATAAGGGTCTTATACTTACCATCTTATTACACCTAAAATATATCAAACAAAAAATTAATTATCAATATTTTTTATCGGCAAATTTTAAAAAATTTTTATCCTTTTTTCTGTTTGTAAGTAAAATCAATATTTTTAAAATTTTGTTGAACAAATACTTTACATTTATCTAAAATTAAAAATGACACTTACCTGTAAAAGTAAGTATCTAATAGTATTTCATCTTATATAAGTTATTTAACAAAATAAAAAAGTCTTGATTTACAAGACTTTAAATTCTAAATGGTCGGGAAGACAGGATTTGAACCTGCAACCCCTTGGTCCCAAACCAAGTGCTCTACCAAGTTGAGCCACTTCCCGAAGTGGTGCGCCCGAAGGGATTCGAACCCCTGACCTTTTGGTTCGTAGCCAAACACTCTATCCAACTGAGCTACGAGCGCAGCTATTACTCCTTCGCAATACATTTATATGTTATCATTTTTTTCTTATTAAGTCAATAAAAAATTTTTCTAACCACATTCCATTAATATAATATGCTAAAAAAAGATATTAGTCAAGAGTTATTTGCTAATACCTTTTTTTATACATTCTTTATAATAATCATAGTTACCTACGTAACTTTTAAAAGTTTTATTTTCAATAAATATAATTCTGTTAGCTAACCTATTAATAAAATATCTATCATGAGAAATAAATAAAAGAGTTCCATCATATTCTAATAAAGCTTCTTCTAACATTTCTCTTGTAGAAATATCTATATGATTGGTTGGTTCATCAAGTATTAAAAAGTTGGCTTTCTTTTGAATTAATTCAAATAATTTAAGTCTTACCTTTTCTCCTCCTGATAGTTTAGAGGCTTGTTTAAAAACATTATCTCCACAAAATAGAAATTTAGCTAAACTAGCTCGTAAATGTGTTTCATCGCCAATAAAACTTTCTCTAGCAATTTGTAAAACTGTTTTATGAGGGTCTTCAAAATTTATTTCTTGAGGAATATAACCAAACTTAACATTGCTACCTACTTTAAGAATTCCTTCTGTACTAACTCTATCATTTAATCCCAAGAGATATTTTATAAAAGTTGATTTACCACTACCATTTTTACCCATTAAAGCTACTCTTTCTTGATAATGAATATCTAAATTAGCTTTTTCTATTAATGGTCTATCTCCAATAGTTAAACTAAATTTATTTGTTGTTAAAACATCATTACCTGATCTTTTTTCTATCTGAAAATCAAGTGGTAATTCTTTCTTATCTTCAGGTTTATTTAATACTTCTATTTTATCTAATCTTTTTTGGATACTAGCAGCTCTCTTAAAGAACATTTCTCCTCCACTTTGACCTGCTAACCTACCAAATTCTTGAAGCCTTTTTATTTTATTTTTCATAGCTTCAATCATTTTTTGTTGATTTTTATAATTTTCAAATTCTATCATTAATCTTTTTTCATTTTCTTCTAAATAATAGGAATAATTTCCATAAAAATATTCGGCTTTACCGTTTTCTACTAATATAATTTTATTTACTACTCTATCTAAAAAATATCTATCATGGGATACTATTATAACAGTACCATTATAATTTTTTAGATATTCTTCAAACCATTCTAGTGTTTCTATATCTAAATGGTTAGTTGGTTCATCTAATATTAAAATGGAGGGACTTGCTACCATCAATGAAGCTAGATAACAAATGGTCTTCTCTCCTCCTGATAAACTATTAAACTGTCTTTCTAGCATTTCATCTTTTATTTTAAAACCAGCACAAATCTTTTTTAATTTTGTATTCTTTTCATAACCACCTAAAGATTCATACTTTTGTTGAACATTACAATAAGTAGTACATAATTTTTCTAATTTTTGACTATCTTGCTCATTACTCATTTTTAGTTCTAAAGATTTTAGTTTTTCTTCTAGTTTTTCTAGATTTTCAAAACCTCTAGTTAAGACTTTTTTAACAGTAAACCCTTCTAAAATAGGTGGTATTTGGGGAAGATACCCAATAGTAGCACCTTTTCTTATAGAAAGTATACCTTCATCTAGTTCTTCTTCTTTATTTATTATTTTTAAAATAGTAGATTTTCCTGTACCATTAGGTCCGATAAGAGCAACTTTTTCATTGGTGTTAACTTCAAAATTAAAATCATCTAATATCTTTTTAAAGCCAAAGTTTTTTACAGCTTTACTAAGACTTACTTCTATCACTCTATCACCTCTTTTGTAATTTATTTTCCTTTGTATTTAAAAAGTGCTGAAGGTCTATGTCCAGCCCCTGTTTGCATTTTTTTAGTTTTGACAACTTTATTGGCAATTATCCTACGGAAAGCTGGATCAAGTAATTTCTTACCTAAAATAACTTCATATACTTGTTGTAGTTCTCCTAAGGTAAAGTATTCAGGCATCATATTAAATACTATATCAGTGTAATTAATTTTATTTCTGATTCTTTCTAATCCTGCTAAAACGACTTTAGCATGATCAAAAGCTAAATCTTTATTTTTAGTAATCGTAAAATCATAACGATCAGTAGTTTTTTCTCTTAATGTTTTTTTAACACTAAACTGTATTAAGTCTACTCCATTATCTAAAGTTATATCTACTACATTATTTTTTTCTTCTATTAAGGTTATATCAAACCAACAAGCATTCTCATTAATCATTTCTGTAAGTTTATTTTTATCTACTAAAGCCACATATGAGGTAGAGATAACTCTCATTCTAGGATCTCTATTAATATCATCAAATGTATATAATTGTTCTAAATAAATATTAGATAAATTAGTTTCATTTTTTAAAACTCTAAGAGCACATTCATCTAATGTTTCTGTTTTAGGATTTAAAAATCCTCCTGGTAAACACCATTTATCTTTGTAAGGATATTCTTTTCTTTTAACTAGTAAAATACTCATCATCTTTTTACTAGTTTTTCGATAGTTTTCTTGTTTTTGATCTGATACACTAAGTAATAATATATCTGTAGTCATAGATAATTGATCAAAGGCAGATGGATCGTAATCTTTTAAAAACTCTTCTTCACTTTTATATTCTTTCATTATAAGACCTCCAGTTCTTTTTCATAAATTGATTATAACACATTTTTAAGATAAGAAAAAGCACATCCAAGATGTGCTTAACTTACTAATCTGTTCATAATTTCTGTGATTTTTTGTTCTAAAGCTTCAGCTTGTTGTTCGGTCGCTTTAGTGGCATTACTAACATTTTCATTGATTTCAGGTTTATCTTTAGTTACTTTATTATTAATAGTAACTGTTCCATCAATTAAATTTATATCTTCACTACTAATTTTTAAAGAAGCGGTAATATCATTATCAAAACCTTTATCATTTTTATTCTTTGTTTCAGATTTATAACTGAAATCAATACTATTTTCATCTTGTTTATAATTAATAGTTAATTCAGTTTTTAGTTCTGTAAATACTACATTACCTGTCGCTAAACTCTTTTTATCTTTATCTAAAATATTTAATTTATAATTATCATTTTCTTTTGTTACTTCCATATAACCTGTAGCTTTACCATCTTCTTTAATAGTTACTAAATCTTTATCTTTTCCTACTTCATAACTGATACTGCCACTTTCTTTATTGTTTTGTAAGTAAACTATTTCATATTTTTTCAATTTATAAGTGAATTTATCTGTATAAATATTAAAGTCATAACTTGTATTAGTAGAATCACTATCAAGAGTTACATCTTTATTTTTGGAACTAGTATTTTCATTTTCTTTGAAATTATCTTCCATGTTTTTAAAGAAATCAGGACTTATACTAGTAATCATTTTATTAGCTTTAGAATCTTCTTGTAAATCTTTAACGATAGCTTTTAGTAATTCTTTAGCTATATCTTCAGTTAATTTAAAAGTAACTTTATATAAAGATTTTTCATTACTACTAGTAAAATATTCATCTTTTAAATTATTTTCTAGGGATTTTTCTGTTGTCTCATATAAGTATTGTAAATCTTCTGGACTTAGAGAATCTTCCATTGCTTTAAAATAAGTGTTCTCATCTCCAGCAACATAAGTATCAAAAACTTTATTTATGAAAAGATATTGTTTATCACTTTCTAAAAAGTATTTAAATTTAAGTAGTTCTTCATTATTTAAATTGGAAGTAAAATCAGCTAGTAACTTTTCATCATCTCTATCTTGAGATATTACTAAGGTACTTTCAGAATTATTTAAATTTTTTATTAAATTAGAATAAGCAAAATATTCAGGATCTTGTTGCGCTAAAGCATCAAAATATTCACTTTTTACATTAAATTTAATCTTAGATGTAGTTGTAAAGTTATCTCTTAAAAAAGTATCTTTATTTTTCTTTAATACTAATTCTACTTTAGAGTTTACACCTTTTAACATAGTTTTGAATACATTTTGGGGTTTACTTAAATAATCTAAATAAACTCCTCCGGCAATTAAAGCTATACCTATAATTAAAAAAAGACTTCCAAAAAATTTTTTCATACATTCTCACCTACTTCCAAAATATATTATATAGTCTTCAAAGTCAATAATAAAAAGTCGTTAAACTGTAAACAATTCGACGACTTTTATTAGTTTTATTTTTTATAAATTTCCATGAATTTATTATATAATGCATCACATTTATTTTTATCCATTTCTTCGATGTTTTCAAAGTAGTTTTTTTTGTTTAGTTTTTTATATTTTTCAAAGCCTAAATGATGAAATGGTAAGAATTCTACTTTTTCAATATTATTTATTTTCTTTAAATATTTGGCTAACCCTTGTATATATTCTTCATTATCCATCATTCCTGGCACAACTACTTGTCTTATCCAAACGGGTTTATTACTTTTATTAAGGGCTTCTATAAACTTTTCTGATTCGGTTATTGGTTTTCCTGTTAAATTAAGGTAACCAATAGGATTATGGTGTTTAACATCAAAAAGTACTAAGTCTACTAGATCAAGTATTTCTTCATACTTTCCATATCCTACACCACAGGTATCTAAAGCTATATGTATGCCTTCTGCTTTTAGTTTTTTACAAACTTCTATTAAGAAATCAATTTGAAGAAGTGGTTCTCCTCCTGAAAAAGTTACTCCCCCACTATTTCTTTTAAAGTAAGGTTTATTACGAATAATCTTTTTCACTATTTCTTCAACAGTATAGTTATCTTTACCTCTAGTTTGCATTTCTGGATTATGACAATATTTACATCTAAGCATACAGCCACTTAAAAATACTACGGTTCTAATACCTGGACCATCTACTAAGCCAAGTGTTTCAATTGAATCTATACTTCCAGTCATTATATTTTCTCGTGGAATGTTCTATCAATTACTTCTTGTTGTTGTTTTCTAGTTAAACGATTAAATCTTACTGAATATCCTGATACACGAATTGTAAGTAGTGGATATTTATCTGGATTGTTCATAGCATCAATTAAAGTTTCACGATTTAATACATTTACGTTTAAGTGATGGGCTCCTTGAGAGAAGTATCCTTCCATTAATCCTACTAAATTTTCTACTTGTTCAACTTTAGAATGTCCTAAAGCACTAGGAACAATTGAGAAAGTGTTAGAAATACCATCTCGACAACATTCTTGGTATTTTAGTTTCGCAACTGAATTTAATGATGCAATTGCGCCACTAGAATCTCTTCCATGCATTGGGTTAGCACCTGGAGCAAATGGTACTCCAGCTTTTCTACCATCAGGAGTTGCACCTGTTTTACTTCCATATACTACATTTGAAGTAATTGTAAGTACTGATAAAGTTGGATGAGCACCTCTATAACATTTATGTTTAGAAAGTTCTTTATATAATTTTTCTAATACTTCTTCAGCAATTAAATCTACTCTATCATCATCATTTCCGTATTTAGGGAAATCTCCTTCAATTTGGAAATCAACCATAATTCCATCTTCATTACGGATTGGAGTAACTTTAGCATATTTAATAGCAGAAAGGGAATCAGCTACTACTGAAAGTCCTGCGACTCCATAGGCCATTAGACGATTTACATTAGTATCATGTAAAGCCATAAGTCCTGCTTCATAAGCATATTTATCATGCATATAATGAATGATATTCATAGTATTGGCATAAAGTTCAGCTACTTTTTCAATGGCTTTAAAGTAAACTTCTTTTACTTTGTCATAATCAAGTACTTCATCAGTCATCTTTTCGAAGCCTTCTAAAACTTTATCTCCTTTTACTTCATCAATTCCACCATTCATAGAATATAAAAGTGTTTTAGCTAAATTACATCTTGCACCAAAGAATTGCATATCACGTCCTACTCTCATTGCTGATACACAACAAGCAATGGCATAATCATCACCATAGATTGGACGCATAACATCATCATTTTCATATTGGATAGCATCAGTTTCAATACTCATTCTAGCACAATATTTTTTGAAGTTTTCTGGTAATCCTTCACTCCATAAAATAGTCATATTTGGTTCTGGTGAAGTATCTAAGTTAGTAAGAGTATGAACAATACGATAACTTGTTTTAGTAACCATACTCTCTTTATTTTCATTAATTCCACCTACAGAGCAAGTAACCCAAGTAGGATCTCCTGAGAATAATTCATCATATTCAGGGGTTCTTAAATGACGAACTAATCTTAATTTTATAACAAATTGATCAATAATTTCTTGAATTTCTTTTTCAGTAATTATTCCTGCGGCTAAGTCTCTTTCAAAGTAGATATCAAAGAAAGCATCTACTCTACCTAAACTCATAGCAGCACCATTATTTTCTTTTACTCCTGCTAAATAACCAAAGTAAGTCCATTGTACAGCTTCCTTACTATTAGTAGCAGGTTTAGAGATATCAAAGCCATATCCTGCGGCCATTTTCTTAATTTCTTCTAGAGCACGTATTTGCATAGATACATCTTCTCTTAATTGAATTAAGTCAATAGTCATATCTCCAGTTAATTCTTTTAAATCTTTTTTCTTTTGTTCTATTAGGTAATCAGTTCCATATAAGGCAATACGACGAAAATCTCCAATAATACGTCCACGTCCATAGGCATCAGGAAGTCCTGTTAAAAGTCCTACATGACGAGCTTTCTTTATATCGTCTGTATAAGCATCAAATACTCCTTGATTATGTGTTTTTCTAAACTCATTAAAGTATTTATCTACTTCTGGATTTAGTTTATATCCATAAGAATCAAGTTCTGTATAAACCATACGAATACCACCATATGGATTAACAATTCTTTTTAATGGTTCATCTGTTTGAAGACCAACTATTACATCATCATCTTCAGTAATATAGCCTGGTTTAAAAGCATTAATACCTGACATGTGGTCAACATCTATATCAAGTACATGTTTTTTTAACTCTTCTTTTAATAGTTCAGTACAATGATTCCAAACACGTTCAGTTTTCTCAGTAGTACCTTCTAAGAAACTTTCATCTCCATCATATTTCTTATAGTTTTTTTGAATAAAATCTTGAACATTTACTGATTCTGTCCAAGCACCTTCATTAAAATTTTTCCATTCTTCTCTCATATACAACCCTCCACAGACTAGTATAACATAATTAAAAGTTGTGGGAATATTTTTTTATATTTTTTTGTGTAACTTTACTATTTTATTGTATCAAAAAAAGTAGACTGATTCTTTTTTTGAATTTGTCTACTTTTATCATATCACTTCAATTTGTTTCTGTTTATACTTCTTGAATAACGGTTATAATCATTGGTTTTGATTGTGTTGTATGATATAAGAATTTACCAATTTTATCTCTAACTTCATTTTTGATTTTAGTATAATCTACTCTTTTAGAATTAGGAGTAATATTTTCTTCAATTACTTGTAGAGATACTTCTTTAGTTTCTTCTAGTAAATCTTGATTTTCTTTAACATAAACAAAACCACGTGTTAGAATTTCTGGACCACCAATTATCTTTTTAGTATTCTTATCTAAAGTACAACTAACTATAACTATTCCATTTTCTCCTAACATTTCTCTATCTTTAAGAACTAAATAACCTATATCTCCTTGATTTCGACCATCTATTAAGATTTCGTCTGTTTCAATATGCTCATTTGATTCTTTTAATTTACCATCAACAAATAAAGCTACATCGCCATTTTGTTTTAAAAGAATATTTTCAGGAGCGATTCCTACTTCTTCTGCTACTTCAGCATTAGCACATTGATCTTTATATTCTCCTTTTACTGGAAAATAATACTTAGGATTCATAAGATTAATCATTAACATTAAATCTTCACGTGAAGCATGATGAAGTAAATGTTTCTTATTAGATAAACTAACGGCATCAACACCAAGCATCGCAATTTCATCCATAAGCATAGTCATTCTCTTTTCAACACCTTCATAAGATGGTTCGGTAATAAAGATAGTATCAGTTTCTTTTAATTTTATGTATTTGTCATAACCTCTAACTATTTTCTCTAAATTTACAAAAGGTCTTTCTTTTTCATCAGAAATTAAAACTACTACATTTTTATCATTTAAATTACTTAAATCACCAATTCGATTTTTATCTATGTTTAAATATTTTTCATCTATAGCTTTTTGAATTGTTTCTTGTAAAATTTTACCCATGATGACGATTTTTCGATGTGTTTTAGAAACTTCATTAAATATTTCTTGAATTCTATAGAAATGGGCTGGGAAAACAGTGGCAATAATTCTATCTTCATGTTTAACTAAAACATTTCTAATAAAACTAGCTACTCTATTTTGGGGAGATGTATGTCCTGGACGTGAAGCATATATTGATTCTGAAAGTAGACATAATACTCCTTGTTTTCCGACATAAGCAAGTTTACCAATATCTGTTTTGTATGGTCCTAACATAGTTGGATCAAATACGAAATCTCCTGTATAAACAATTGCTCCATCTTTAGTATATAAAACATAACATACAGCATCTGGGATAGAGTGTGTTACACTTACTGGGAAAATTGCTAAATCACCAAATTCTAATTTTTGGTGAGGTCTTATTTGTTTTAAATTGGCTTTTTTAATTCCGTTTTCATCTAAATCTCTTTGGATTATTTCCATGGTAAGTCTAGTAGCATAAACAGGTACTTTAGGCATTGCTTCAATTATATCTTTAGTCGCACCCATATTACTTTCATGACCATGAGTTATAAAAATACCTTTTATTTTCTTTTCATTTTTTATTAAATAATCAAAGTTAGGTAAAATATAATCAATTCCTAAATTTCTATCGTTATCATATTTTAAACCGGCATCAAAAACAAATATATTTTCATCAACACTAACAACGTACATATTTTTTCCATTTTCGTTTAGTCCACCTAAACTAAAAATTTTAATTTTACTCATTTTTTCTCTCCTTTCTTTTTTTGGCCTTTCGTAAATTAGCTAGACTATTATAGCAAATTTACACGTTTTTCGCAAGTTTTTCTAGGGCCATCTTAGCCGCTACTTGTTCAGCACCTTTTTTACTAGAAGCACTTCCTTCTCCATATTTAATACCATCTATCATTACGGCAATAGTAAATACTTTATCATGAGATGGACCTTCTTCTTTAATTAATTCATAATTAAGACTTTGTTTACTAGTTTGAACATATTCTTGTAGAACAGATTTATAATCTTGGAAGAATAAAACATTTTCATCTTCTATATAACGAGGAACTATATCTAGAATAACTCTTCTAACTGTAGAATATCCTAAATCTAAGTATATAGCACCCATTAAAGCTTCAAATATATCAGAAAGAATAGTCTTTTTTAAAGTTCCTCCCATCATACTTTCACCATGTCCTACTTTAATATAAGCAGGAATATTTAAATCTTTGGCATATACCGCTAAAGCTTCTTCACAAACGTAACTAGCACGAACTTTAGTCATTTGCCCTTCTGTGGGATATTCCTTTTTATATAAATAATCTGATACTACTAAATCAAGTACTGCATCTCCTAAAAATTCAAGTCTTTCATAATCTTGCTTTTTTTTATGTTCATTAACATAAGATGAATGAGAAAAAGCTTTATCATATAAACTTAAGTCTTTAGGTTTAATATTTAATTTTTTAAATAATTCCTCCATTAATAACACCAACTTTCATTTTTTCCATTTCAAATTATAACACATTCCTTTTTATTTATCTACTTTCTTGTTTTTGGGAAAGGACTGAAAAATTCTAATTGGAATTAAAAATATTCCTAGAAAAAGTCCTAAAGAAATACATAAAAAGAAACTACCTATCCTAAATGCTATGTCATGATCTCTAAATAGACCACCAAATGGTAATATACTACTTTTAATTTCATCTACATAATAGAAAGTTACATCAGAACTAGTTATATTTCTATCATATGACATAGCTTTTAAAATATTTTTCGCACCTACTGCCCAAGCCGCTACAACATAGCCAGATCCTACCGCAGTGGACAATGTAACTAAAAAGCCATCTGAATTTAAAAGTGGAATAGTACTTCCTAAGAGAGCTCCTATTATAAAACAAGAAAAAGCCAAATGCAAATCTGCGATAATATTTTTTCTTTTATCAACACTTTTTTGAGCTAGTTGTTGTCGCTTATGATTTTCTTTTAATTCTTGATTAGAAAAAACATATTGTTTCTTTTTCTCATTGTTATCATCATCTTTAAATTCTCCCCTTAATCTTTTTTGTTCACACTTTTCACAATAGCCACTTGGATACTTTTGGGCACATTTTTTACATAAAAACTTTTTACATTTCTTACATGAACTCCACATTACAGTATCTTGATGGAGATAACAACATAGTTCATTCTTCATATTTGTCTCCTACCTACATTTCTAATTATAACATAATATTAGAGTTTGTCGTCATTTTACGTGATAAATTTTTAAAGATAATTGCTATTTGGAATAACTTATAGTAAAATTAATACATGGTGATGAGATGAAGAAAATATTCATTTTTTTAATAAAGATTTATCAGAAAATTCCTGGACCTTGGCACAATTGTTGTCGTCATATTCCTACTTGTTCTAATTATATGATTGAAGCTATTGAGGAATATGGTTCTATTAAAGGAATATTTCTAGGAATAAAAAGAATATTAAGGTGTAACCCGCTAGGAACTAGTGGTTATGATCCAGTACCAATAAAGGAGGAAAAGAAATGTCAAAACTAAAATTAATTGGATCAAGTATTTTATTATTGTTGGTTATCTTTTGTATAACTGGTTGTAAACAAGATAATATGGATGGTGGTACTATTGTTGTTACAAACTATCCTAATGAATATATAGTGAGAAAGCTTTATGAAGAACACGCTACTATTACTTCTATTTATCCTGATGGTGTTGATATAGATGATTATGTAGTTTCTAAAAAGCAAAAGGAAGAATATAGTAAGGCTGATTTATTTATCTATAATGGTCTTATTGAAAAAGAAAGAGATTTGGCCATGGAATTACTTGATTTAAATAGTAATTTAAAAATTATAGATAGTGCTTATGTATTGGAAACTGATTATTCTCCAGAGGAGTTATGGTTAAATCCTAGTTCACTTTTAATGATGGCTCAAAATATTAGAATGGGCTTAAGAGAATATATCACTAGTTCATATTTACAAAAGGAAATAGATAATTCTTATAATGATTTAAAAGTTAAATTATCGGAATTAGATGCTGATTATCGTGTAACTGTTGAAAATAGTGAAAATAAAACTGTAGTAGTTAATGATAGTTCTTTAAAATATTTAGAGAAATTTGGTTTAAAAGTTATTTGTTTAGATGATGATATTAGTGAAAAACAAATAAATGATACTCAAGAGTTATTTGCTGAAGGTGCAGTATCTTATATCTTTAATTATAATGGGGAAAAGAATACTAGTACAACAGATAAATATTTAAAAATAGATCCAGCTGTACAGTTATTGAAATTAGAAAAACTAGATAACATTACAGATGAAGAAAGAGATCAAGAAGAAGATTACCTTTCTATTATGAAATCTAATCTAGAAACTTTAAAAATAGAATTATATCAATAAAAAATGTGAGAGATAATCTCACATTTTTATTTTCTTTTTAAACTATTATAATATTCTTTTTCTTCTTTAGTTACTCTAGTTGATTCTCTAGCTTTTTGTAAGGCTTTATTATAAGTAAAATCATCTAAAGAACTATTCTTTAAATAAATTAAAGTTTCTTCTTTATATTTGATTAAACAAATACTTAAAAGCCAAGCAATAGCCATTTTAATATAATATTCTTCTCTTTTAATGTTATCTATTAATTTAAATACTTCTTTTAAATAATCTTTTTCGATATAAAAATCTAAAAGTAAGATAACTCCTACTCTAACTGTATATTCATGTTTATCTTGAAGATAATTTTTTATTTTGTTGAAGAATAATTTTTTATTATTTTTAACTATCTTCATACCTGAAACAACTAAATCACAGATTGCCCAATTATCTATCTTTTTGATAAATTTATCAAAGTAAGTTATAGATTCATCTACATCTTTAATATTACTAATTACAAAACCTTCAATTAAGATTTCTTCATAAGTATTAGTAGTTACTAGTTTTAAAAAACTTTTATAATCAGTCTTACTGATTTCTTTAGCTATTTTTCTTAAAAGTGGTGTTCTAACTCCTAACATAGGATATTCAGTTATAATTATTTTTTGATTAAATTCTTTATATTTTAAATCTTTATTAGTATTTAATTCTTTTAAAAACAGTTTATACTTTTCTTTAGTCCATTTATCCATCTTAGTTAAATACCTTCCATGATTTATAGTCTTTACCATTTCTTTCATAGATAGCTACTAAATTATTATTTTTATCTATAAACATTATTTTATCAGCTGTACTTTGATAATCTTTTAATACTACTCCGTTTTGAACTTTAAATAATAGATCTTTATCTATTACTTCTTTTTTTATATCTAAAGCATCTACTATTTTTATTAATTGGAAATCTTTGTTTTTTATTTGGTCTAGACTATAAGCATCTTCTAGTTTAAAACCACTTTGATAAGTTCTCTTTAAAGATGTCATAGTGGCATAACATCCAAGATAATCTCCAATATCACGAATTAAACTACGAATATAAGTTCCTTTACTAACACGACATTTAATGATATATTCATTATCTTTTTTATCTAGTAATTCTAGTTCTTTAATAGTTACTTCTTTTTTAGGTAATTCTATAGTTTCTCCATTACGGGCATATTCATATAATTTTTTACCTTTAATTTTAACAGCTGAATAAATAGGTACTTCTTGTAAATAGGTAGTTTTAAAGTGAGCTAAAGCTTTATTAATATCTATATTATCATCTACTTCTTTAGTATCTAATACTTGTCCTGTAATATCTAAAGTGTCTGTTAAAAGGCCTAACTTGAAAGATGCAATATATTCTTTATCTTCTTTGACTAATAATTCGCCTATCTTAGTAGCTTGTCCGACAGTAATAACTAAAAGACCTGTCGCTAGAGGATCAAGAGTTCCTGTATGCCCTACTTTCTTGAAACCTAAAGTTTTAGATACGATATTAACAACATCACGAGAAGTCATATCTTTTTCTTTATTGACAAGTAAAATACCACTATTTTGTTTTAGATAATATTCTTCTAGGGTACTATTTTTAGTCATGATTTCTTTCGCAACGGCTTCTCCTACATATCTAATATGCCATGGTTCATAATTATAACCAGTTATTTTCTCTTTACCATTAGGATATCTTAAAATAAAACCAAATTGACTTAAATAAGGATGAATTTCTAAATATAAAGCATCTGAATCTTCTATTTCTTCAGATTCTTTTTCAACTTTAAGATCAATAGCTAGTCCTGTATGATGTTCAGAACAACCTACTTTCGCCACATATTTTTTGACGTAATCTTCGCCATTTTCTTTTAAATAGGTCTCTCTTAATTCTTCTTGTTTTTCATAAGTTCTAAAGGCCGAATTAATACCTATTATTAAGCCTTTAGTCTTTAAAAATTCTTTTAGTTGTTCATAATGAAAAAGAGTATTTTTTTCTATTAATACATCTTCTCCTTTAACATCTTTAGTAAACTGTTTATCTATCTTCTCAATTTCTTCTTTACTTATTTTATGATATTTATTAACTAATAAAGTGTAATCCATAACTTCACCACTTCTTATTTTCTTGTCAATTTTAATTCTTTAACGACTGTGTTATATACATCTTCACTTATATCTTCTTTACTTCTAATTTGATTATCTTTGATACATTCTATTTTAGTCCAATTATAAAGTTCAGAAAGTTCTAAATAAGCGGCTTCTGATTTTTTTAAGTGTTCTGGACTTTTTTCATGTTCATCTAAAAATTCTCTATTTTGTTTTAAAACATTAGAATATTCATAAGGCATATGTAAGAAAATAGTCATATCAGGTTTTGGTAGTTGTAATAACCAATATTCTAATTTATCAATCCAGTTATACATATTAAATCTTTCTTCTTGATCATCAATCTTACTACCTTGATGAGCCATATTAGAAGATATATATCTATCTAATATTACAATGTATCCTTTATTTATATATTCTTCTGTTTTACCAATATTATACTTTCTATCAGCTGCATAATATAAACAAGCAATATGAGGGTCTACATTTACGGCTCCTTCTTTAAATTTAGATGGTCCAATATCTTCTTTTCCAAGATAATCTCCACCTACTATTTGTCCAGTTGGACTATCATATACAGGAAAAGAAAAACGTATAACGTTATATCCTTCTTGTTTTAATTTTTCTTCTAGTAAAATTGATTGTGTTTCTTTTCCAGAACAATCTGTTCCTTCTATTACTATATACTTACCTTCCATAATTATCTCCTATCCTATTATATTATTATGATCATCAAATTCTAATATTAGGCATTTTCGACTAGCTAAATAATCACACATGTGTACAAAGTTTTCATATTTTGTTTTAGGCTTTTCTAAAACATCATTACCTTGATAATCAGTAGTCCAAGGTCCCATATGTTTTTTTATAACTGAAGTAAGAAGTTTTATTTCTTCATCACTAAAATCTAGACTAGCACTATTTTCAACAATATAGTCAGCCATTAATATAGGATGTTCAAACTTTGTATAACGACTTTTTTCTTTTCCAAGTTTTAAACCATCATGAAGCATTAGCCCCATTAACATTATATCTTTTTCATCATTGGTATATTTATTACCAATTGAAGGATTTTCAAGTAATTCATGAGCAATTCTAACAGCGGCTTTAGTATGTCTTAAAAGTCCTCCCTCTCCTGCGGCATATTTAGGATGATATTTTCCTGATGATGCGGCTGGGACTTCAAAAAAGTAATCGGGAAGTTTATCAATCATAACCTCAGCATTCTTTCTAATTCTATCACTCTTTATATATTTTAATTCTATTTCAAATTGTTTAATCTTTTCCATTACTACCTCCTACAAAAGATAAAAGAATCTCATTTTCAACATAAAGTTTATCTCTAGGTATAAAAATATATTTATCGTTTTCTTCTAATAATCTTTTATCTAATAAATCAATTATATCAAATTTTTCAGAAATAGTACAATGATATGTTCGATAAAATTTATCTTTAGAAACACCTTCACACTTTCTAAGCCCTAAAATCATCTCATAAATACATTTATCTTCTTCACTTAATTCTTCTATATCTAAGATAAAATCTTTCTTTAAATATTTAGAGAAACTCCTAGTATTAGTAATTCTTTTACTACCAATATAAGAAGCTGCCCCTAAACCTACTCCATAGTATTCTTCATTATTCCAATATCTTAAATTATGTTTACTCTCATAACCAAGTTTAGAAAAATTAGATATTTCATATTGTTTAAAGTTATTATCTTCTAAAGTCTTAATAATAGTGTTATACATTTCATAATCTAAATCTTCACTAATATTCTCTACTTTATCAATATAAAGTTTAGTATGTTCTTCTAAGATTAAAGAATATGTAGATATATGAGTAACATCTAAACTAATTAAAAAATCTAAATCTTGTTTTAATTCTTCAATAGTTTCATCTTTTAAACCATACATTAAATCTACATTAATATTAGTTATTCCTATTTTTTTAGAATATTCTATTAATTCTTTTACTTTAGAAATATTTAAATCTCTATTTAGGAATTTTAAATGTTTTTTATTAATAGTTTCAATACCAAAACTAATTCTATTTATTCCATATTTTTTAAATAAATCTAATTTTTCTTTAGTAAGAGAATCAAAATTAGCTTCAATTGTATATTCTAAATTAGAATTCTTTTTTAGGTTGTCTAATATTTTAAAGAGTCTTTCTAATTCAGAAATAGTTAAGGCACTAGGTGTTCCCCCGCCTATATAGATTGTTTCTAAAATATCATCTTGATAAACTTCTTTTATTTCTTCTTCTAATATCTTTAAATAATTATCTATCATATTCCTATTAGTATATAATTTAGGAAAATCACAATAAGAACAAATCTTATTACAAAAAGGAATATGAACATACATAGATTTTATCATTATTCGTCTGTTGATAAAATGGAAAGGAAGGCTTCTTGAGGTACTTCTACACTTCCTAACATTTTCATCTTTTTCTTTCCAGCTTTTTGTTTTTCAAGAAGTTTTTTCTTACGGGTAACATCTCCACCATAACATTTCGCTAAAACATTTTTTCTCATGGCTTTAATATCACTTCGAGCAATTACTTTAGAACCAATACTAGCTTGAATTGGGACTTCAAACATTTGACGTGGTATTATTTCTTTTAATTTAGACACAATAGCTTTACCACGATTATAGGCAAAATCTTTATGAACAATTAAACTTAAGGCATCAATTATATCACCATTAAGTAAGATATCCATCTTAACTAAAGAACTTTCTTTATAACCAATTACTTCATAATCAAAAGATGCATAACCCTTAGTATATGATTTTAACTTATCAAAGAAGTCATATACGATTTCTGATAATGGCATTTCATAATGAATAGTAACTCTTTTATCATCTAAATAATCCATATTTAGAAAACTACCTCTTTTATTTTGGCATAATTCCATAATAGGACCAATATATTCTTTAGGTGAAAAAATACTAATTTTAACGTAAGGTTCTAAAGTTTTAGATATTTTTGATTTATCTGGCATTTTAGCTGGTGAATCTACAAAGATTACATCGTGATTAGTAAGTTCTACTTGATATATAACGGAAGGAGAAGTCGCAATGATATCTATTCCAAATTCACGTTCAATTCTCTCTTCGATAATTTCCATATGAAGAAGTCCTAAGAAACCACAACGGAATCCAAAACCTAAAGCTTTAGATGTTTCTGGTTCAAAAGATAAAGCTGCATCATTTAATTTTAATTTTTCTAAAGCTTCTCTTAAGTCTTCAAATTTACTAGATTCAATAGGATAAAGACCTGAATACACAGTAGGTTTCATAGGTTTATATCCTGGAAGTCTTTCTAAAGCAGGATTATCTTTTAAGGTAATGGTATCTCCTACTTTGACATCATCAATACTTTTTATAGAGGCATATAAATAACCAACTTGTCCGGCTTTTAAGACATCTACTTCTTTTTCTTTAGGATTATTTATACTAAGAGATAAAACTTCATAAGAGGCATTAGTTTCCATCATTAAAATTAAATCTTTTTTCTTAATTTCTCCATCTACTATTCTAATACTGGTAATAATACCACGATAAGAGTCAAAGACACTATCAAAGATTAAAGCTTTAAGAGGTTTATTAACATCACCTTTAGGAGCAGGAATATCTTCTATTATTTTAGCAAGTAATTCTTTAATACCCGTTCCTGTTTTCGCACTAGTATAAACAATATCTTTTTTATCAAAACCAATATTTTCTAGTTCTTCTGTTACTTTATCAATATCGGCATTAGGAAGATCTATTTTATTAACTACTGGAATTACGGTTAAATCATTATCTAAAGCTAAATAGAGATTTGCTAGAGTTTGAGCTTCTATTCCTTGAGATGCATCTACTACTAAGAGAGCTCCATCACTAGCGGCTAGTGATCTACTAACTTCATAAGAAAAATCAACATGTCCTGGGGTATCTATTAAATTTAAAAAGTAATCTTCACCTTTATAATTATAAGTAAGTTCTACAGCATTAAGTTTAATAGTAATACCACGTTCTCTTTCTATATCCATAGAATCAAGTAATTGATCTTTCATTTCTCTTTTTTCCAAAGAACCAGTCTCTTCTAATATTCTATCTGCAATAGTACTTTTACCATGATCTATATGAGCAATAATACAAAAATTTCTAATATTTTCTTGCATGATTCCACCTCCTAAATTTACTTATTTTATTATAACAAATTTCTTATAATATTTAAATTTATATTATAAAAAGATAAGAATTTTCTTATCTTTCATCTTTAATAATATGGACTGTTTCTTTAGGTAAATCTTTCAATAAGTCAATAACAAACTCAGGTTTAAAGTTATAAGAGTCTAAATCATTTCTATTAACCCATTTAAATTTATATTCTTCCCCTTCTACTCCAGAGAATTCTTCTGTTTCTTTAAAGATATCTTCATTAGTTGTTTTTAATAAGTAATTAAAAGATATTTCATGATAGATAGTACCATTTAATTCAAAGAAATTTTCTAATATATATAGTAATCTGTCTACTTCAACATCAATATCTAGCTCTTCTTTTAATTCTCTAACAATAGCATTTTTAGTATCTTCTAGCATTTCTACTCTTCCTCCTGGAAGTAAGTAAAAATCAAAATCACTCTTACGATGAATTAATATTTTCTTTTGATCAGGACTTAATAAAATTCCCCCTACTCTAAAATTAAACTTTTCATTTCCTTCTTTAAATGATATCATCTTTACCTCCACTACAAATCAATATATTTTTATTTTACTGCTTTTTTGATATAAAATCTACTAATAAATTATTTTTCATCTACAGCTCTACTCATCTGTTTAAAAAGATAATTCATAATAGAGTTCATTCCCTTTTCAATACCTCTACTTACTTTACTAGTTATTTTAGTTATTCTATTACTATAAACTTTTTCTTCTTGAATATAATCTTTAACATCAACAGCTTTTCCTTTTTTTAAATCAGCTTCATATCTTTTAATAGCTTCATTTGTAAGAGTTGTTCTTTTATCATTTTTTATTTCATAATAACCTGTAGCTTGTGCTGTATAAAGAATTAAAAAAGTAAGGACAATAGTTCCTCCAATAATTCTAATTAGATTTTTATTTTTCATTTTATCCCTGATTCTCCTTTATTACTTGAACAAAAGCCTCTTCAAAAGCAACGATAGAGTTAAAGACTTCATCAATTGTATTTTCCATACCACCAAACTCAACCAATATCGTATATGGCGAAAAATCTTGATTATAAACTCCATTAACACCAGCTCCTCCTTTTTTATATATTCCTTTACTAAGTCCTGGATATTTTTCAGTTAAAATATTATTAATTTTAGTTACAAAGTTTAAGTTCTTTTCATAATTAGGATTTTCTAAACCGATTAAAAATATTATTTTGGCATAAGTTTTATCTTCTATTTTAATAGTAGTTTTATCTTTAGAAAGAGAATCTCTATGAACATCAATAAAATATGTTAAAGATGGATTAGTAGCTTTAGAACTTTCTAAATAACTACGACTAGCTTCATAACTATAAACATATTTTTTACCATTGGCTTTTAAATAATCAGAGATACTTCTTTCTTCTACTAAACTAGTTAAATTATGTTCTTTTAATTTTTCTTGTAAAATATAACTTCCTACCATAACAGTTGGGGAAACACTATATTCAGCAAAATTACTAGCTTTATAATTTTCTGTTTGATGAGAATTATAAATATAGATAAGAGGTTGTGTAGAAGGTTTAGACTCTGTTTTTGGTTGTTCTTTTAACTTTAATTTAGTAAAACCTTTATAATTGTTATTTAATAAATTAAGGGGATTACTTAATAGTTTTATTACTGATTTAGTAAAGTTGGTTTTTTTTAATTTTAGAGCTTTATTACTTTCTTTTAATAATATGTTATTTAAGGTTTCATTATCAAAGGATATTTCTTTTTGTTCTAAATAAGAAAAAGTAAGATAAAAACTATAAATAAAAAACACAAGAAATAAAACGAATATATACATTCGCTTTTTCTTTCTTGTTTTAAATCTTTTTTTAGCCATATTATCACTTACTTTCTATTAAAATGATAATATAGGCTTTATTTAAATTTTGTCGATTTATAGTTTAAGTAGCATTTTCATGTAAAGCTTTATTAAGACCATTTCCAATTAAGGAAGTTAATTTATTCATGACATAATCTATTTCTTTAGGTGTAACCATTAAATTATAATTAATGGGAGACAATACTTCAAATATTAATTCTTTAGTTTCTTCTTCAGTTAAAGAACCAATCATACCAAAGATTTTACTTTTTTCTTCTAGGGATAAGTCTTTATTAAAAGATAGATAATCTTGATAATTATTAGGTACTAATTTTAATTTGTTATTATTGATGTTTTCCATTTTAAATCTAAAGTGTTTATACATATAAAATATTGTATCACTAGCGATAGTTACAGCATCCACTATAGTTGGAACACCTATGGCAAAAACAGGGATACCTAACAGTGATTTATCTAATTTTCCACGATTGTTGCCGACTCCTGATCCTGGGGCAATACCACTATTACTCATTTGAATAGTTTTATTAAGTCTATCAATAGATGTTGACGCAAGAGCATCAATTACAATTAGAAAATCAGGTTTAACGGTATCTACTACCCCTTTAATTAAAGAACCAGTTTCAATACCGGTACTACCAGTAACACCTGGCATAAATATAGATACTTCACGATAACCTTTTTCTATTTCACCGAGAGTGAATAAATGTTTAGTAACTAAAACATTATCTAAAGTATTTGGCCCTAAAGAATCAGGAGTTGATTCTTTATTACCGAGTCCTACAATGAGAACACTACTATCTTCTTTGATATTTTCTTCTTGAAGCATCTTTTTAAAGGTTTTTACAAACATATCTTGAACTTTCTGATAATTATTTTTATCCGTAATATCTTTAAAAGAAATGGTTTTATAACTACCCGCAGCTTTACCTAAAGTTTTAGAAGCTTTCTCTTTTATAACCGTTTCTTCTAAGATAATATCACCTTGTTCATATCTCTTATGTTCTACTCCATCTAACTTCTTACTGACATCAATTGATTCAATAATTAGGTCTGTTCTTAAGTTTTTATTCTTTAAATCTATTTCATGCATGATATCACCTAATTAATATTTTCCCCATTTTGTAACATTTTATTTGCATTTTTCGTTATTTTTTGTTAGAATTAATATGTTTACGAAAAAGTGAGGTGAAAAAATGCCAAATATTAAAAGTGCGAAAAAGCGTGTTCGTAGTAATGCTAAAAAAGAAACAGTTAATACATTAATTATTTCTAGTATGAGAACTGCTATTAAAAAATTCGAAAATAGCGTAAAAGAAGGAAACAAAGAAGAAGCAGCTGTAAAATTAAATATTGCTCTTCAAAGAATTGATAAAGCACAAAGCAGTGGTAAAATCCATAAGAATAAAGCAGCTCGTGCTAAATCAAGATTAATGAAAATGAAAAACAATATGGAATAATCCTATAAGTTTAACTTATAGGTTTTTTTATACTCTAAATTATGATAATTAAGAAAATAAAAAAAGTGCTTTTAAAAAGCACTCTTTACAAAACGTATTATATCATCAAAAAATCTGACTATATCTTTTCCTAACATAGAAAAGTCGGCATGAAAATAACTCTTTAAAATTATATATATCGCAATTACAAATACTATTAAACAAACCGCAATAGATATATATACTATATTTTCTATTCTTTTAGCTCTTCTTCTTGCTGGAGTCATCTCTTCTGATTTAATAGTTTCACGTTTTTTCATGGGACTAGTTTCACTAACAATGGGATGTCCACAATGGGGACAAATAATATCCGTATCTTTAATAGCTAATTTACACTTTTCACATACCTTTTTACTCATAATACATCCTCCACTATCTTGATTATATCATATCTAGATTATCTCAACAAAATATAATGTTATTTGTCATGTAAACTAAACTTACTCATATTTACTTATTTTTGACGTTTTGATATACTGATTTTGGTGATAAATATGAAAAAACTGATTGTAACAGGAATATTATTAATCTTACTTGGTGTTACCTATGGTTTTAAAGATAATATTATTGATTTGTACTATAAATATGGTTACCAATATGTACCTTTAAATATTAGTCAAAAACCTACTGTAACTCTTGGTGATAAGAATCAATATTATCGTGATTATGATTTTGATTTTGTTCAAAACACAGATAATTTTGAACCTATGAACAAACAAGATATTTATAATATTTATTATACAGTTATAAATGCTGGAAAAAGCAAATTTACTTTTTATTGTCCTGTTAAATATAAAGATTGTTTAAGTGAGGTTAAGAAACTAGCTAACGATCAAACTACTCTATCACATATAAATAATTTTGTTCATCCTTTTAATGGTTTTAAACATATTGAAACTGAATATGATACGGCTGGAAAAGTAGTAATTAAAATTAATAAAGTTTATAATACAAAGATGATTGAAGAAATTGAAGAAGAAGTTAAAGAGATAGAAGATGATATCTTTAGTTCTAATTTAAGTACTCAGGAACAAATAAAGAAGATTCATGATTATATAATTGATAATAGTATTTATGATTCTGATCGAAGTGATAATAACATTGTTAATTATGAATCTGATAATGCTTATGGTACTTTGTTAGAGGGTCATGGTTTATGTGGTGGTTATACTGATAGTATGGCTATATTCTTAAATGATTTACATATTAAAAATTATAAAGTTTCTAGCGAATCTCATGTTTGGAATGCCGTTAATATTATGAATAATGATTGGTATCATTTAGATCTTACTTGGGATGATCCAATTACTCCTGATAAAAGTAATTTACTAGAATATAATTATTTCTTAATTCAAACTGATAAACTTGAAGGCTTTGCGGATGGACAACATGATTTTGATAAAACAATTTATAAAGAAGTATATGGAAAATAATCTACATTGTGGATTATTTTTTGTATTTCTTAATATAATGTGATATACTATAGGTATAAAGATAGGTGGTGTTTAAATATATGGATACTACAATGCATATAATCAAAAACGGGCATGTAACTAGTTTAGACACATCTGAAGAAGCGTCGGCGTACTTAGATAGTCCAAATTCTGAACTAGTTACTAAGTATACGAATGAAGGTTGTTCTCTTCTTGCATATGACAACAATGAAAATTTAACTTGTCATATTTCCAGCAAAATAACTTATGATGATTTTACAGAAATCTTAAGTACAATTCAATCGTTAAAGAAAGAAAAGCAACATCTTTCAAAATTTAAATGTTTCAATTATTTACAGGATGGGGATTATGACTCTATTGATAATATCAGTAGAAGTTCTATTGAACCATTAATTGTTACTTTATGTAGTGATAAAATTGGAACTATATCTGCGCATAATAAAAAGCGTTTAGATAACTTTAGAAATTATAATTTAAACAAAATGTTGATGGGAGAAATTTCTTATTCTCATGATTTACCTATGACTGCTAGTAGTTCTGGTTTAATTATAATTGGACAAGACTTTGTAGATAAGAAAGCTCTCAATAAGAGAACTCATGAAGAGTTATTTCAAGCTACTATGAAAAAGAATCATAATAAAGATATTACCTCTTCAGAATTTTATAGACAAGAACATGGAATTTTAGGATATATAGTTAGAAATACTGTAACTGTATTATCTGCAAGTGAAATTAATGATTTTCAAAGAGAAGAACTTTCTAAATTTAAGGAAGAAATTAAAGACTTTCAAACTAAAACTCATATGCCCGTTATAGTTGATGTTGGTGTAGTCAAAGATAATCAAATTAATTCGGTATCAGGACTTGATGGTTTCGATACTTTAATTAATAAACAAAAAAATAGAACTTTATAGGTTCTATTTTTTTTCGTCTTTATGAATGTTTTCAATAATATTTTCAATATTTTGTCCATACTCTACTGATTCATCATAATAGAATTTTAATTCTGGAGTATGACGTATTTCGATTCTCTCACTTAAACATTTACGAATAAAGGGAGAAGCTTTTTCTAAGGATTGCATTACTTCTTTTTTTATAGAATCATCTAGTAAACGGAAATATACTTTAGCAAAACTTAAATCATTAGTAATATCGACATCAGTGATAATTACTGATTTTAAAAGTTCATTTTTTACTTCTGTTTCTAGAATAACACTTATTTCACGGACAAAGCTGTGATTTAAACGTTCAATTTTAATTCTATTCATTATTTTCTTTCTATTTCTACTAATTCATAAAGTTCAATCATGTCGCCTTCTTTGTAATCTTGGCAACCATCTAAAGTAATTCCGCAATCCATTCCTTTGGTAACTTCTTTAACTTGATCTTTTTCATGTTGAAGAGTTTTAACTTTTCCATTATAGACAACAACATCATCTCTAATAATTCTAGCTTTGGCATTGTTAGTAACTTTTCCACTAACTACATGACAACCAGCTATTCTTCCTACTTTAGAGAACTTAAATAATTGTCTAATTTCAGCAGTACCAATAACTTTTTCTTCAAACTCAGGATCAAGCATCCCTTTCATAGCACTTTCCATTTCTTCTACTACTTTATAAATAATATCGTAAGTTCTAATTTCAATATGTCTTTCTTCAGCTTCATCCATAAGTTTAGCATTAGCTCTAACATTGAAACCGATGATAATAGCATTACTAGCTTCAGCTAGAACGATATCTGATTGGGTAATAGCTCCTACTCCCGCTCTAACAACAGAAATTCTTACTCCTTCAACATCGATTTTTTCTAAAGAGTTTTTAACAGCTTCTAGGCTTCCATTAACATCTGCTTTTAAAACAACATTAATTTTTTTAACTCCTTCTTGAATTTGACTAAATAATTCATCAAGAGACATACCACTTTTATTATTGTCTTTAACTTTAGCACGAGCTTCACGTTCTAGGGCTATTTGTTTAGCTTGCTTTTCTGTTTCAAAAGCCATAAATTTATCTCCAGCTGATGGTAAAGTATTTAATCCCGTTACTTCTACAGGAGTTGATGGTAAAGCTTCAACTATATCTTTTCCTAAATCATTAGTTAAAGTACGTACTTTCCCAAAACCAGTACCAACAACAATAGGATCACTTAAACGTAGTGTTCCGTTTTGAATTAACATTGTTACTTTACTACCAACGTGTTTATCTTTTTTACTTTCAATAACAACTCCAGTAGCATAACGTGCTGGGTTAGCTTTGTATTCATTAAGTTCGGCAATTAAAAGAATATTTTCTAGTAATTTATCAATTCCTTCTCCGGTATGAGCTGAAATTTTATTGACGATAACATCTCCACCCCATTCTTCTGGAGTTAGACCATTCTCAACAAGTTCACTCATAACACGGTCAGGGTTTGCATTTTCTTTATCAATTTTATTAATAGCAACGATAATAGGTACATCAGCAGCTTTAGCATGGTCTATTGCCTCTTTAGTTTGTGGCATTACTCCATCATCTGCCGCTACTATGATAATAACAATATCTGTAACACTAGCTCCACGAGCTCTCATTTCTGTAAAAGCTTCATGTCCTGGTGTATCAATAAAAGTAATCTTTTTACCATTTACTTCAACTTGATAAGCTCCAATAGCTTGAGTAATTCCTCCAGCTTCGCCACCTACGACATTAGTTTTACGAATTTTATCAAGTAAAGTAGTTTTTCCATGATCAACGTGTCCCATAATTGTAACTACAGGTGGACGTTCTACTAAGTTTTTAGGATCATCTTCTATTTCAAAATTTTCAAAATTAGAAATATCAGCAGTTTCTTCTTTCTTTAATATTTTATCGTATTCACTAGCTAAAACTTCGGCTGTATCGTAGTCAATACTTTGATTAAGACTACTCATTACTCCTAGTCCCATTAGTTTTTTAATAATTTCAGTTGGCGCAACTCCTAAACGTTCTGCGAAACTAGAAACACTCATTCCTGCTTCATATAAAACTTCATTATCTTTTTGTTTCTTTTCGTTACTTTGTAATTTTTCTTTTTGTTTATAAATTTTCTTTCTTTGTTTTTTGAAATCTTCTTTATTTTCTTTTTTCTTTTTATTTCTTTTGGTAAATTTCTCTTCATTTTTAGTATTATCTAAATCGATATTAGTTCCTTCTGCTAAAGACATAACGTGATCAAACTCTTCATCATCATAGTTATCTTCTACTTCATCACTATCACTTTCTTCTTCACTATCATCAGTAGCACTGTTTTGAACTTCATTATCTAATAAGATAATATCTTCTTCTCCTAGTTCGGTATTTTCATCTTGAAAATCAATTCCTAATTTTTCGCATAG
>CANRDQ010000011.1 GCA_947629395.1 uncultured Bacilli bacterium
AACATTGTCGACCGGGATTATTTATTACTCGCTAGCCACCCGGAAGCGAGAAACATTTTCACACTTTTTCAAGTGCAGTATAAGTATACTATAATTTTATAAAAATGTCAAATAGTATACATTAATAGTATATTCACTTTCCAAATTATTATTTATTAGTATTTTATTTGATATTTTTTTAATTCAAATATTCCAATAAATCATCATTATGCTTATATTCTTTCACATTAATTACTTCATAAATAAAAATTGACTCAGGGCTTCATAAGTTTCCTGAATACCAATCGATACAAAATATATCAAATATTATAGATAGTGTCAATATTTTTTATCAATTTATTATATTACCAATATAACTCTTAATTTTTTTCATTTATATAAACTTCTTTTAATTACAACAAAAAAGACTATTTTCTAGTCTTTCTTGTGTTTTATATTTTTAAACTTATGCGTTCTGATTTTTTCTTTCTTTAATAGTCGCTCTAGCAGCCGCAAGTCTTGCTACTGGTACTCTAAATGGTGAACAAGATACATAATCAAGTCCTACCTTATTAAAGAACTCTATAGACTTAGGATCTCCTCCATGTTCTCCACATACTCCTAAAGAAATATCTGGTTTTTCATCACGAGCAAGTTTTACCGCTAATTTTACTAATTCCCCTACTCCTTCTTGATCTATACTTTGGAATGGATCATGTTCTAGTAATTTAGTTTTTTCATAATCTTTTAAGAATTTAGAAACATCATCTCTAGAAAAACCATAAGTAAGTTGTGTTAAATCATTAGTTCCAAAGCTAAAGAAATCAGCAAGTCTAGCAATTGAATCTGCTTTAACACAAGCCCTTGGAATTTCTATCATTGTTCCAACTTTATATTTCATATCTATATTATTCATTTTTAGTACTTCTTTTGCGATTTGATCTACTATCTTTTTAACGAAAATATATTCTTTTTCATCTCCAATTAAAGGAATCATAATTTCAGGTTCAACATTAATACCTTCTTTAGTAACAATTACAGCAGCTTCCATAATAGCCTGAGCTTGCATAGCTGTAATTTCTGGGAATGTTACTGAAAGTCTACATCCACGATGTCCCATCATAGGATTAAACTCTTTTAGAGATTCGATTTTATCTTTTAAGCTATCTACTGTCATATTTAAAGCATTGGCTAGAGGGATAATCTCTGAATCATTCTTTGGTAAAAACTCATGTAGTGGAGGGTCTAAAAGACGAATTACTACAGCCATATCTTGCATTTCTCTAAATAGCCCAATAAAATCTTCTCTTTGGAATGGTAATATTTTAGAAAGAGCTTCTTCTCTTTGTTCTCTTGTTTCAGAAACAATCATTTTTCGAAATTCAAATATTCTTTTTTCATCAAAGAACATATGCTCTGTACGACAAAGTCCAATTCCTTCTGCTCCAAAGTTATGAGCTGTCTTAGCATCTCTTGGATTATCAGCATTAGCTCTAACTTTAAGATGTCTAATTTCATCTGCCCAACCCATAAATACCGAAAAGTTACCACTGATAGTAGCATCGACAGTTTTAATACTTTCACCATAAACATTACCTGTTGTACCATCAAAACTCATTTTATCTCGTTCTCTAAATACTTGTCCACTTGCAGTAGTAAGAGTTTTATCCATTACATTAACTACTACTTCGTTACAACCACAAACACAACAAGTTCCCATACCACGTGCTACAACAGCGGCATGACTAGTCATTCCTCCACGAACGGTTAAGATTCCATTCGCCACATTCATTCCTTCAATATCTTCAGGAGATGTTTCTTCACGAACTAATAAAATATCTTTAACACCTGCTTCATGAGCCTTAGTGGCATCTTCTGCTGAGAAATAGATTTCTCCAGTTGCGGCTCCAGGAGAAGCTGCTAGTCCTTTCGCAATTGGTACTGCTTTATCTAAAGCTTCTTTATCAAAGGCAGGATGAAGTAATTGATTTAACATATTAGGTTCTACTCTTAATAAAGCTTCTTCTTTCGTAATCTTTCCTTCATTAACTAAATCTACAGCTATTTCTATTGCTGCTTTAGCAGTTCTCTTTCCGCTTCTAGTTTGCAACATAAAAAGTTTACCTTCTTCAATAGTAAATTCCATATCTTGCATATCACAATAGTGTTCTTCTAAGATATTACATACTCTAACAAATTCAGCATAAACATCAGGCATTTTTTCTTTTAAAGTTTCAATAGGAGCTGGTGTTCTAACTCCGGCTACAACATCTTCACCTTGAGCATTGATTAAATATTCTCCGAATAATTTCTTTTCTCCAGTTGAAGGATTTCTAGTAAAAGCAACTCCAGTACCAGATGTTTCTCCTTTGTTTCCATAAACCATTTCTTGAACATTAACAGCTGTACCCCAATTATCAGGAATATCATTAAGTTTACGATAAGTAATAGCTCTATCATTATTCCAACTTCTAAATACAGCTTTTACAGATTCCATTAATTGTTCTATCGGATCACTAGGAAATTCTTTTCCTGCTAGTTCTTTATATTTATTTTTATATAAAACTATTATCTGTTGTAAATCATAAGAATTAAGATCTGTATCATTTTGACAACCTTTAGCTTCTTTATATTGATCAAAAAGATTAGTAAACTCTTCAATTGGAAATTCCATTACTACATCAGAAAACATTTGAATAAAGCGACGATAAGAATCATAAACAAATCTGGAACTACTAACTTTAGTCGCAAAAGTAGATGCTACTTCATCATTAAGCCCTAAATTAAGAATTGTATCCATCATTCCTGGCATACTAACTCTAGCACCACTTCTTACAGATACTAATAAAGGATTATTAGGATTTCCAAATTGTTTTCCTGTTCTCTCTTCTAAAGCTTTTAACTCTTTTAAAATTTCTTCTTTTATTTGATCATCTAAAGTTTTATTTTTATCATAATAATCTAGACAAGCAGCTGTTGATACTGTAAAACCTCTAGGTACGGGTAAACCTAGTTTAGTCATTTCAGCAAGATTAGCTCCTTTACCACCAAGTATATCTTTTAAATCTTTACTTCCTTCGTTAAATGAATATACGTATTTCATATACCCTCCTTATTCTATACACTATATATTATATCAAAAAAAGAGTCTAGAAACAATAATATCTAGTTCTCTTTGACACATGATTGTTTTAATTTTTGGTACTTTCTTAGTTTTTCAAAATAGCACTTTGGACATAGTGATATATACTCGATTTTAGCGTTATCATCTATCGCAACTTGACTTCCTTCAAAAGTAAATTTACCATTTATTTTACGACTATTAAAGATGGCTTTTTTACCACATGGGCAAATAGTTTTCATTTCTTCAATAGAATGAGCAATTTCTAATAGTCTAGTACTAGCTTTAAAGCCTCTAGTTCTAAAATCAGTTCTAAGTCCATAACACATAACTGGAATATCTAAAGCAATTACTACTTGTAACAATTCATCTATTTGTCTTGCTTCTAAAAATTGGACTTCATCTACAAATACACAATGAATATCTTCTTTTTTACAATGATTCTTAATTAACTTAAATAAATTATCTTCTTTGGTTATTAAATAATCAACCTTTCTTTGAATTCCAATTCTTGATATTACCGTATCATTACCTTTACTATCAATTTTAGGTTTTAAGATAATTACTTTCATACCACGTTCTTCATAATTATGTGCCGCTTGAAGTAAAAAGGTTGTTTTCCCACTGTTCATAGCGCCATATTTAAAATACAACTTTGTCATACTGCTTATCCTCCAATAATAGTATAACAAATTAACTATATTTAACAATCATTTTAAGTCTTTTTATTACTTTTTTTTCAATTCTCGAAATGTATGATTGAGAAATACCTAACATATCCGCTACTTCTTTTTGGGTTTTTTCTTCTTTTCCAAATAGACCATATCTTAAAATAATAATATCTCTATCTCTAGGATTTAATCGCATTATTTCTTCAATCACTCTTTTCTTATCTGCTTCATCTTCTATACCTTTAGTCACTAAATCTTTAGGTGTTCCGAGTATATCTTCTAAATGAAGTTCATTCCCTTCAGAATCATAAGAAAGAGAAGCATCAATACTTACCTCTGTTTTCTGTTTTTTAATTTTTCTTAAATACATTAATATTTCGTTATCTATACATCTAGAGGCATAAGTAGCCAATTTAATATTTTTACCACGACTAAAAGTATTAATACCTTTAATAAGTCCAATTGTTCCTATACTAACTAAATCTTCTAAATCAACATTAGTATTTTCATATTTTTTAGCTAAAAACACTACTAATCTTAAGTTATGTTCAATTAGTTTATCTTTCGCAAAAACATCTCCATCTTCTTTTAATTCTAAATAATATTCTTCCATTTCACGAGAAAGAGGCTCTGGTAAAACATCAGTTGCGCCAACATAAAATATTTGTCCTCCTAAATTTAAAAGTTTACCTAATAGTAATAATATTGTAATCATGATAATTCCTCCTTTATTTTATTTGGTAAAATACAATCTATCCCTTCAATTTGTGCTTTAGAAGATATTCCTCCTAATAGATTTTTAAATTCTATATTTTTATCTATTAAGACTTTATCTATTTTAAAACATTTCATAAGTCCATTATTATCAATAGTTTTAAAAGGAACATAGATAATTTCATCTTCTTTTACTTTAATATAATCTTTATTAAAGATTATTACTCCTCTACCTTTATATGGATCTTTTAAGTTATTCCCAGTATCTAAAAAACCTGATAAATGATAAATATTATTTTGATAGTAAATATCTACTTGATGAACATTATGATATGTTTTATTATTTTTATTATCTTTAATATAAAGATAGATTATAACAGGGGTTAATAAAATCATTAGAATAATATTTATAGATAATCCATTATGAAAAAAGACTATACCTGTATTTTTATAACTAAAACTATCATTAATAAGATATAAACTACCTCCTAGAAAAATACTTATAATATATAAAGTAGAAATATTTTTAAAGAAGTATTTTATATTATGATATGAGAAAGTTACTAAAATCATTAAAATACTTATAAATAGTTTACCTAAAAATAAGATAAAACTATTTATTTTCATAAATAAAAACAAGATACTTAAAGCTCCTATTATACTGCCTATAAATATTCTTCTAAAGCTAGTATTTCTTTTTAAAATATAGTTAGTACTAAAAAGTAATAAAAAATCAAAAAAGAAATTCAGCAGTAGCACAAAATCAAGATATATTTTCATCTGTATCACCAAAAAAAATTATATAAAAAGAAAAACGACTATATTGTCGCTTTTTCTTTTAAACTTAAATTTTCTTTTTATTCCAGAATATCTTAATAATATAGCTTAAGAATATCATCATGATTATTACAAATGCCCATGCAAGAACTGTATATAATAATCCTGATGTATACTTTCCAATAATGGCTAAAATACTTTCAGGGAAATATTTTCCAATTAAAGCCGCTACATCTGGAAGTCCAATATTTTGTTTAATGAACGCTAAAATACGAAGTAATATATCAATTATAGCTATGAAAAATACAAAAGATGAGAAACGTTTAAAAAACATTACTACCACCAAAATTAATACAACTAAAACTATTAAATCAATATACATAATTCTACTCCTTTTTATTTAAAATAAATATTAGTTTCTTTTTCTACTTTTAAAGTAGTTTTATCACCATGTCCTGGATAAAGAATAATATCATCATCATATTGTTTTATTTTTTCTAAACTTTGTTTCATAACATTCTCATTTCCAGTAGGTAAATCACATCTTCCTATACTTCCTTGAAAAACAAAATCACCTACAAACATAGTTTTATCTTCTTTAAAATAGAAAGTTACTGAATCAGCTGAATGTCCAGGTGTATAAATAACTTCAAATTTAAAATCACCTAATTCATATTCTTTTTCTTGTAAATTACTTTTCTTAAAAACTTTAATACTTCTTTTATTTAAAAAATTACGTAAAGCTCCAACATGATCAAAGTGAGAATGAGTTACTAAAACACCAACTACTTTGTCATCTCCAATTTTTTCTTTTATTTTAGGATAATCATCTCCTGGATCTATTACTAAACAAGTATTATTCTTTTTTAATATATAACAATTTTCCTCGATTGCTCCAGTAACAACTGTTTCTACTATCATATTATCCCTCCTATTATTAAGAATAACACAAATGAAGAAAAAACTCTATTAAATTTTATAAAAAAAAGAAACTCTAATTACTTAGAGTTTGCTTTCTTTGTATTTTTAAATGTAAAATAACCTACAACTACTAATTCACACATTGAAACTAGTAATAAAACGATATACTTCATAATACCATCACCAGTATTTGGATTTGATGGAGTTTTAATTAATTTTGGAGTTTTATCAATGTTGTTTTCATTAACAAATACTACTTTTTGTTCTTCAACATCATTTAAAGTTCCTTTTTCATTAGTTGCAGTTGTTGTATAACCTTCAGTATTTGCTTCTACTTCTTTAACATCATATTCTACACCATTTGGTATATCTTTGATAGTTATCTTTTCTCCACCTTTAAGTTTAACAACGGCATAATAAGTACCATCTACTCTTTGATTAAATACTGTATATCCTTCACCTTTGGTATTCATAACATATGGATACATTGTTTCAAATGGCATACCTTCAGGAACTTTTAATGTTATTTCAAAAGTCCATTCACGGTTTGGATCAACATTGTTACCTTTTAATTGTTTTTCAATAGATAACATATGTCTTGTAAATCTCCAGTTGTTGTATTCAACAACTATACCATCTTTATCCATTACACCTTCTGTATTTTCACTTGTTGTAGTAATGTATCCGTTTTGATCAGCTTCTACTTCGTTTACAATATATCTAGTACCTTCTGGTAATCCTTTAATTGTAGCTGATTCTCCACCCTTAATGAAGATGTGTCCTACATAACTTCCTTCACCATTCTTAGTAATATTGAAGTCATATTCAGTATCTTCTCCATTTTTAGTGTATTTATATGTAGAATCTAAATCTTTTACTGATGGACTGAATAAGATAATTTCAAAATCCCATTCTTTATTAGTTTCTACATTGTTACCTTTAACATTCTTCTTAATAGTTAAATCAAAGTTAGCTAAATTTGTATTAGTAAATGTAACCTTAGTTCCATTTTCTTGTAATGTTCCAGTTTTTTCTCCATCAACAGTTGTGATGTATTCATCTTCATTAGCTTCTTTTTCAACTATTTCATACTTAGTATTTTCTGGAATACCATTAATAGTAATAGTATCATTATGTTTTAATGTTACAGTTCCTTCATAAACATCTGGTTGTTCACTAACTTTAGATACTGTTAAAGTACCACTCTTAGTTCCAGTATAGTTAAACTCTGTTGGGAATTTAACATTTTCATCAGCTTTGAATTTAATAGTGAAGTTCCAGTCTTTATTCTTATCACCATGTTGTCCTGCAACTATTTTACTTAGTGATAAATCAACTAAAGCTGGTTGTTTATTGTAGAAAGTAATTCCTGTACCTTCACTACTTGTAATTGTTCCTGAAGTTTCAACATTAGTATATGTTACATAACGACCTGTATTAGCATCTGTTTCTGATATTTCGTACTTAGTATTTTCTGGAATATCTTTAATTGTAAGTGATTGACCATGTTTTAATTCAACTTTAGCAACATAGCTTCCATCTTCTTGTTTTTCGAAAGTTACATTATCGATGCTAGGAGCTTCTACTCCTTCATTTGAAGTACCTTCACTTGGATAAGTAACTGTAGTTTTACTTGTTTCAGGATCTAATGTACCTAATTCAATATCATCTTCTCTTGATAATTTAATAACAAATTCCCAAGGTTTTTCATATTCTCCTGCTCCTCCAAGAACTTCTTTTGAAAGTGTTAGAGTTTGTTTAGCAAGTTTTATGTTTCTATAAATGATATGTTGTGTATCAGTAGCATTTTCTAATGTTCCTGAAGTATTATCTGTATGTTTAGTTAAATATTGTTCTTGATCTGCTTCATCTTCAGTTACTTCATATTTAGTACCTTCTGGTAATCCTTTAATTCTAACTTTATCGTTGTGTTTTAAAGTAACATGACCTACATAAACACCTGATCCTTCAGGAGTCTCTGTAAAGGTAATATTAGTACTATCTGCACCATTTAATGTAGTAGGATATTCTGTTGGGAAGTCCATACCAGTAGTTTTATCTGGAGTTAATTTAACTGTAAAGTGCCAATCTTTAGTTTTATCACCATCAGTTCCTTCTACTTGTTTTTCAATAATTAAATCATGTTCACTTAAATTAACATTAGTAATTATTACTTCTCCACTAGCCCCAGCGCTATCAAATGATCCAGTTTGTTGTGGAATAAGTGCTGTATAACCATCACGATTTGAATTGATTTCTGATACAAAGTAACGAGTTCTTTCTGGTAAACCTTTAATTGTAACTTTTTGACCATGTTGTACAGATACAGTTCCCATATATGATCCTCTACGGTCTCCTGTAACTTTAGTAAATGTAATTTCACCATCTGCTGGTGCTGTTACTTTACCTTCATAACCAGCGATTACTCCACCTTCATATTCATAAGAATCATCTAATGTAATACCTGTTGCAGGTGTTAAGAAGATATTAAATGTCCAAACTTTATTTAAGTCTCCATCTTCACCTTTTACAAGTTTTCCAACTGTTAAATCATGATATGAATATTTAGTATTAGTGAAAGTAACTATTTGATCATTTGTAACATTTGTACCAAAAGTACCTGATGCCATTCCACTATGACTTGTAGTATAATCATCAAGATCTGCTTCTTGTTCTACTATGTTATATGTAGTTCCTTCAAGAAGATCTTTAATAGTAATTCCTTCTCCATGTTTTAATTGAACAGTTGCTTTATATGTATTATCTTCTTGTTTATTAAATTGAATTTTAGGTGTTGGGCAAGCTTCCCCTTCACAAACGTATTCTGTTGGAATTTCTTCACCTTCTGGTGCTGTTAAAGTAATATCAAAATTCCATGTTTTTTCTTTATCACCAGCAAAACCTTCAACAATTTTACCTAAAGTAATATCATATTCAGCTGGATTATTATTTATAAATTCAACTTCAGCATCTCTAATAAGAGTACCTTCATTATTATTTCCTTTTACAGTTGTAGTATATCCTTTTATTTGTCCTGCTTCTTTTTCAGTTATATTATATTCTGTTCCATCAAGAATTCCGTAGATAGTCATCTTTTCTCCACCCTTGATAGCAAAGTCAGCAGTATAAGTATAACCACCATCTGTAGATTCAAAGTTAATATTACCAGTTCTTGTTACTGTATTATTTTTAGTAACAACATAATAATATTCTCCACCTACTCTATCAGCAGTACCACGTTTTAATTCAACTGTAAAGTGCCAATCTCTATTAGTATCTGTTCTAGAATCTAATCCCTTAAGAGTTTTAACGATAGATAAAGCATTTAATGAACGGTTAACATAATGTACTTCATTTTCGTTTTGAACCGTATTACCAAATCTTGCAGTTCCTGCAGCTTCTGGTATTAATAAATCACTTTCTGTATCACCATAAGCTCTAGCAAATCTATATCCATTTTGGATTTGACCTCCAGTTAAAACTTCTTCTACTGTATATTTATAGTCTTTTTCAAGTCCATTAATTACAAGTCCTTCATTATGTCCTAAACTAAACTTAGCAACATATTTACCAGTACTACTATCTAATTCAAAATTAAGTGTTTCAGTTAAATATTGAGTATTAGTAGCATACTTAGAATATACTTGAGCTTTTTGTGGTTGAGCATAAGTTGCACTTGATGAAGGAGTAACTTTCATTTGTCTGTTTGAATCGATATCAGCAACTACAAATTGGTTTTCTACATGTTGTAATCCATCAAGTGTTGTACCATCAAATTTTTCTAATTGATCTGGTTTTACAAGATAAAAATCTTTTACCCAGAATTCCATTGATCCTGCTGGATGATCTTTAATAGCTGTTCTATATAATACTCTACCATCTGCACTATCTGTTAAACCTTTTAAGCTTTTAACATAAACAGTTCTTCCTGCTCTTGGCTCACTACCTGCGATATCATTATCAGCAGCATTATATAAATGGAATACATGTTCATCAGTATTTCCTCCAACATAAATGTAGTTTCCATTTTCATCTGTTGCTAATTGGTTATCTTCAGTTTGTAATAATCCTCTTTCATCTGTTAATAAATCAATTGTACTAAGTCTTAATTGCCATTTTCCAGAATAAGGATTCTTAAATGTTTTAATAGCTTGGAAATCACCTGTATGAACACCGTTTTCGAAACTTAAGGTATAATTGAATTTTTCCTTTCCAGTTCCGTCTGGTAAAACAGCAGGTTCTGGTTCAACTTCTTTTGTTACTTCAAGAAGGGCATCTGATACTGTAAGTCTACCGTTATTTCCTAGGTATCCATCAACAACGATACTTTCACTATCACTGTTTGTACTAGCTGTAGGTAAATAATATGTTCCGGCAGAACCTGTTCTATTTGATTGTTTAGTATGTACATTTTGTGCCATATCTCCAGTACGAAGTCCACGAACTTTAGTAGCTACATAATAACCATCAGCTGGTTTAACATTATTAACAAAATCTCTAATGTCTCCTGTTGCTGGATTATACCAAACTAAGAATTCTCCTGTCTTATCTTTTCCTAGATAAGAACCAAGTTCACTACCTCTACGTTTAACAGCCATATGAACTGTTTCATTATTTTCTGGTAAATAGTAATCAATAATTATCCAGTAAGCTTTATCAGAAGATACAGATTCTACTTTTTTGTGACTATTTTCAAAACTTTCCAATCCATTTCTTCCTGTACTAGTTTTAAATACTTTTGTTGCTGTATAGTCAACAGTTACACCATCAACGTAATCATTTTCATTTAATTCATAAAGAGTTAATGGTCTTTGGAATGCATAATAACGGTTATCTGCACTTGGAGAGAATGTAAAGTTAGCATCTCCTCTTGATCTTGAGTCATTTGAATCTGTTACATAACCATCATAATTTGTACCACTATAATAGTTAGATAAGAAATAAACATTTCCATCAGCATCTGTATGACTTTGAATGTATTCAGCAGATACTTTAGCTAAATCTATATCTAATTTATCTTCTGTTTTAATATCATCAGATACACCGATACCATAGAATAATCTAAATGGTGTTGATTGTTTTTTATCAGAAAGATTAGTTGAATATTCTTTTACAGTTCCATCAACATTAAGTTTGATATTAGCAGTTTGAATAGGTAAAGCTCTTGATGGAATATTAACATAAATCATTGAATCATAACCATTATCAATGACACTACCACCAGTTCCTCCTGTATAGTCTCCACTATCTTCTACCCAAACTCTGATTTCATTAAGTGCATATTGAACTTCTCCACTGTTATAACATGGATTATCATGTAATACTGCTCTTGCTGCTGTATCTTCTGTTTTTCCAGTAGTAATATTCTTTTCAAATCTATAAATAGTATAAACTTTATTTCTTTGTTCTTCAGGAGCAGAGTCTACATTTTCAGGAAGTGTTGATACATATTGTCTAGTTGTATCACCATCTAAATAATATATATCTCCATTACTCCAACTTGCATTCTCTCTATTTTTAACATATTGACCTGTCTCCGGATCTAGATAATACCAACCCATTTCGAAACTACCGAATTGTTTTTGAATTTTTGAGTTAGTATTATAATCATAGATACCAGTTTTTACCATACCGTGCATTTGTCCAAATAGTAATAAACCTAAATCATATTGCTTATTATCTGCAAGTGTTACACCTTTATCTTTTACTTCCATATATTTACCAATTGGATCCATATATGTTAAGGAATCAGATACACCAGAATCATTGTCTCCTTCAATTGGATTAAATGTTGAACCTAACATTTCATCAAAGATTTGATCAAAGATGTTAGCGATATCTCCATCAGTAGCAGTATAATATTTATCTATATAATTAACATCATCCAATGATTTAACATCATATTCACTATCTTCAGGGTGTTTCCAAGTAAATTCAGCATTTCCGCTTCCTACAAATATATAATTTCCTTGTTCAGGGAATCTTGCTGTAGGATTTGAACCAGCAATATATGAATTTAAAAGTTCTTCAGTTTTTTTAACTTGAGCTTGTGCATATGTATTTATTTCATTCTTTTTAGCAAATTGTTGATCTTTTGCTATACCTGAAGAATTTTCTAGATAATAAAAATCAATTTCTCTATCTGGATCTAAATAATCTTTAGGATCAAGAGTACCCAATAATTGCTCATTAGCAAATTCACCAAGATTATTAACATTAAATCCAATAGAATAGTTTTTCATATCAGTATTGTAATGAGCTTGAATCTTCTTTTGATAATAACCAGCAAGTAAAAGGTTAGAAACATTTCTTGAAGAAATCATTTGTGGTTCTTTTTCAAGTTTATTATCTCTTTTATTTCTTGCGTCTGAATTATTATAGTAACCTGTTCCTTCATTACAATCTGCATAGAATGGGTTAGCAGAAGGATTAGCATATTCTGTACCTGTTCCAGCATTACTGATTACATCTCCATCAAATGGTTGCCACCATTCATAAGAAGTGTTTCCACTATTACTACTTTTAGTTGTACTAACAATATTAGTAGCACCATCAGTTAAAGTAATTAAAACTGGAATACGTGCTTCTTCTTTTCCTGTTACAGTATTTCTATAAGTAGTAGTTTCTTCATCAGCAAGCATCTTCATTCCTTTATATAAAGCACCTTGAAGGTAAGTTGAATCTGCTATCATTAATTTAGTAGTAACTTGGCTACCTTCATTTACATTACTTTGAATAATAGGAAAATAAACTTTATTATTTGACTTATTTTTTTTATCTGAAACTCTCATATATTGTCCAATACCTTCGGCAGAACTGCTTGGAGTATAATGATCAAGAGCTAACAATTGTTGTGCTCCACCACCATATACGATAACACCAACACGGTTATTAGGGTGTACAGGGTGTTCAGGATCATTTCCCATTAATTGGTCAATTAAAGTATTTGCTTCATTTAAAACTTTATGTAATGAATCATTAGTATCCATTCTACTATTAGTTAGTCTAGTCATTGAACTAGAAATATCTAACAATAATACAACATCAAGGGGTTTTGTACTTTCTCGGTCAACAACTTGAGATGAACCTAAAGTTGAAAAGATATGAAGGAAATCTGTATTTAATCCTACGTTTGTAGTTACTCCATCATCTTCTTCTTTTAAACCAAGATTAAAAGTTCCTTTTGCATTATTAGCTTCAACTGATTTATCAGCCCAAACTCTACCTGCATAACGGCTTCCTCTTCCGTTAGGGTCTTCATCAATCAATTGATCTTTATAATCTTCCATTGTATTGTTATCACTAATACGGTCATATTTTGATGAACCATCTAAAAATATTTTAGATGATAAATCTATTAAGGTTGTACCTAAACCTAAGCTGTAAAATACAGCTAAACAAACTATGATTCCTGCCAAAATCATAGTCTTCTTATGAGCCAACTTTTTAATAAAGCTAGCTTTATTATTTAATACACTATTAAATAAATCTCTTACTTTGTTTTTCATTTTTCAACCACTCCCTTTTGTGTACTCGGTACTAATACACGCTACGGCTTTCTATTCTAGTACCAACTACTTCTTTTGTCAATAAAAAGAAACCATAAAATGATGATTTCTTTTTATCTTGTTTTATTTATTTCTGTTATTACTACACCATTATAATATTTATAATTAGCTTTTTCGTTACCAGCTTTTTGATAGCTTTGTTTTTTTACGATAGATATTTCTTGTTTAATTGATTTTAAATAAGAAATATCGACCTTGTCTAAATCAACGATATGACCGTTATAAATAAATGTGTTTTCTTCTTTCATTGCCTATTTCCCCTCTCTTGGCCTCATATTATAACACAAAAAATATTAAATGTCAAGAAATTTATAAAGGCTAATAACTTCAAGAAATGTTTTTTGAATCATCTTATATCTCTATTTAATTAATATTTCTATTAAACACAAAAAATGACTAACTATTACTAGCTAGTCATTATATTATTACATGAAATATTTTGTTTAGGCTAAATAATTAATCCATGTTCGATTGTTTCATAATATCAATTATAAAATTTATCAGAACATTTGATGTGAGTGTGTCCTCCACTCTTGAGAAAGAAAGGAGGGATACAATGAAAAAAAGGACTTTTATAATAAAAGCCCTTCGGCTTATTGCTATCATTTTATTACTCCTTACCTTATTGGTAATAGCAATAAAAATATGACACTCAATCAGCATTGATCGAGTGTCATCCCTTAATAATTAGAGACGACATTCGCTTGCAAAATCGAATGTTCCTCTTTTTTTTATTGTATGCAAGTTTCCTTGACATATTCATAATAACAAAAAAAAGAACTTTTTTCAAGTTCTCTATATTAAGTTCGAATAATTCGAACAGATTTCCTAATGGTAGCCTAAAGAAAGGAGTATAACAACTTTATTTTATTATTTTCTTTTGTTATAAAAATCAATTTCCTGATTTCTATTAAAATAAGTAAAATATAGATTGCCGCTATCACAATATATTATTCCTAATTTTTTATTGTCATCATCAAATAATAATTATAAAATTCACTATCACTTATATTATTTCTTAATATCTTCAATATCATCACTTTCTTATTTTTTGACAATATGCGAGTATGTTTCCTAAATTATCAAAATTTAATATAAATGTATTGTGTTAAAAACATTTGTTTGATATAATCTTTTCAGGAATACTTAATTAGTTTGGGTACTATTCTCCTTTACTTTTTAAAGTGAAAGGAGGTGAAATTATGAGAAAATCAGAGAAATATCTTTGTACTATCATAATACTCCTTATTATTGTGATTTTAATCATATTAATAAAAATAGTACCAACTGTATAAGTCGGTACTAAACTAAAATAATCTTAGGATAGTACCTAACTCATCAAAATTAGGTATTCCTTTTTTATTTTATGCAAATTTCCTTGACAAATACATCATAACATAAAAACGCACTTTTTTCAAGTACGTTCTCTATTTTACTCGTGTTTTTCCGAGTTTCCTATCAATTTGGTAGCCTATACGGGAATCGAACCCGTGATTCCACCTTGAGAGGGTGGCGTCTTAACCTCTTGACCAATAGGCCATAATAACGTCAATACTGACATTATTAATTCTATCATAATATTTTATTTTTTCAATATTATTTTCTTAAAAATAATTTTTTAGTGTTGGTACTAGGTACTAAAAAGTCCATTTGATCTGCGACTGTGATGTTATACTCATCACTACTACTAATATATTCTTCTCCATCTATACACCAGTTGTGTTCTGGTCTATCTAATAATTTAATAGCAACTTTTTTAGCTTTAAGAGCAGTTATTTCATTTGAATTAAATCCCATTAAATGTTTAGCAAAAGAACTTATAAATTCTCTTCTGTTTTTAGCTTTGCACAATAAAACTTCCATTCTTTGATCATCTAATAAAACGTTCCTATGAAAATTATTAACTCCAGCTATATGATTAGAGTTAGAAAACATCATTAAAGAATAAGCATCAGTTTCTAATTTCTTTTTATCTAAAGTTATTTGGGCTTTAAATTGTTTTAATTGACTTATTACTTCTGGTATAGATTCTTTTAAATAAGCACTATAACCTATTTTCTTTTTATCAATACTTTTAGTTGCGTAAGGTATATTCATAAATTTACCTACTCCTGCCACATAAATAAAAGGGGTATCATTTATAGTTAAAATATCGATATTACGTACTTCTCCATTAAGAGCCATATTTAAATTATTTACGTAATTATGTTTATACCCTAACATACTCGCAACATCATTACATGTACCACAAGGAACAGGACAAATAGTTAATTTATCTTTTCTTCGATAATTACCTCTAACTACTTCATTTAAAGTACCGTCTCCTCCAATAGAAAAAACTATATCATAATTATCTGCTTCTGCGACTGCTTTAGTGGCATGATGCGGATAACTTGTTCCTAAAACATCTACTCTATAGTTATTCTTCTTTAAGGCATATTCATAATAATCAACAATATTTCCTTCTTTTTCTTTTCCACTAGTTGGATTATAAATAAGTAAACAACTTCTCTCTTTATTCAAAATAATCATCTCCCCTGATATTATAATTATTTTTTATTTCTGATAATTTCTACTTTTTGATATTTTAAAGTAAATAAAGTAACTTTTCTTTTACAATGTGGACATTTAGCGTGTTTAATTCCTCTTTTCGCAGGTAATGGTAATCTTAAAATAGTTTTACATTTAGGACATCTTTTATATATATGATATTTATCTTCTCTATTTTTTTGAATTACTTCAAAAGGTTTCTTAACTTTATTTTTCATTTTTAAAAATAGCTTATTTTCTTTTCTTCTTTGTTTTATATTTTTAGAGAATACTCTATAAAACATTATAAATACTATTAAAAGTTCTATTACTGTTAGAAGAGGACTATTTACAAATAAATCTATGATAATTACTATTAGATATAATATTAATAAAAATCTATATAATTCATCTACTCCATATCTATACATCATAAATCTTTGTACTTTATTAATAAATTTCACTATACCACCTCTATTATTTATTATTTAAATAATATTCTAAAATAGTTCTATCCCTTAAGGAAATAAATTTACTATGATATAAGTTTTCATATTTACTTCCTTTTAAATTATTATAACATTCTGTAATTAGTTTTAATCCTTCTTCAGGTTCTACCCAAAGAAGTCTAGCTCCTTCATCTTTTTCTTTTTTAGTAAGATTTAGTTTATGACTATCTTCTAAGACTGAAGCTTCAAAAACATAAGAAATTTGTTTAAAGTTATCTAAGGTCTTATGTTCTTCAATTGTTCCTAATTCTTTTTCGATTGTAACTTTACATCCTGTTTCTTCTAAAACTTCTCTTAGGAAAGCTTCTTTGATATCTTCTTGATCTTCTACTCCACCACCAGGTAGTTTATATTCATTTTTATTAACTTTATTAAATATAGCTATTTTCCCATCTTGTCTTTTTACTATTCCTCTAGCTCCTATTCTTAATCTAGGATTATTAAATTTAGTTGATTCTAATCCTAAATCTTCATCTGTAATTATTTTAATACAATTCATAATAATCTCCACCTAACTGCTTATTTTACAAATATATTACTTCTTCGTCAATAGTTTTTCTCACATCATGGAATCCCTTTAATGGAGTAGCATCACTAGCTGGATAACCTATAGGAAGTAAACATATTGGTTTAATATTATCATCTAAAGAAAAAGACTTTCTTAATTCTTCGGCATTAAACCATCTTACAAAGCAACTCCCAAGTCCTAAGTTAGTAGCCTCTAACATCATTTGAGTCGCAACAATGGCACAATCTAACTCTGAGGTATTATAATCTGTTTCTACTCCTAATTTACAAACAATATCCATATCAGCACAAATCATCAAAACAATAGGAGCATTAAAACTCATTCTTTTATATTTACCTAACTTTTCTTTTGACTCCCTACTTTCTAAAGCATAAATCTTTTGAGGTTGTAAATTCTTGGCCGTTGGAGCAATTCTTCCTGCTTCTAAAATTTGTTGAAGTACTTCTTTGGGTATCTCTTTATCTTGATATTTTCTAACCGAATATCTTTCTTTTATTAACTTATTATATTCCATTAATAATACCTCCTAATATTTTAGAAATATCTCCTTTTATACCTACTCCCTTATTTTCTATTTCTTCTGGTATTTCAGCATATTGATTATTAATTCTAATCAGATAGGCTTTCTTCATATTATAAGTAAACTCTTCAAAAGGATAACGAATAATACCTGGAGTATTAAAACCTACTCCTAATTCTAAGAATACTATTTTCTTATTTTTATTTTCATTTAGAAATTCTTCATAGTTCTTATTTAACTTATACCAATATTCATCTTGAACAAAGTATTGATCTTTTCTTAAATTAACTTCCATTTTTCCATTACATATAGGACAATGTGGTACTAAAGATGTAGGTATTTTTATATTCTTATTTTTTTCTAACATTTCTTTTACTAATTGTGTATCATCATAAAGTTTATTATGACAAGCTTTAGAACATTGAATTTTAGCAAGTGAACCTTGTACATCAAAAACTTTATCTTGATCAAAACCTGCTTTAAAGAACTGTCTATCAACATTAGTTGTAATAACAAAATAGTTTTTATCTTTAACTAAATTATATAAATCCTTATAAGTTTTAGTTGCTTTCATATCTAAGCATAAATCATTAATATGTTTTGCCCAATAACTCCATTTTTCTTCTTCACTTTTAAATTCATAAAAAGAAGATGTATACATATCTGTAAAACCATAATACTTTACTAATTCAGGATATTTCTCTTTAAAGTTATGAGAGCCATAATCAATACCTGCTGCTGTGGAAAGACCACTTCCTGCTCCTATAACTATACTATCAGCAGTTTCTATTCTGTTTTTAATTTCCAAACATAATTCGGTATTCATTGTAGTCCTCCTCACTAAAAAGACAAAAGATAACTTTTATATTATGTTCATAAACAAATTGTTTTACTGTTTTATAGGCAATTACTTTAGCTTTATTAATTGGATAAGAAAATACTCCTGTAGAAATAGAAGGAAAAGCTATACTTTTATATCCTATTTGATAAGCTTTTTCTAAAGCATTTTGATAACACATAGCTAAACATCTTTCATCATATAAAGTAACTTCTTCTCCAATGATTGGTCCAACTGTAGTGATTACTTTTTTACATGGTAAATTATAACCATTACAAATAATATTTTCTCCTGTTTCGATAATATCTCCTTTTAAAATATCATTACATTCTAATCTTAAAGAAATACCCGCTTTAGAATGAATTTGATTATCAACACAATTATGATTAGGTATAAAACAACCTAATCCATATTCATTACCGGCATTAACAATGACATCAACTTTAAGAGTAGTAATATCTCCTTTATATAAATAAATATTATCTGCTACTTCTTTTAAATCTTCTAATTCTACTATATCTTCTTCTTTAAGTTCTAATTGTAATAATTTACTTTCTAAATCAATAATATCTTTACTTAATGTTTTAGGTTCTCTTAAATTAATTAAACCTCTTAGTAATTTTCTTTTTTCTAAAAAGGATTCTGGTATATTAATTTGTTCTTTTCTTTCTTTTATAAAATAATCTAAAAGTTCATCTACTAACTTTTCTTTCATCTAATCACCTATTTATTTGTTCTAATTCTAATAATTTCTTTTTTATATCAATACCACCAGCATAACCAGTTAATTTACCATCTACACTAATAACTCTATGACAGGGTATTAAAATCGAAATAGGATTATGCCCTATTGCCATTCCTACAGCTTGTGGGGACATTTTATCTTTATTTAATTTCTTTTTTACTTTTTCAGTAATCTCTTTATAGGTAGTTGTTTTCCCATAAGGTATTTCTAAAAGATATGACCATACTATTTTTCTAAAATCTGTACCTCTAGGTTTTAAGGGAATATCTTTAAGACTAGGTTTTTCTCCTTTAAAATAACTATCTAACCATTTTTTAGTTTTTAGAAATATTTCTAAGTTATCATCTTCTATTAAGTCTTCTGTAATACTTTCTAAAAAATATTTTTGTTTATCTATAAAAAGACCTATAATATTATTTTTATCACTAACGATAGTTAATTTTCCAACACTAGATAAGTACGTTGTCTTATACAGATTGTTTTTCTTTTTCATAGGCTTCTCTTACTGCGGTTGCTAGTTGATCAGCACAAGAGGTTCCTTTAATACCACAATTAATGCCTTTTAGTTTACCTTCTATTTCACTAACACTCATACCTTCTACTAATCTAGGTAAAGCTTGTAAATTACCTGGACAACCTCCACCTAAAAATTGAACATTAGTAATAATATCTTTATTAATATCAAATTTTATATGACTAGGACAAACTCCTTTTGTTTTATAAATATATTCCATTATTTATCTCCTTTCTTAATTTCTTGCGGCTCCATCTACTTGTAATATTACTCCTGTGATATAAGTTGCTAAGGGACTAGCTAGGAATAAAAAAGCATTGGCTATATCTTTAGGTTCTCCTATTCTTCCTAAAGGAATAGTTTGAATTAAAGGTTTAATCATTTCTTCTGGTAACTTGGCTACCATATCAGTTTTGGTAATTCCTGGTGCCACTGCATTTACTCTAATATTAAATGGAGCTAATTCACGTGCTAAAGACTTAGTAAGTCCATTAACGGCAAACTTACTCGCAGGATAACCTACTCCTGATGGTTGTCCATATATACTAACCATAGAACTAGTATTTAAAATAATTCCTTCTTTTTCTTCTTTCATATAAGGAACAACTATCTTTATTGTATTAAACATAGCTTTAACATTTAAATCCATAATTTTAGAAAATTCTTCACTAGTAGTATCTTCTATTTTTTTGTTCGCAGATATACCAGCATTATTAATTAAAATATCAATACTTCCATATTCATCATGAATTTCTTTCATAACTTTTTCTATTTCAGTGATATCATCTAAATTAGGATAATAACCCTTTACATTATAACCAAGTTCTTTTAACTCATCTACAGCCTTATTTACTGTTTCCTCTCTAGAACCAAATAAAACTACCTTAGCATTATTCTCACAAAAAGTTTTAACTATCTCTAAACCAATACCTCTTGTTCCACCTGTAACAACAGTAACTTTTCCTTCTAAATCTATCATTATATTCCTCCTTTTAGCTTTAATATTTCTATATAATTATAATACAAAAAACTAATAAAAATAAAGTCTTTTTACTTATTTGCTTAATCCTTATTTTTTTGATACTATAAATTAAGGTGATGAGATATGGATTATATTATGAAAAGTGATATTAAAGTTTTAGATAATATTGATTTTGATAAGTTAAAATTAATTGAAGAAAAAATTAAAGAAAATGTTTCACTTACAGAACAAGAAGCTCATGATTTTTTAGATTATTTAGTTTATATTACTAGGTGTTTAATTTCTCAAGATCAAGAATCTTCTTTTCGCAATAAGTGTGATTTAGCGCAAAGTATGATGAGTAATTATCTAGCTAAACTAAATGTTGAAGATCATCCTAATTCTACTCTACGCTCAATTGATTCGATGGTAACAGGACATAATTTTAATTGTCTTAAACTATCAGTTGACCATAAAGATAAATATTATATTGTTGATCCTACTTACAGACAGTTCTTTTTAAAAGAAAATTGTAATGAACATAAATATATTCTTAATCATGATCAAGTTTTAGTCGCACCTCATCCTGGCTATTTTATCGCAAAGAAAGATTATCCTTTGGTTGAAAACTTTTTATATTGTGGCTATAGTGAAATGACTAAAGAATTTAGTGAAGTATATGGTAATAGTTTTTATAAAACTAAAACTGGTATTTTAAAACAAGATACTGATAAATATCAAATGTCTGGCTCTATCTATATGAAACTATTTTTAAAAGGAAATGAGACTCTTAGTAAAAATGAAGATGAATTAAGAGCTATGAATTGTTATATTGAACCTTTTAATAAATTGGAAACAACTAGAACAAGAAAACTTTAAGAGTGTTGATAATTTTATATCAACACTTTTATCTTGACATAAAATGTAAATTATTTTTAGTTTTTTCTTTTCAGGAATACTACCATATTTTATAATTATATTAAGGGAAGTGATATATTGAAAGGTAAATTATATACTGTTATTGGTATTTTTATTTTATTTGTAATCTTAATATCAATATTTTCTATTAATATAAATAATAAGTTATTAAATAATTTTTCTGATAAAAAAGATAATTTTGATATTCCTCTTAACAAAAAGATAAATGAAAATATTAAAATAGATGATGTTTATAATTCTAAGGAATATGGTGATATTCATTATAGTGTTTATGTTCCTGAGGATTTAGATCCATCTAAAAGTCATCCTTTATATATTACTGTTCCAGGACATGAGGGAATGTATTTTCAAGGAGCTGGTAAAAACTTAGAGTATGAGTATTTTGTTGAGGCTGGTATTAAGATTAATAAAGATATGATTATTTTAGCTCCCCAACTAGAAGATTGGGGTGATAATTCAGCAAATAAGGTAATTGCTTTAATTGATTATTATAAAGAACTTTATAATATTAGTGAGATTCTAGCCAGTGGCTATTCTGAAGGTGGTAAAACTATTTCTCTAGTAATTGATAAAAGACCAGATTTAATAAAACGTTATTTACATATTGCCTCACAGTGGGATGGTAACTATGATAATGTCGTAAACAATCAAATACCTGTTTATTTATTTGTAGGTAAAGATGATGAATATTATGGTTCTGAAACAGTTATTAATACTTATAATGAATTACATTCTTTATATACTACTAAAGGTTTAAGTAATGATATGATTAATAAATTATTAATTCTTGATGTTAGAGATAAAGATTATTTTATTAAACATGATTTTACTAATATTCATGCTGGTGCTACTTGGGTGGCACATGATGATGATATTATGAACTGGTTATTAAAAAAATAAGGGTTACAAAATGTAACTCTTATTTTTCTTTACTCTTTAAATTGTCTTTAGCGACACTTAACATCAATTTAAGACGATTTATTTGATTAGTATGACTTGCTCCTGGATCATAGTCAATAGTAACGATATTAGCGTTTTTATATTTTTCTCTAATTGTTTTTATAACAGCTTTACCGACTATATGATTTGGTAGACAAGCAAAAGGTTGTACACAAACGATATTTTCAACACCTTCTTTAATTAACTCTACCATTTCTGCTGTTAAGAACCAACCTTCTCCAGTTTGATTTCCTGTAGAAATAATACCATCTACATTTTCCGCAAGTTCATAAATATCAGTAGTACCTCTAAATCTAGTCCCTTTTAAATATTTACGGACAGGTTTTTCATATAAAGAAATTAACTTAATAGCTTCTCTATTCGCAAAAGCACTCATTAAACTTGTTTTAACTATTTTATGTTTAATAACTGTATTATAAGCTGAATATTTAATAAAGCCCATTAAATCTGGTACAAATACTTCAGCGCCTTCTTTTTCTAATTTAGATACTAAACCATCATTTCCAAAAACATGATATTTAATAAGTATTTCTCCAACTATACCTACTTTTGGTTTAGGAGTTAATTTAACCTCTAAATTATTAAAGTTATTTATAATGTTTTTAATATTTTTATTATACTCACTAATCTTACCATTTTTAACTGACTTACAACATCTTACCATCCAACTATTATAAAGTTTTTGGGCTGCATTTTTTTCTACTTCATAAGGTCTAGTAGCATAAAGTAATTTAGCTAGTAAATCACCATAGACTATACATTGAATAGCTTTGTTCGCAATAGCTGTATTAAACTTAAAGGCTTGTTCTTTTTCAAGTCCACTCATATTTAAAGAAATAACAGAGACATTACCAAGTCCAGCATCTTTAAGTCCTTTTCTAATAAGACCAATATAATTAGTAGCTCTACAACCTCCACCTGTTTGGGTAATCATAACACTAGTTTTATCTAAATCATATTTACCACTCTTTAAAGCTTTTATTAATTGACCAATAACAATAATCGCAGGATAACAAACATCATTATTAACGTATTTAAGTCCTGTATCTACGGTCTCATCATTTGCTTCTCTCAAGTATACAGCTTTATAACCTTCACTGTTTAATAATGCTTCAAATAAAGGCATATGATTAGCACTTAAATCAGGGAATAATATCGTATTATCTAAATCAATTTCTTTAAAATAATTTTTATTATATTCATAAGGTTTATAATCATAATTATTATTTCTTTTATTCATTGACGCAATTAAAGAACGAATTCTTATTTTAACAGCACCAAGATTATTAATTTCATCTATTTTAATAGTTGTATATAAATGGTTACTAGCTTTTAATATTTCTTCAGCTTGGTCAGTTACTATCGCATCTAACCCACAACCAAAGGAATTAAGATTAACTAGTTCTAAATTATCGTGTTGACTAACTACATCACAAGCATGATAAACTCGTGAATGATATGTCCATTGATCAACGACACGTAATTTAGATTTTATATTACTTAAATGACAAATAGAATCTTCAGTAAGAACAGCCAGTCCCAAACTATTAATCATTGTATCAATTCCATGATTAACTTCTTTATCTAAATGATAAGGACGTCCCGCTAAAACAATAGCTTTTTCATTATGTTTATCTATATATCTTAAGAACTCTTCTCCTTTTGCTCTAACATCTTCTTTAAATTTATCTAATTCTTTAAAACCTAAATGTAAAGCTTCTTTTAATTCTTTTTTAGTAAAATGATATTCTTTAAAATCTTCTATTTCCATAAAACGTTTTAATAATTTTTCTTCATCTAAAGGAATAAAAGGATTAATATATTTAATATTATTTTCTTTTAAAGCTTCTACATTCATTTTTATAGCTTCTGAATAACTTTGAACAATAGGACAATTATAACAGTTATCACTATTTTCAAATTCACGTCTTTCAAACATAACACATGGATAGAAAATAGTTTTAACTCCTTTATCAATTAAATTTAAAATATGTCCATGAACTAACTTGGCAGGATAACATACTGATTCAGATGGCATTGATTCAATACCTGATTCATACATTCTACGATTAGAATGATCTGATAATACAACTTCAAAACCTAATTTAGTAAAGAATGTATGCCACAATGGGTAGTTTTCATACATATTTAAAACTCTTGGAATTCCTATTTTACCACGTGATGCTTCTTTTAAAGATTCATAATCAAATAATCTTTGATATTTCCAAGCATACATATTTGGTAAAAGTGAAGAACTTCCGTTATTACCACTACCTCTTTCACAACGGTTTCCTGAAATAAATCTTTTCTTATTGAAAATATTTACTGTTAAGGCACAATGATTCTCACAACGATTACATCTTGTATGAGTTGTTTTTATTTGTAAATTATTTATTTCTTCTTTAGTTAGAATAGAACTTTTAACATCCTGGTCTTCATATTCTTTAAAGTTATTTAAAGCAATTAAGGCTACTCCATAAGCTCCCATTAAACCAGCAATATCAGGTCTTACTACTTCTTTACCTGTAATATTTTCAAAAGCTCTAAGCACAGCATCATTTAAGAAAGTTCCTCCTTGAACAACTATCTTATCTCCTAAAGTTTGTAAATCTCTTATTTTCATAACTTTAGTTATGGCATTACGAATTATCGAATAAGAAAGTCCAGCGAAAATATCAGCTTGAGGTATTCCTTCTTTTTGAGTTTCTTTAATTTTAGAATTCATAAATACTGTACAACGAGATCCTAAATCAATTGGTGCTTTAGCACTAACAGCTTTAGAAACAAAATCATCAAGACTTATTTTAAATGATTTAGAAAGAGTTTCAATAAACGAACCACAACCAGATGAACAAGCTTCATTAAGCATGATACTATCTACTACTCCATCTTTAATCTTGATATATTTCATATCTTGTCCACCAATATCAATGATACTTTCTACACCTTTTAAAAAGTGATTAGCACCTTCAAAGTGAGCAATTGTTTCTATTTCTGAAATATCTAAATTAAAAGCTGTTTTAATTAATAATTCTCCATATCCTGTAGAACCTGCACTTCTAATTACAGTCTTATCAGGAAGTTTTTTATATAAATCTAAAAGCATATCTTTAACAGTATCTACTGGGGTTCCTTTATTAGAACAATACTTTTCATAAAGGAGTCTACCTTTATCATCAATTGCCACTAATTTAGCAGTAGTACTTCCAGCATCAATACCAATAAAAACATCACCAGCATAATCTTGTAGATTTTGTCTTTCTACTACGGATAAAGAATGTCTTTTAATAAACTTTTCATAATCTTCTTTATCTTTAAATAATGGTGGTAAACTATTAGATTCACTTTCTTTAAAATTATCTATTTCTGTGATTAAATGTTTTATATCTTTACTAGTATACTCTTTAGTATTTTCAGTGGAAAGAGCTGCCCCTAAACAGACGAAAAGTCTAGCATCATCTGGCGCTATTACTTCACTATCTTTTAAGTTTAAAGTTTTTATAAATCTCTCTTTTAATACTGAAAGATAATTAAGTGGTCCTCCTAAAAAGATAACATTTCCTTTAATAGGTTTACCACAAGCTAGGCCACTAATAGTTTGATTAACAACAGCTTGCATTATAGATAAAGCAACATCTTCTTTTTTAGCCCCTTCATTTAAAAGTGGTTGAATATCAGTCTTCGCAAATACTCCACAACGAGAGGCAATAGGATAAATTATTTCTCCATTTTTTGCTAACTCATTAAGTCCTTCCGTAGTGGTATTTAATAAAACTGCCATTTGGTCTAGGAAAGCTCCAGTTCCCCCAGCACAAGTACCATTCATTCTTTGTTCAATAGTTTGATCAAAATAAATGATTTTAGCATCTTCTCCACCAATTTCTATCGCTACATCTGTTGCTTTCGCATACTTTTCAATTGCGTTTTTACATGCAATAACTTCTTGAACGAAATCTATTTTTAAATGCTTAGCTAATGATATGGCTCCACTACCCGTTGATGTAATAATAAAATTTGCATTTTTAAATTTATCTAAAACTTCTAAAAGTAAATCTTTTAAAGTTTTTTTAGTATCGGAAAAATGACGACGATATTCTTTAAATAATATTTTGTCGTCATCATCCATAACTATCATTTTAACGGTTGTAGAACCGATATCTATACCAAGTTTTAATTTTTTCATAAATACTACAACTCCTACTACAACCCTATTAGTATATCATATTTTTGCTCATTATTACAAAATATCTTCACTATTTTGGAATTGAGAATTGTAAAGGTCGGCATAAAATCCATTCTTTTTAATTAATTCTTCATGATTTCCTTGTTCAATAATATTACCTTCATTCATAACTAATATTAAGTCAGCATTCTTAATAGTAGAAAGTCTATGGGCAATAATAAAACTTGTTCTACCTTTAGTTAATTTATCCATAGCTACTTGTACTAACTCTTCAGTTCTAGTATCAACATTACTAGTTGCTTCATCTAAAATTAGGAATGGAGCATCTTCAATCATACCACGAGCGATGGTAAGTAATTGTTTTTGTCCTTGACTAACAGAAGCATCATCACTAACACTAGCATGAATTCCACCTGGTAAAGTTTTGACAAAGTGATCTACTCCTACTGTTTTTAAGGCTTCCCATACTTCTTCATCAGTAACATTATCTTTATTAAACTTAATATTTTCTGCAATAGTTCCATCAAATAACCAAGTATCTTGTAAAACCATTACAAATAAATCATGTAAGTTTTCACGAGTTAATTCTTTAGTAGATACTCCATCAATTAAAATATCTCCATCAATTATATCGTAAAATTTCATAAGTAAATTTACCATTGTTGTTTTACCGGCACCTGTTGGTCCAACTATGGCGATTTTTTGTCCTGGTAAAGCTTTCGCATTGAAATCTTTAATTATTGTACGACTACTATCATAACCAAATTTTACGTGTTTAAATTCAATTTCCCCTCTAACTTTAGATTTATCTAAATGCTTAGTAATGTCTTTTTGTTCTGACATTTCTTTTTCATCTAAAAATTCAAATACTCTTTCACTAGCTGCGGCTGTAGATTGTAACATAGTCATAGCTTGAGCCATTTGTGAAAGTGGGTTTGTAAATAATCTTATGTAAATCATGAATGCCACAATAGTTCCAAATGTTGTTAAATCATTCATAGTTAGAATAGCTCCAACTACACAAACAGCAACATAACCAAAGTTTCCAATAAACATCATCATTGGTTGCATAATTCCAGATAAGAACTGACTTTTTCTATTACTGTCGTATAACTTTTCATTAATCTTTTCAAAATCTTCTAAAGCTTGTTTACTACCATTATAAGCTTTTACAACTGTATGTCCTGAATAATTTTCTTCAATAAATCCATTTAAAGTACCAAGTTGTTTTTGACGACGAGAGAAATATTTTTGCGATTTAGAAAGTAATAAGAACATAGCTACAAATCCTAAAACAGATGATAAAAGCGCTGTTAAAGCCATAATCCAATTAGTAACAAACATCATGACAATTGACCCTAAAAATAAGGTAACACTAGTCGCTAAAGTAGCTAAACTTTGATTCATATTCATACCAATCGTATCAACATCATTAGTTACACGAGATAAAACATCTCCAGTTTCATGATTATCAAAATACTTAAGTGGTAATTTATTTATTTTAACACTAATATTGCTTCTTAATTTTCGAGCAAAATTATTAGAAACAGTAGCTAAAATATAAGCTTGGATATAACTAAATATAGTACTAACCATATGTAGGGTTGCAATCAATAAAGCAATTCTTTTTACAGCATCGATATCTAATTTAGGTTTTACTACTTTATAGACATTTTTAGGTAATTTATCAATAGCTTTAATAGCTTTATCTTGATCATTACCAGCCTTAGCTAAAATAGTTAACATCTTAGCTTGATCAATACTTGATATTTCTACTCCTTTTATTTTATATGGAGTTAAAATTTCTTTAAGTACACTTGTAGGCATTTTCGCAAATAACTTTAAAGCCTCTGATTTATCTGAAGTTTGGAAACTAGTCATAACTTCCATATATTTTTGTTTATCTTCATTTGATATATTAGGATTCATAGGAATACTAGCTAACTTATTTGGATTTTGTAATTGTTCTGTTGTTTTCGTAATTACTTTTTTCAAAGTTACGGTATCAGGTTGTAATCCTTTAGTAATTTCATCTGTTAAATCAGATAAAATATTAGGAGCAATTATAGAACATATCGCACTTATAACCGCTAGACTTAAAGCTGCAATTACTAAAATACGCCATTTTTCTAAACTTTTAAATAATCTTTTCATAGAACCACTAAAGTCTTTTGACTTTTCATTAGTTCTACCCATTGGTCCTCTTGGTCTAGGCATTGTCTAACTCCTCCTTTGATAATTGTGATAAAGCTATTTCTTTATAAACTTCACAATTTTTAAGTAATTCTTTATGTGTTCCAATTCCCACACATTCACCTTTATCTAAAACTATAATCTTATCTGCGTTCATAATAGTTCCAATACGTTGAGCCACTATTAAACTAGTAGCATCTTTAGTATATTGCTTTAACTCACGACGAAGTATAGCATCAGTCTTATAATCAAGAGCTGAGAAGGAATCATCAAATATATATATTTCTGGATCTCTCGCAATAGCACGAGCAATAGATAATCTTTGTTTTTGTCCTCCAGATACATTAGTACCACCACGAGCAATATGGGCATCATAACCCTTATCCATCTTTAAAACAAATTCTTCACCTTGGGCTACTTTAATAGCTTCTTTAACTTTTTCTAAGTCTGGTTTCTCACGACCATTATCTCCATAAGAAATATTATCTTTTACACTACCAGTAAACATAACTGCTTTTTGAGAAACATAACCAATTTTATTATGAAGAGCTTCTTCTGTATATTCTTTAACATTAACACCATCTACTAATACTTCTCCATCAGTAGCATCATAAAATCTAGGTACTAAATTTATTAAACTAGACTTACCACTACCCGTTGATCCAATAAAAGCAATAGTCTCTCCTTTTTTAGCTTCAAAAGAAATATTTTTAAGTAAATAATCATCGGCATCAGGATATTTAAAACTAACATTTTTAAATTCTACAGTTCCTGTCTCTTCTGTCTTACCATCAAAAGTTCCTTCTTTAAGTAAAATTTCAGCCTCTAATACTTCGTTAATACGTTTAGCTGAAACTTCAGCTCTAGGCCACATCATGAAAATCATAGCAAGCATTAAGAAAGACATAATAACTTGCATTCCATAACTTGAGAATACTACCATATTACTAAACACTTCAATTTTATCAGAAATTAAAAGTGTATTCATAATTAAATATGCTCCAATAAAATAAATACCAAGTGTTAAAAAGTGCATTACAAAGTTCATAACAGGCATTAATATAGCAAAACATCTTTGATTAAATAATTGCATATTAGTAAGATTATTATTTACTTCTTCAAATCTATCTTCTTGGAACTTTTCAGCATTAAAAGCACGAATTACTCTAATACCAGTAAGATTTTCACGAGCTACTCCATTAACTTTATCAATTAATTTTTGAACTATCGCAAATCTTGGGAAAACTATTATTAGAAGTGTTCCAACTGTTACGAGTAACAATACAACTCCTGCCCCTGTTAATAGACTCCATTCAATACTTTTATCTATTATTTTTAAGACTGCCCAAACAGCCATAATAGGAGCCTTAACCATCATTTGAAGTCCCATGGCGATAAGCATTTCTATTTGTGTAACATCATTAGTAGTTCTAGTAATAAGACTTCTAATAGAGAAAGTTTTTATATCCGCAATTCCCATATTTTCAACTTTTTCAAAAATCTTATGTCTTACTGTTCTAGAAAATCTAGCTGATAAATAGGAAGCTAAATATCCTACAAAAATAGCGGAAGCTAAACTACCAAAAGCACAAAGTAACATATAAAAACCTTGTTCTAAGATTTCACTCATAGTGCTTCCTTCTGTTTGTACAAGTACAGTAATCTCTGACATATAATCAGGAAGTTTTAAATCTAACCACACCTGAAAAACAACTGCTAAAACACAGATAATAAATAAACAAAGTTCTTTTTTATTAAAATTCTTTAATTGTTTAATCATCTTTCTTTCCTCCTAATTTTAAATTATCTTTCATCATATCTAACACCTCATAAAAAGTTGCCATTTTTTCCTCAGGTATATTATATGTAATTTGTCGCTCTATTTCCTTTATCTTTTTAACAACTTCTTTATGGTGTTTAATCTTTTCATTTGATATTTTAATAATTTTACTTCTACCATCTTCTAAAGAAAGTTCTCTTTTAATAATGTTTTTCTTTTCCATAGTATCAATGATACCTGATATAGTTGACTTTCTAATATTAAGTACACTCTCTAGTTCTTTTTGGGAAACATCTCTATTAAAATTATCAACTAAATAACGAATAATCTGCATTTGCGAATAATTAATTACTCCCAAGTTAGGTTTTTCTATACAGTTATTCCTTCTAAATTCATTTTCAAATTCTTTAATTTCTTTTAGTGGATACCTTTCCATTATATTTCACTCCCATTTAGTTAGTTGCCTAACTTTATACAGTATACAACTAGGTATGGCCAAAGTCAACTACTATTAAAGAAAAAAATCAAGAAAATTTTTTATATTTCTTGATCTGCTTTTTCGATTATATTTCTAATAAAATCATTTTTACTACTAGTATACATTTTACGATTATTTTTATATTTAGTACTTAACTGTTCTTTTAATTTTTGATATTCTTCTACTGTTTCTTTATGATGATTTAGATAGTTTTTAAAGACAAGCCAATCATGCCATCTATTACTACCCTTTTCTACTATATGAATAAAATGAGTAGTTTTTCCTAAAACTTCTTTACTAGCTAGATATTCTCCTTTAACACCATTATCATATCTAAAAGAATAACCATTATCTTCAAGTACTTTACTAAATTTTAAGGCATCGTCTAATTTATCAATTAAAACAGCTATATCAATAATAGGCTTAGCTTTTAAACCTTCAATAGCGGTACTTCCAACGTGTTCTATATCTAAAATATAATCTCCAATTAAATTAAGAAGCCTTTCTTTTTCTTTTTGATATTCTTCTTTCCATTTTGGATTATAACTTTTTAAAGATACTCTATCATGAGTTACACCTAAAGCGCTATCTTTAAGTTCTAAATAGTTTGCCAAATCTATATAAGCTTTATTATCCCAAAGTCCCGCTCTTTCTTGATCAGTAAAACAAGCCATGGTTTTATCTTGACCTTCAGGAATAAAAATAAAATCCCAACTCCAACCATTATCTCCTGATTTTTCTTTAGCTAAAGTTCCTTTCGTTTTAGAAGTAAATGTTACAGGTTCTTTACCATATTCCGTATACGCTAAAACTTCTAAAAAATAGGCTTCTCTATTATCTACTTTTTCCATTAATTTTAAAACACCATCTACTCCAAGTGTTTCATCTACATATTTTGTATAAGCTCCTGGAAAACCATTTAAAGCAGGAATAACTAAACCAGAATCATTTTTTAAAGTATCTTTCTTTAAGTATTCACTAGCATATTTAGAAGAAAACTTAGCCACTTCTTCGATAGAATCAGCTTGTATTTCTGGACAATCAATTTTTTCTACGTCAATATCAAAACCTAAGGGTTCAAGATAATTTTTCGCCACTTTAACTTTAAATTCATTAGTGGTCATATAAGTAATCTTTTTCATAGTACACCTCGAAATCTTTATGAATATATGTTATTATATAACAAGAAAGAAGGAATAACAATGCATGAAATGAAATTACAAGCTAAATATTTTAATTTTATATTAAATGGCTCTAAAAGAATTGAAATAAGACTTTTCGATGAAAAAAGACAAACCATAAAATTAGGAGATACTATTAAATTTTTAAAAGAACCTGAATTAAATGAATCTTTTAATGCAAAAGTTGTTGGACTTCTTAGGTATGAAACTTTTGAAGAAATGTTTAAAGATTTTGATATAGCTGTTTTAGCGGATTCTTCTATGACTAAAGAAGAATTATTAAAAGTTTTAGAAGAATTTTATCCAAAAGAAAAACAAGAAAAATATGGAGTTTTGGGTATTAGAATAGAACTAATATAAAAAGTATTGACTATTAATCAATACTTTTTTTAATATTATTAATTTCTTCTTCTGTTAAGCCAGTTACTTCACTAATTAGTTTGATATCCATGTTTTTATTTAACATATTTTTAATTATGTTTTCTGTAGCTTCTTTGCTGCCTAATTTTTTACCTTCTGTTTTACCTTCTTGTTTTAAATTATGTTCCTTAGCTTCTTTATATCTATTGTTAATTCTTTCTAATTGATAAGCTAACCACATATCATCATCCATACTTAAAATACTAGACTCTTCCCTATACTCTTTCATAACTAGCTCTCCTTTTATTAGTTCATTTAAGTAATTAGAATCTTCTTTTTCATTTAAAACAACCATAAATAATTCTAATCTGCTTAACTTTTCTTTATTATAAAACTTTTCCCTAATTTTGGGAAGATAAATATGATAAGTTTTAAAGTTTTTAGACATTATTAAGTCTCGACCTAATAATGTTTCTTTATTTTCATAACGATGCATAGTATCACTAATTCCTACAAATGAAAAATTATTTATATTTATTTGAATAGCTTCTTTATAAATATAATCATCACCTATTTTTCTTTGACTAAATAAATTTCTTAAATACTCTTCATTTCTATTTAATCTATCTTTATCAGGTAAATCATTCATCTCTATATTTATCAACATATCTTTATATTCACATAAGCAATCAAGAGTCTTTTCTGCCTCTGTTGGTAAATTTTTATCTAATGTATTTTTTCTTATTTGTAAATTATCCAAAAGGTAATCATAATCAATATTTAACACTTCAGAAATTATTAAAGTTAAATACTTTTTTCGTTGTTCATTATTAATCATAGTTTGAAACATTATATCAGATATTATAGGTATCATTTTACCTTTTTCATTAGCTTGTAATCGAGAATAAGCTCCTCTTCTAGTTGTTTCAAGTTCATAAAGTATATTACTCATATTTTCTCCTTTCGAGAACATAATAAAGAAAGTTGCATACTTTGTAAAATGAAACATTCTAGTTTTCTTTACTAATCAAAAAACAGAAATAACTATTTTATTTAAGAATATAGTATTTCTGTTTATTTATAACCTCTAATTAATTAAATTTTAACTTTGTTTTGTTTTTCTTTAATAGCTCCTCTTTCACATCTATTACCCCAAGAGTCTATTAATTTACCATCTTTATAAACACAAATGATTTCACAGTGATTAGCGCAGCCATGACAATCTACACCTTTAGTTTTAAATTCAACATCTTGAACAGAGAAAGAGAATGGTCTTTCTTCTTTATTTTTACGAGCTAGAATAGCTACACCGATTGCTCCCATCAAATGTGAGTTAGGATCAACTGTTATTTCACTACCAGTTTCTTCTTCAAAGGCTTTAATAACCCCAACATTTTTACTAACTCCTCCTTGAAAAACTATAGGTGAAACAATTCTTTTTCCTTTACTAACATTATTTAAATAATTAGTAACAACAGCCTTACAAAGACCTGCGACTATATCTTCTTTTTTATGTCCCATTTGAGCTTTATGAACTAAATCGCTTTCTGCAAAAACAGTACAACGAGCCGCAATATTAGTTGGATTTTTACTTGTTAGCGCTAAAGGTCCAAACTCTTCTACTTCTAGACCAAGTCTTTTAGCTTGACTAGATAAGAAACTTCCTGTACCTGCAGCACACAAAGTGTTCATAGCGTAATCAACAACAATTCCATCATCTACTAAAATAATTTTGGAATCTTGTCCACCTATTTCAAAAATAGTTCTAACATCTGGATAAAAAGTAGTTGTTCCCACTGCATGAGCAGTAATTTCATTTTTAACTACAGTAGCATCAAGAACTACTCCAATAAGTTTACGAGCAGAACCAGTTGTACCTACCGCTACAATATTATATTTTTCTTTATCTACTTGTTTTTCAAGATTCTTTAATAGTCTCTTAACTGCCTCAATAGGATTACCTTCAGTCCATAAATAATCACTAGCAATAATTTTATTATTTTTATCTATTACTACACCTTTAGTAGAAATAGAACCAATATCAACACCTAAATATGCTTTTGTCATTTTTTTCTCTCCTTTCGCATTTCAATCATGTCATAAAAGGCTTCTAGTCTAGTTTCAATTCCAATCTCACTAGTTTGACTATCAAAACTAAAATAAAGAATAGGAATATGATAATCATTACTGATATTTTCTAATATTGGCATAGCATCCATTTCAGGAGTACAACCAAAAGATTTAACATGGATAATACCATCATAACCATGTTTAGCTAACCATTCTGCCTCTTTTACAGTATCCATTCCAGTTGCCCCAATATCATATTTCATGTATTTTTTAACTTTCTTAACTAAACTTTTCGTATTTCTAAAGAAAATAGTATTAGAAATATTTAATTTCCTAGTTACCACTATTTCATGTTTAGCTAACCACTTCTCAATAAAATGATTACTAAATGGTTCTAGAATTGTATAATACTCTCCTACAAAACCTACTTTAATAGGATTTTTTGGTTTCTTAATTTTTACCTTTTTCATCATTTTACGATAACGTTTATTTATTTTCTTTAACTCTTTATAAGTTCTAACTGTTCTAAGTTCCTTTAACATGGCATCATATAAGTTTTCCAGAGTTCCTTCTTCTTCCTCAAAACCAACATTTTCTCTTATATAATCTTCAGTCTTATCCATAATATCAATCATTTTAACAGCTATCATTAAAGCTTTTGCTAATTGTTTAATAGTAAGATTAGGATTATATTTTTTCATTTTTTCATAAACTGCGGTTGGTTTAGTAATTTCACTATCTCCAAAATTAATGAAAGTAAAATCATAACCTAAATCTTTTAAAATCTGTTCATGAAGCTCTCCATAATAAGTAAGACGACAAACTCCTCCGGTTTGTACTAAAGTATCTGCCCCATTTTCTAGAGCTTCTATATAACAACCTAAATTATATTTAAATGGTGCACAAACAAAATCAGGACTATATTTACTTCCTATTTCTAAAGTTTTTTTCGTAATGGGAGGTGGTGTTAAATAATCACAATCTAAAATAAGACTTAATACCACTTCCATAGGTACACAATAATTACCCATGTGAGGAAAACTAATTTTGGCTTTTTTCATGTTCTTCCTCCTTTTTTAATTTGATAATATCTACAAAACTTTCAAGTCTTGTTTCACGTCCCGCTGTACCATCTTGAACATCTAAAATTAGAGTAACCATTGGTTTATTAATTCTTCTAATAAGCATTTCATTTACTAGGGAATCTGGTCCACAGGGGAAACTACTCATTAGAACAATTCCATCAACTTTATCTTTATACAATTCAATTGCCCCAACTAACTCTTTATTATAAGTCCATTGTAGAGTTGGACTTAACTTATGAGCCTTACGTCTAGCTTTTTCTCTATCGACAATATCGGCATAAATAATAGTACAACCAAGTTCTTCTAAATAATCAGAAACAGGTTTTCCTACATAAGAATCATATATATTATAAGGATGGGATACAACTAACAATTTAATATTATCAGTTTTTAACTTTTTGTTTTGTTCTCTTAACTTCATCTTTTGTTCTTCTTCCATAGCACCTTTGGCAAAAAGATAAGCTTCTAAACTTTCTTTTTTACTTTTACCAAGTCTACGTCCCATTTCAATAAAACCATCTTGTTCTGTCTTACCTTCCATAACATCAACGTTATAATCTAAGATTTTAAAATCTTGATCCCTAAAAGTATTTTTAACAACATCATATAAAGCTTGGAATCTTGTACATACTATTTCTCTATCTGCGAAAGTCGCAATTCTCGGAATTAATATATAATCACATTTACCTATTAAAGACGCTAAATGTCCTAAATATATTTTATATGATAGACAAGCCTCATCTATCGCATAATTCATTCCATTTGAAAGAACTGCTTTAGTAGTATCTTCACTCTCTACTATTTCACAGTCTAACTTTTCAAAAAAAGATTCCCATAAGGTATGATAACGAAAATATAACAATGCTTTAGGAATTCCTATTTTTGTCTTCATTTTATTTCACCCATAGAATATTTTATCATGTATACTTTTAGATGTAAATTAATGAAAGAAAAAAATCATTAATTTATGA
>CANRDQ010000012.1 GCA_947629395.1 uncultured Bacilli bacterium
CTGATAATGACTCTTTTTATTAACTAAAAATAGTGTTAGTGATTTTTACTCACCAACACTATTTATTATAGAACCATAATAGAGACAATTAGTTGTCTCTTTTGTTAGGAATTAACTTTAAAAATATGAACAAAATAAATTTATAAGGATGTTTTTTAGTGTCAAAAAAAATAAATATAGTTATCATAAATATTGTTAATAAATAACTTATTTGTTATAATTATGATAGATAATTTTGTATATATAAGATAGGAGAGGAGTAATTAGTATGAAGAAAAAAGTTTTATTTGCTATGATTATTGCTTTAGCTACTTGTTTAAGTGTTAATATGGTACGTGCTAAAGAAGCAGCTCGTTTAACAATTGATTTACCAACTAATAATACATCAGTTTTAGATAGTATTTATTTAGCAGGATGGGCCATGAGTGATATAGCTAATACTACTGTAAAATATCAAATAGATAATGATTCTGAACAAGCTCAAACTATAACTAACAGAGTAGAAAGACCTGATGTTCTAAAAGCCATCAAAGGTTATGGAGATGAAACAACTAATCCTAAACCAGGTTTTGATACTAGAATAAATGTTGAAAATTTAGAAGAAGGACAACATACTTTATTAGTTGAACTTTTAACAGAAGATGAAAAAAATGTTTTAACAAAAGAAGAAATAAAGTTTGTTAAAAGAGGCCCTAATAGTATTATTAATGCTGACTATCCAGTCGAAAATGGAACAGCCATTGATAACTTATTTATTGGAGGATGGACTTTAAGTGAAGTAGGTGATACTACTTTAAAATATAAAATAGATGGATCAGAAGAAAAAGAAGTAACTCATAGAGTAGAAAGAAATGATGTTCTAAATGCTATCAAAGGTTATGGAAATATCACTACTAATCCTAAGCCAGGATTTGATGGATCTATCGATATTAGTGGTTTAGATTATAAAATGCATACTCTTACTTTGCTTTTATATGATAAAGAAGGAAAACTACTAACTCAAGCTGAAAAACACTTTACTAAAAAAGCTCCAGCTAGTACCATCAGTCTTGATTATCCAGCTGAAAATGGAACAGCCGTAAATAGTCTATTTATCGGTGGATGGACTTTAAGTGAAGTAGGTAATACAACTTTAAAATATCAAATAGATGGAAAAGAAGAACAAGAAATAACTCATAGAGTTGAAAGAAATGATGTTCTAAAAGTTTTTAAAGGTTATGGAGATATAACTACTAATCCAACACCAGGTTTTGATGGTTCTGTCGATATTAGTGATTTAGATTACAGAACACATACAATTACTGTAACTTTATATGATAATTCAGGAAGAAGATTAACTCAAGTTACAAAACATTTTGTAAAAAGAGCTCCAGCTAGTACCATCAGTCTTGATTATCCAGCTGAAAATGGAACAGCCGTAAATAGCTTATTTATTGGAGGATGGGCTTTAAGTGAAGTAGGTAATACTACTTTAAAATATCAAATAGATGGAAAAGAAGAACAAGAAGTAACTCATAGAGTAGAAAGAAGCGATGTCTTAAAAGTATTCAAAAATTATGGAGATATAACCACTAATCCAAAACCAGGATTTGATGGGGTAATAGATACTAGTAGCTTAACTTATGACACTCATACAATTACTTTAACTTTATATGATGACTCAGGAAAGAAATTAGCCAAAGCTACTAAACACTTCATCAAGAAAGCTCCAGAAAGTAAAATTAGTCTTGATTATCCAGCTGAAAATGGAACAGCTGTTGAGAGTCTATTTATTGGAGGATGGACTTTAAGTGAAGTAGGTAATACTACTTTAAAATATCGAATAGATGACCAACCTACTGAAACAGTTATAACTCATAGAGTAGAAAGAAATGATGTTTTAAAAGCTATCAAAGGTTATGGAGATATAACTACCAATCCAACCCCAGGATTTGATGCTGCCATAGATATTAAAAATTTAGATTATAGAGTTCATACAGTTACTGTAGTTTTATATGATAGTACAGGAAAAGTATTAACTCAAGCAATTAAACATTTTATGAAAAAAGCGCCATCTAGTACTATTAGTTTAGACTATCCAGTTAGAAATAGTACTCAAAGAAATAATTTATTTATTGGAGGATGGGCTTTAAGTGAAGTAGGTAATACTACTTTAAAAGTTAAAATAGATAATCAACCTACTGAAACAGTTATAACTAATAGATCGGAAAGACCTGATGTCTTAAAAGCTATCAAAGGTTATGGAGATATCACTACTAATCCAAAACCAGGATTTGATATATCTTTACCAATTGATTCTCTTAGTTATGGAACGCACAGTGTAACAGTTACCTTATATGAAGGAGATAAAGCTTTAACAAGTGCTACTAATATGTTCCAAATCACAATCCCTAAAGTACAACTATCAATAGATACACCAAAAGCCAATAGTCAAGTTAGTAAATCAGTCTATATTGGTGGATGGGTATTAAGTGATGAAAAAGATTTAGAAGTTCATGTTTTAGCAGCCGATAAAGATTTAGGAACATTAACAAGAAATATTGAAAGAGATGATGCGAATAAAGCTTATCCACAATTTGGTGGAAAAACAGTTAATCCAACACCAGGTTATGGTGGAACTGTTGACCTAGAATATTTAAACGATGGTAATGTAACTTTGACTTTAGATATTCGAGATAAACATGGAAATTCTATTAAAAAACAGAACGTTACCGTTAAACTAGTTAAATATGATACAACAATTAATATAACTAAACCAACTAATAATAGTAGTTTCAAAGATATAATGAATGTTGTTGGAAATGTTGTTAGTAATGGACCTGTAAAAACTATTGATATTTATTTAAATGATACTTTAATTAAATCTACTAATAACCTAGATTATAGTTTTGACTATGATGTTACGGATACTAAAAACGGAACATACAAATTAAAAGTAGCAGTAAAAACCGAAAAAGAAACTATTGCCACTAAAACAATAGATGTTGTAATAAAGAAAGAATATTTAACATCTTTTGCTATTGATGATTTAGATTGGCTAGGAGCAGCTGAAATGATTCCTAATGATGGTTTCCTTCATGTTGGAGGATGGGCTATTACTAGTGATAAGAAAACTTCTCCTACTGATGAAATAAAAATCTATATTGATGGAGTTTTAAAAGTTCAAGGAGCAGATATAACTAGAGCTTATAGAGGAGATTTAAAAAATAATATTCCAAATTATGACTCTTATGGGGGAGATGAAGCAAATCCAACTCAATCAATTAATGCTCAAATACAAGGTTTACCAAATGGAAAACATACTATCACAATAAAAGCCTTCAATCATCTTGGTGAAGAAATTGGTTCTTATAGTAAACCATTTAGATTATATAGTGGTTATAGTTTAGGAATTGATGTTTCTAATTCTAATGGAAAAATTGACTGGAACCAAGTAAAAGCTAGTGGTGTTAAATTTGCTATTGTTAGAGTTGGTTACAGAGGATATTACTATGGTAATAATGTTCCTGATGCTAGATATGTTGAAAATATAATAGGTGCTCATGATGCAGGATTAAAAGTAGGTATATATTTCTTTAGTCAAGCTACAACTGCAACAGAGGGAGCACTAGAAGCAAGGGATGCTATGAACTATTTAACTCTGAATAAGCTTACCAATTATATTGATCCAAGCATTCCAATCGCCATTGATGTTGAAGATTCAACTTGTGCAAGCGATGGATTATGTCCTGGAAAAGCTGATAATTTAACTACAGCTCAAAGAACTAGTGCTGTAGCTGGATTTGTTAATGAAATCAAAAACAACTACAAAAGAAAAGCCATGATATATGCTTCTACATCTTGGCTTAATGGTTCTAACCAACGTAGTAATAAAAGATCTATAGATCTTAATGGTATTAATGAAGATGATATTTGGTTAGCTCATTGGACTAACAATCTAGATGTTAGACCATCATACACAGGTAATTATGGATTCTGGCAATTTGCTGTAGGTGGAAAAAGGGATGATAATGGAAATATCTTATATCCAAAAACAGTTAGTGGAATCGGAAGTGCCACTATTGACTTAGATGTAATGTATAATTAGTAAATATTAGAAAAATCATAACTTAAAATTATGATTTTTCTTTTTTGTGTGCTATAATTTTATTGATACACAAAAAAACAAAATGAGGTGTCTTATGACAAAAAGAAATGATTATGTAATAAAAGTAGATAATGTTACAAAAAAATTTAAAATTTATTTTGATAAAGCTAATACCTTAAAAGAACGTTTAGTTTTTTGGAAGAATAATAAAGCAGAAGAAAGAACTGTTTTAAAAAATATTAATTTAGAAATAAAAAAAGGTGAAACAGTTGCTTTAATAGGAGTTAATGGTAGTGGAAAGAGTACACTTTTAAAATTGATGACCAAGATTATTTATCCCACTTCAGGAAAAATTATTACTCGTGGTAAATTAACTTCCTTACTAGAATTAGGAGCAGGTTTCCATGATGATTTTACAGGACGTGAAAATATTTACTTTAATGCCTCAATTTTTGGTCTTACTCGTAGTGAGATAGAAGAAAAAATTGATGACATAATAGAATTCTCTGAACTTGGAGAATTTATTGATAATCCAGTTCGTACTTATTCATCTGGAATGTATATGCGTCTTGCTTTTTCTGTTGCGATAAATGTTAATGCTGAAATTCTTCTAATCGATGAGATTTTAGCAGTTGGAGATCAACACTTCCAAGATAAATGTTTTAATAAATTAAGAGAACTAAGAGATAGTGAAAAAACAATAGTTATTGTTTCACATAGTCTAGATTCTATAAAGAAACTATGTACCCGTGCCGTATGGATAAATCAAGGTCATGTTCGTATGGATGGAGATGTAGTAGAAGTAATAGATGAATACTTGAAAGAGTGCAATTAGAGGTGGAATCATGCAATTAATTAATAATTTATATCAATATCGAGAACTATTAAAAAGTAATGTAAAAAAAGAAATAAGAGGTAAATATAAAGGTTCTTTTCTAGGAATTTTATGGTCTTTTATAAACCCTCTATTACAAGTAGCTGTTTATGCTATTGTATTTCCTTATATTATGAGAGTACAAACTGATAATTATTTAATATATTTGATTATTGGTATTATTCCTTGGACTTTCTTCACTACCGTTTTAAATCAAGGTATGATTAGTATTAGAATGAATGCTGGTATTATTAAGAAAGTTTATTTTCCAAGAGAGATTTTACCTATTTCAGTAGCTTTAAGTGGATTAGTTAACTTCTTTATTAGTTGTGTTATCATCGTAATATTCTGTTTATTTGGTGGAGTAGGTATTACTTGGCATATTATCTTTTTACCACTTATCGCTATTCTTCAATTTTTCTTAACTTTAGGAATTATTTTAGCCTTTAGTGCTATTAATATCTATATTAAAGATTGTGAATATATCATTAACTTCTTTACTAATATGTTATTTTATGGAACACCAATTTTATATCAAACAACTTTGTTCCCAGAACGTTTTAGATGGATTCTTTATTTAAATCCACTTACGGAATTAATAGAAGGTTATCGTGATATATTCCTATATCATCAAGTACCAGGTTTTAATGCCTTAATGTATTTAATAGTAGTATCATTTGCGGTGTTCGCTATTGGAATGTTAATATTTAGAAAACTAGAGAAAGGTTTTGCAGAGGAGGTATAGATATGAGTACTATTACTTGCGATTATGTAAATATTATTGAAGCTAATGTTTATGGTGTCAAAAGCCCTAAATTTGTAATGAAATGTAGTGTCATGAAACGTGATGTTACTTTTAAAATATTAGGTGATGGTAAAGAAATAAAATATAATACTCTTCCATTAAACTCAAATCTAGGTCTTTGTTTGGAAGTAGAAATTCCTAAAAATGTTAAAAAGATAGAAGTTTATGCTAAAAACGAAGGAAAAGAAGAATTAGTTTGTGTTAGAGCTAATTCCCTTTCACATCGTCTTAGAAGTAAAATCAGAAAAACTTTAGAACCTTTTAATTTCTTTTCAGCAATTTATAAAATAATAGGAATGTTTATTAGAGGTATTAAATTTTTATGGAGAGAGCATCATTTTTTAGTGCCACCTAGTTTATGGGGAAAATACTTTAAAGATTTATGTACTAAATTAAAAGAGATTTTCCGTAATGGTATGTATTTAAATCCTGAAGTTCAAAAAGATTATATTTTATGGTTGAAAAAACAACCTAAACAAGATCTAGAAGAAGATATAGAAATTACTTATAAACCTAAAATTTCTATAGTTATACCTGTTTATAATGTAGAACGTAAGTTACTTAGTGAATGTATTGATTCTATTTTAAATCAAACATATTCTAATTTTGAAATATGTCTTGCTGATGATAAATCAACTAATAAAGAAACTGTCAAAACTTTAAAAGAATATGAGAAAAAAGATAAAAGAATTAAAGTTGTTTATAGAAAAGAAAATGGACATATTTCTAGAGCTACCAATAGCGCAATTGAATTGGCGACTGGTGAATTTATTGGTTTAATGGACAATGATGATTTATTAACTGAAAATGCTTTAGAAGAAGTTGTAAAATATTTAAATAAAGATAAAACTTTAGATATGATTTATAGTGATGAAGATAAAATGGATATGCAAGGTAAATTTAGAGACCCTCATTTTAAATCAGACTTTGCTCCAGATACATTACTTAGTCATAATTATATCTGTCATTTCTGTGTTTTAAGAAAAAGTATCGTAGATAAAATTGGTGGTTTCCGTGTTGGATATGAAGGCAGTCAAGATCATGATTTATTCTTAAGATTTACAGAGAAAACAAATAAAATAGCTCATATACCTATGGTTTTATATCATTGGCGAATGATACCAGGTTCTACTGCTGCGACTATTGATAGTAAAAACTATGCTGTTGAAGCAGGAGTTAAATCAGTTGAAGATGCTTTAAAAAGACGTGGTATAAAAGGTAAAGTTAAAGTAGAACTTAATCGTTATATGATAGAGTATACCTATGATAAAGAACCAAGTATTTCTATTATTATCCCAACTAAGAATCATGCTGAAGATACTAAAAAATGTATAGATTCAATTTATGAAAAAACTAATTATAAAAATTATGAAGTTGTATTAGTAGATAATGATAGTGATGAACAAGAACTATTTGATTTAATAGATCATTATAAAAAAGAACACAAAAACTTTAGAGTAGTAGATGCTAAAATGCCATTTAATTATTCGAAGATAAATAATATTGCCGTAAAAACTTGTAAATCAGATTATATTGTTTTACTTAATAATGATACAGAATTAATTACTGCTGATTGGTTAAAAATTATGGTTGGTTATGCCATGCAAAAGCATATCGGAACTGTTGGAGTTAAACTTTTATATCAAGATAATACAATTCAACATGCTGGTGTTGTCGTAGGTGTTGGAGGAATTGCTAATCATGCCTTCATCGGTTTTGTTAGAGATTCTGTAGGTCTTTATGCTCGTTTAGCTTTACCTCATAATTATAGTGCTAATACAGCTGCTTGTTTAATGGTTTCCCGTAAAAAGTATGATGAAGTTGGTGGCTTAGAAGAAGAATTGATGGTAGCTTACAATGATATAGATTTCAATTTAAAACTTTTAGAAAAAGGTTACTATAATGTTTTCCTTCCACAAGTAGAACTTTATCACTATGAATCTAAAACTAGAGGTTTAGATACTACTACAGAAAAATATAAGAGATTTATGAAAGAACAATACTATATGCATGATAAATGGAAAGACATAATCGAAAGAGATCCATTTTATAATAAGAACTTTAGTAAGTCAAAAACATTTTTCTTAGATAAATAAGATTATAAAAGAAAGTAGGGTGAATGATGAAAAACAAGAAAAAAGTAATTTTTGTAATGATATTACAAACAATCCTAGCTTATTTATTAGCAATTTATATTCCAAACAGAGATATACAAGTTGCTTATTTACTAAAACTGGATATTTGGCTTTTCTTATTAATATGGACTGCTTTATTTTATGTTTTTTCTCATTTTATATTTCCGATTAAAAAGATATATGAAACTATTTATGAAAAAAGATATTATATTGCTTTGATATTACTGTTAATCATAGTACTTGGTAAATTTAATGGTAGCTCTTATGGGCTTTGGAATAACTATATTGAACCTAAATATGATGTAGAAGAATTAACACCTTTAATTGGACGTAGTAGAGCTATCAGAAGTGATGAATGGTTAGTTAACACTACATTTGCTTTATCCCAAACAAAAACAGGTTATAAATATTTTAATAATGCCGAAAGAGGAACTAAGACAGATGTCTTTTCCACTGTTGGTGCTCCTGTTGCTAGTTTAATAACTTTAGTCAAGCCATTTTCCATAGGTTTCATTTTCTTTGGACCAGACTATGGAGAATCACTATACTGGTTTGGACGTTTATTTGCGTTGTTCCTAGTAACCTTTGAATTATTAATGGTATTTACCAAAGGTAAGAAGTTACTTTCTCTGGCAGGAACAATGTTAATAACTTTTTCTCCAGCCGTATTCTGGTGGTATTCTGTCTCTTTACTTGACATGATAGTAGGTGGAGAATTCACTATCTTAATGTTCTATCATTTCTTAAAAACAGACAGTATGAAAAAGAAAATATTGTATTCCGTTTTAATAGCCTTTGGTTTTCTAGTTTATGCCTTTTCTTTATATCCTGCTTGGATGATACCATTTGGTTATTTCTACTTATTATTAGCGGTATATTTCTTTATTACCCTAAGAAAAGAACATAAATTTAAAATTAAGAATTTTTTACCACTACTAATTAGTATAGGAATTATAATAGGCTTTGTAGTTGCTTTCTTAAAGAATAGTGCTGAAACTTACAAAATATTAATGTCAACAGCTTATCCAGGAAATAGATTCTCAGTTGGTGGTGCCAATTATGAAAATTTATTTGTGTATCCAATTACAATTTTATTTCCTTACTCAGAAATAAATTGTAATATTTGTGAAGTGAGTACTTTTTATTCTTTATTCCCATTTACTTTTATTTTAGCTATATACTATTTAATAAAAGATAGAAAGAACTGGAAAGAGAATGGATTAATAATATCTATATGTGGTTTAATGACTGTTTATCTTATTTTTGCATTCTTTTCATTCCCAAAAATACTATCTAGAATTACCTTATTATATATGGTTCCATCTAGTAGATTAACAGTAATAATTTCTTTCCTTTCTGTAATCTTGTTAATACTATTAGTAGATAAATTATATTTTAAAACTACCAAAGAGAAAATTATCTTATTAGGTTTCATTGTGATTTCTACTGTTATAACTGCTTATATAGCTAATAAAGTAATAAGTATGAGTTTAATAAAATGGTGTCTTTCTTTTGGAGTATCCTTAATTGTCAGTGGAACATTATTATTAGAAAAGAAAAGAATGTTAGTATTCTGTATAATAGTAAGTTTTGTTTCTCTTTTCGCCACTATATATATTAATCCTGTTATGAAAGAAATTACAGGATTAGATAAAAAGCCTATTTCTAAAGAGTTAGAAAAATATAAATCAGAAAATGCCAAATGGATTACTTTAGATTCACATATAATTCCTAACTATTTAAGTTCAAGAGGGATTAAAACAATTAATAGTACCAATATTTATCCTAATTTAAAATTATGGAAAAAAATAGATAAAAAAGGTAAATCTGAATTCATCTATAATAGATATGCACATATAAAAATAAATTTGACAGAAGATGATACTCAGTTTAATTTATTACAAGAAGATTTAATTGATCTCAAATTAAATTCTAAAGATTTATGTACGTTAGATATTGATTATATCTTAACATTTAATAATATAGACAAATATGAAAATAATAAAGTAAATTTTGATAAAAAATATCATAAAGATAATTTATATATTTATAAAGTTAATTGCTTAGGAGGATAAGGTGAGTAGTAAAAATCAAAATAAAATATTATTAATAATTCCTGCTTATAATGAAGAAGATAATATTTTAAAAACATGTAATAATATAAAAAAATATAATAAAGAAAATAAAACTTCGTATGATTTTATAGTAATTAATGATTGCTCTAAAGATAATACCCAAAAAATTCTAGAGGATAATAAACTTCCACATATTAATTTAATTCATAATTTAGGAATAGGTGGAGCAGTTCAAACTGGTTATAAATATGCTTTAAAACATGATTATGATATTGCGATTCAATATGATGGTGATGGACAACATGATGTCAGATATGTTAAAGATATTATAGAGCCTATCATAAATAAAGAAGCTGATCTAGTAATTGGTTCTAGATTTGTAAAAGATATCGATACTTTTAAATCTTCTTTTGCTAGAAGAATAGGAATAAGAATTGTTTCTTCATTTATTAAATTTGCCACAGGTAAAAAAATATATGATACTACCTCTGGATTTAGAGCTTGTTCTAAAGAAATAATAAAAGACTTTGCTTCTTCTTATCCTACAGAGTATCCTGAACCATTGACTAACGCAGAAGTTATGAAGAAAAACTATCAGGTTAAAGAAGTATCAGTTGAAATGAAAGCTCGTGAAGGGGGAGTTTCCTCAATCAGAGCTTGGAAAAATGCCTATTATATGGTAAATGTTTGTTTAGCTCTAGTTATTATAAAAATGAGGAGGTATCAAAGATGTCGCTAAGTTTAAGAGTAATTATATTTATATTTTCTTGCGTTTTAGCACTTGTAACTACAATTGTCTTAAAGAAAGGTCGTATATCTGAAAAATACTCATTATTATGGTATTTTATGGCCTTAGTAATTTTTGCTTTAGCGGTACTTCCTTCAATATTTACTTTTTTTGCGAAATATTTAGGATTTCAAACTATTGCTAGTCTAATAATTGCCATCTTCTTTGTTCTACTTATATTTTTAACTATGGCACTTACTATTATAGTTTCAGGACAAAGTAAAAAGACAACACTTTTAATTCAAGAATTATCTATTTTAAAAAGTGAAATAAATAAAAAGTAACAAAATAAAAAGCTAAAATAGTTCTCTGAAGAGATACTTAATTTTAGCTTTTTTCTTATTATCTACAAACTAAATTATTTTACACTACCGTAACAACTCTATATTGTGATATAATACAATTAACAACAAATAATTTGGATATTGGGGTGGAGTATGCATATAAATTTTAAAAAAAACTTCATATGGAATTTTATAGGTACTATTTTAAATAGTTTTAGTTCCTTATTTTTTTTAGTTTTAGTTACCAGAATAAATGGAGTAAATGGTGCGGGAATATTTAGTTTTGGTTTTTCCGTAGCTTGTTTATTATTTTATATTGGTGTTTATTATGGAAGAGTTTTTCAAGTTACTGAAAATAAAGATATTAGTGATAAAAGTTTTTTAGTTACTAAATTTATAACCGTATTTTTAATGATACTAATATCATTTATTTACTTACTTACTAAAAACTATAGTCCTGAAAAATTTTATATTATGTTTGGTCTATGTGTTTTTAAAGCTTTAGAAGCCTTCGCAGAAGTAATATATGGTTTCTTTCAAAAATATGAAGAATTATATTTATCGGGAATTTCTTTAACTTTGAAAAACGTAATAGGTCTTATAGTATTCTTCTTAATAGATTACTTTACTAAAAATATTATTTATGCCGTTTTAGGATTAATTGTTATTAGTCTTTTAGTATTAATCTTCTTTGATTTCTATAAAATGAAAAAATATAATGTCCTAAAAAATAAAGTTTCTAAACAAGATATTATTACAATTTTAAAAAATGGCTTTTTCCCATTTGCTTTATCATTTTTGTCATTAATAGTTATTAATTCTCCTAAATATGCCATTGATGCTTTATTGACAGATGATATGCAAACATACTTCGGTATTATTGTTATGCCTGCTACCGTTGTTACTTTAGGAGCTCAATTTATAATTTATCCATTTTTAACTACTGTAAACAACTTAATTAGTAAGAATAACATAAAAGAATTAGGTAAGCTAACTCGTAATATTATTTTTGCTGTTTTTGGAATAGGACTTATATCAACAATTTGTGCTTATTTACTTGGTATTCCTGTTTTAGAGTTAATCTATGGTATTAAATTATCAGCTTACAAAACAGCCTTAATTATAATCATTTTAGGAGCTACCTTTAATGCTAGTGTTTATGTATTATCTAATATTTTAATTTCTATAAGAAAGCTAAAACTTCAAACTTTAATTTATACTATAGTTGCAATAGTAAGTTATTTTTCAGCTAGAATACTAGTAAGTAAATTCTCTATAGATGGAGCTTTTTATTCATATTCTTTAACAATGGTTTTATTATTTACTTTATTTTATATTATAACGAAATTAGTTATGAAAACTGAAAGGAGTAAAAAATGAATATATTATATACTTTAAATGATAAATTTGTTCCACAAGTTGCCAGTGGAATAGTATCAGTTTGTGAAAATAATAAGGATATTGATGATATTAATTTTTTCTTAATTTCTATGGGAATAACTCCTGAAAATAAGAAAAAGTTAAATAAGATGGTTGATAGTTACCACCAAAAAATAGACATAATAGAATTAAAAGATTTAAAAACTTATTTTGATTTTGAATTTGATACTAATGGGTGGAATCCAATTGTTTTAGCGAGATTATTAGTAGATAAAATTTTACCAAAAAATATTGATAAAGTTTTATATTTAGATGGAGACACTATTTGTCGTGGTAGTTTAAAAGAACTTTGGGAAGATGATATGGATGGTAGAGTAATTGGAGCGAGTATTGAACCAACTTATTCAAAAAAACAAAAACAGAATCTAAATTTAGAAAATAGTCATTATTATAATGCCGGAGTATTACTTATAAATTTAAAGAAATGGCGCAATGAAGAAATTGGTAAGAAAATTATTGATTATTATAGAGAACATAAAGGTAATTTATTCGCTAATGACCAAGATGCTATTAATGGGTGTTTAAAAGCTCAAATTTATACCTTATCACCAAAATATAATTACTATAATATATTTGATCAATATAGCTATAATTTCTTAAAGAAGTTAGAAAAACCAGCCCAATATATTAGTAAAGATATTTTTGATGAAGCTAGAGCTAATCCAGTAATTATTCACTATTTAGGTGAAGAAAGACCTTGGAGAAAATATAATACTCATAAATATAGAGCTGATTATAAAAAATATTTAAGTATGACTGATTGGAAAGATACTCCAGATGAAGAAGGATGGAGATTATACTTTATCTGCTGGAAAATCTTTAATGTTGTAACTAAACCTTTTAATAGAATTAGATATACCATAATAGAAACTTTAATTCCTGTATTTATGAATTATCGTTCAGCCAAACTAAAAAAATCTGGAGAAAAATAAAAGGTAAATGGAGGTTAATATGAAAGATATACATACTTTTGTAGTTTTAGCGTATAAAGAATCTAATATGTTAGAAGAATGTATAAAATCTGTTTTAAATCAGAGTCTAAAAACTAATGTTGTAATTGCTACCTCTACACCAAATAGTTATATAAAGAAATTAGCAAAAAAATATAACTTAAATATTATTGAGAATAAAGAAAGTAAAGGAATAGGCTATGACTTTGATTTTGCCAGTAACTGTGTAGATTCAGAACTTGTTACAATTGCACATCAAGATGATATTTATGATTATGATTATGCTAAAGAAGTAGTCAAAAACTATAAAAAGTATCCTAAAGCCACTATTATATTTACTGATTATTACGAAATAAAAAATAATCAAAAAGAAGAGAGTAATATCAATCTTAAAATCAAAAGAATATTACTTTTACCACTAAGAATAAAATGTTTATCGCACTTTAAATTTATGAAAAGAAATGTTTTAAGATTTGGTAATGCCATTGGTTGCCCGGCTGTAACGTTTGTAAAAGCTAATGTCCCTAAAGATAAATTTAAAAGTAAAATGAAATGTGATGTTGATTGGTATGCTTGGGAAAAACTATCTAAACTAAAAGGTAATTTTATATTTATTCCTAAAAAATTAATGGGACATAGAATTCATCAAGAATCTACCACAACCGAAATAATAAATGAAAGAATTAGAACTAAAGAAGATTTAGAAATGTTTAAAAAATTTTGGCCAGAAAGTATCGCTAAAACAATTAACAAATTTTATTCTAAATCAGAAGATAATAACAATTTAAAAGCTTAGAAATAAGCTTTTTTTCTTTACAACTAAATAAAATATATATTATAATGTATATATAAGATAGGTCAGGGGAAAACGGTATGAGTAGACAAGAAAGAAAATCAAATTATGAGCTATTAAGAATAGTTTCTATGTTCTTTATAGTTATATATCACGTTATAATTCATGGACATGTTATTGAAAATACTAATAATACAACTTTACAAGTAATATTATATATAATTATACTTATAACTACAGTTCATGTTAATTCCTTTATTTTAGTAACGGGTTATTTTCAGTGTGAAAGTAAATTTAAGTTTTCAAAAGTTTTATCACTATGTAATGCTTCCTTTTTTTATAGAGCTTTAGTCTTAATAATATTAATCTCTTTGGGAGTAATGAGTTTTGATACATTAAAACTATTTCAAGAATTGTCTTACATAAGATTGTGGTATTACTGGTTTGTTAGAGTATACATCTATTTGTATTGCTTAAGTCCATTTATTAATTACTTAATAAATGTTCTTTATAAAGAACATTTATTAATTACTTAATAAATGTTCTTTATAAAGAACATTACGAAAAACTATTGTTGGTGATATTTATAATTATCAGTATCATACCTTATATACTAGGAAGTAAGGAATTTGTTAATGACGCATTTTCTTTATATAATTTTGTATTTTTATATTTATTAGGAGCATATTTTAGAAAATTTCCTCTTGAAAAACAATATTTGTTTAAGGTAATGTCTAAACAATTAAGTCAAATTATTCTAGTCTTTGGTTTCTTTGCTTGCATATTTCTTAACTTTTCAGCTACAATTACTGCCCATGCCTTACAAAATGTTCATCCACTCTTTACTGAAGTTTGCCGTAATATCCAACTTTTTTCCACTTGTTATATTAATCCTTTTATTGCGATTCAAAGTCTCATTTTCTTTTTATTCTTTGGTACTTTAAATCTAAAGAGCAAGATTATTAATAAATTATCATCACTTACTATGGGTATTTATATGTTCCATGATAATGTACATATGAGATTTATTATTTATAAATTCTTAGGAGTTGATAAACCAGTGTTCTCTTGTAGATTTGTTTTATATGTATTTATAATTGCTATTTTAATATATGTAGTATGTTCTGTGATTGAATTAATTCGACAGCAGCTCTTTAAATTTATTTCCAATAGGAAAATATCTAAAAAGATAAGGGATAAATTTAATAATTGGCTTCACAGTATTAAATTTAAAACCGTACCCGAAACAAGTTAGAAATGAGTTTTTTCTCATTTCTTTTGCTTTCTTTACAAGTTTGGTTTAAAATAGTAATAGATTTATGAAAATAGAGAGGTAATAATATGAGTAAAAAATTAATTAAACAAATATTAAAATTTGGGGTTGTTGGTGGAATTGCTTTTGTTATTGATTATGTAGTTTTATTCTGTTGTAAAGAGTTTTTACACTTTGGTGTTTTATTATCCGCAGCTTTAGGTTTTACTATTTCTGTAATATTTAATTATATAGCTAGTGTTAAATGGGTATTTGATGTAGATAAAGAAAAAGATCCTAAAAGAAACTTTGTTGTATTTATTGTTTTAAGTATTATAGGTCTTATCATAACCGAAATAATTATGTGGTTTGGTACTGATATTTTACATATTCATTATTTATTAGTAAAAGTCATTGCGACAGGTATAGTTATGGTATTTAACTTTATTACTAGAAAGATGTTTTTAGAATAAGTTAAGAAATAGTTAAGCAGAAATAATAAAATATAAGTAGAATTTATTATTTCTGTTTTATTTTAAATTAGAAAATTACCAATTAATAAATTTACAAATATAAAGCTATTAAGGTATAATTGAAATAGAAATAAAAGAGGAGGAATATTATGATTGCTGGTGTTTTAGTACAACTATCTAATAGGAATATTGATCGCATTTTTGATTATAATATTCCTGATGACTTAAGAAGTAAAATAAAATTAGGAATGAGAGTCAAAGTTCCTTTTGCTTACCAACAATTAGAAGGTTTTGTTTTAGAAATAAAAGAAAACTCTTCTTATGATGATTTAAAAAGTATAGAAAGTATAGTCGATGAAGAAATAGTTTTAAATAGTGAACAACTTGAACTAGGTAAACTTATGAAAAAAGATACTCTTTCTACTTTAATTAGTTGCTATCAAGTAATGTTACCTAAAGCTTTAAAAGCTAAAGCTAATTCTTCTATATCTAAAAAGTATGATACTTTTTATAAATTAGGAACTAAAAAGTTAGATAAGTTAAATCCTTCTCAACAAAAAATAATAGATATAATTAATGAAAAAGGGGAGATTAAAAGAAGTGAAGCTTTAGATATTTCTACTAGTAGTTTAAATACTTTACTTAAAAAAGATATCTTAATCCCTGTTAAAAAAGAACATTATCGTATTAGTTATTCTTCAGAGTTAAAAAAGCCTCATGAATTAACTACCGAACAACAAAATGTTGTTGATCAAATATTAGAAGAGAAAGAAAAAAATGCTTTCTTAATTTATGGTGTAACAGGTAGTGGAAAAACTGAAGTATATATGGAGTTGATAGAAAATACTTTAAAAGAGAATAAGACCGCTATTATGTTAGTCCCAGAGATTTCTTTAACTCCACAAATGGTTAAAAGATTTGGAGATAGATTTGGAAATAAGATTGCCGCTATTCACAGTGCTTTAAGTGATGGAGAAAAATATGATGAATATAGAAGAATCTATAGGGGAGAAGTAAATATTGTTATTGGAGCCAGATCAGCAGTTTTTGCGCCTCTTAAAAATTTAGGAATTATCATTATAGATGAAGAACATAGTGATTCTTATAAACAAGATTCTTCTAATCCTAGATACAATACTCTAACAGTAGCCTTAGAAAGAGCTAAAATGAATAATGCAAAAGTAGTAATGGGAAGTGCTACTCCATCTTTAGAGACTTTTGCGAGAGCTTTAAAAGGTGTGTATAAACTTTTATGTTTACCACATAGAGTTAATGGTAATAGTCTACCACAAGTAAATATCATTGATATGAATGAAGAATTAAAATATAGTAAAGGTCATTTTTCAAGAATTTTATTAGATAAAATAAAAGAAAAAGTAGAAAAGAAACAACAAGTAATTCTCCTTTTAAACAGAAGAGGTTATTCATCTTTTGTTACTTGTAAAAATTGTGGTTACACTGTTAAATGTCCTAACTGTAATATTACATTAACTTATCATAAAACAAGCAATACTTTAAGATGTCATTATTGTGGTTATGGAGAAAAACATCTTACAGTCTGTCCTGAATGTGGCGAAAAAGCTCTTAATGATTTAGGTGTCGGAACTCAAAAGATTGAAGAAGAGTTACTTAAGTTAATTCCCGGTATTAGAGTTTTAAGAATGGATTTTGATACTACTAGTAAAAAGGGAATGCATAGGAAGATGATAACTGCTTTTAAAAATCATGAGTATGATGTTTTACTAGGTACACAAATAGTCGCAAAAGGGTTAGATTTTGAATTAGTTACTCTAGTTGGTGTTATGAATGCGGACACAAGTTTAAATATCCCTGATTTTAGAAGTAGTGAAAATACTTTCTCTTTATTGTCCCAAGTAGCAGGTAGAAGTGGTAGAAGCAAAGAAAAAGGGGAAGTCATCATTCAAACATTTAATCCCCAACATTACGCTATTGACTTTGCTAAAAATCATGATTATTTAGGTTTTTACAAAGAAGAAATGAAAATTAGACATAAGTTAAATTATCCACCATATTATTTTTTAGTGTACTTAAGAATTAGTGGTAAAGATAGTGAACTTGTCTTTAAAGAAGCAACCCGTATAAAAAATACTTTAACTAGAAAATTAGAAAAAACCATTGTTTTAGGGCCAACCCCTTGTAATATCTTTATGAAGAATCTTCATTATCGATATTCTATTGTTTTAAAGTATAAAAAAGAGGATGAGCTGTACAACTTATTAAACAAAATCATAGATTATTATAAAAGTAATAATAAAATTACAATTGATTTAGATTTTAACCCTATACATTTTGACTAAAGTACATAAAATTGATATAATTAGTGTGATAATAGGAGGTGAATTTATGTTAGAGAAAATATTAAAGAGAACTGACGTAAAAGATTTTTTACATGAAGTATTAAATGATATTAGATTTACTTCTAAAAAAAGTCAATTTTCACCTAATGGAGAACTTTATATCTATAATCAATATAGCTTATTAGTAGTTATAGATTCTATCATTAAGTTCTCAATTATTATCGATGATGAATCATATTTTGAAGATTATATTCAACAATTAAGAAGACTATTAAAGAGAATTGATAATCATAGAGATTTAGTATATGGAGTAAATAAATTACTTGGACAAATCGTTATGAGAATTCTAAATCTTGAAAATATGGAAAGTGTAGAAAATAAAAAACAGATTTTAGCTTATATTTATGATAAATATGTAGTAAATGGATACTATTTTTATAGTTGTGTATCTAGTATGAAAGATAAATTAGAAATAGAAGGAATAGATCCTTTAACTATGGATATTCCTGTTAATAAATTAAAACAAATTAACTATATTTTAAATAATCATAAATGTAATAATATATTAGGAATAGACTTTACAGAAAATGTACACTTTTTAGTTACAGATTCACCAGCCTTAGCTTATTTTAATGCTATTTGCTTTCCTAAATATTTATCTGATATCTGTACTTTTAATTCTTATATGAAAGGTAAAGACTATGATCAAGATGCTTTTTGTACTAAGGATTATGAAGCTTGTAGAGAAAACATAATAAAGTTTTGTAAGAAACAAGGTCTTTCTTTAGATGAAGGACAAATAATTATTAAAACTTTAACCTCAGAATGGAATAGATTAGATTTATATAATAGTAAACCGTGTATAGTCTTTATTAAAAGAAGTAGTTTTGATATGAATTATTTATCAGAATATAGACAAATTTTAAATGGTTGTGAAAATAAAGATATAGTATTATCTATTTCTGAAGTTATGGAAAGTAAAGTTATATCTGAGAAAAGATATACACCATTTACCAAAGATGAAATAGATATAAAAGTAATGCCAAGTTATCAAGAATTATTTGAAGAACCAGAAGAAGTAATGTTTAAACAAGAAGTTCCACAATTAATTTTAAATGAAAATAATATTGAAGATTTAAAAGATGAAATATGTCCTAATTATTTAGATAAAGCTGTTAACGAATATGGTAAAGCTACCTTTTTAGGATTGATAGGTCTTTTAATGATTGCTCTTGGGTCAACCTTATTAATATTACTTACTTATTATAGCTAAAGATAGGAGAAAATATGAAGAATATAAACGTTGTATTTATGGGAACACCAGATTTTGGAGTACCTATACTAGAAGGATTAATTGAAAATTATAATGTTATTGGAGTAGTAACTCAACCAGATAAGAAAGTTGGTAGAAAACAACAATTAAGACATACTCCCATTAAAGTAGTAGCACTTGATAATCATATCAAAGTATTACAACCAACAAATATAAAAGAAGAATATCAAGATGTCGTAGACCTTAAACCAGACATAATAGTAACTTGTGCCTATGGACAAATAGTACCAAAAGAAATACTAGAAGCTCCTAAGTATGGATGTATTAATGTTCATGCTTCACTTCTTCCTAAATTAAGAGGAGGCGCACCAATCCAAAAATCCATTATAGATGGCTATCAAAAAACAGGTATTACCATTATGTTTATGGCAGAAAAGATGGATGCTGGAGATATCATCAGTCAAAAAGAAACAATTATTACTGATGATGATACTTTTGGAAGTCTTCATGATAGATTAAGTATAATGGGACGTGAATTATTACTTGAAACAATGCCTAATATTATTTCTGGTAATATTGAAAGAACAAAACAAAATGAAGATGAAGTAACATATGCTTATAATATTAAAAGAGAAGATGAAAAAATAGATTTTAATAAAAATACTAGAGAAATATTTAATCATATAAGAGGACTTAATCCTTTTCCTGCCGCTTTTACAACCTTAGATGATAAAATTATAAAAGTATATAAAGCTAGTATGGCAGATAGAGTTTATACTAAAGCTCTTAATGGAGAAATTGTCGCAGTATATAAAGATGGAATTGGTGTTAGTACCAAAGATGGAGAAATCATTATTAACGAAATAAAAATAGAAGGAAAAAATAAAGTTAAAGTTAAAGATTATTTAAACGGAATAGATAAAGACAGTTTAATTGGTAAAATATTTAAATAGGTGAATATTATGAAAAATTTTGATCCAGAGAAAATAAGTGAATTTTTAAAAAGTCCAAAAAGCAAACCAGTATTATTCTTTGGCTTTTATTTCATATTTTTTCTAGTACTTGCCTTATTATTTAGAATGACTCCTGCCACTCCCAAGAATCAAGTTCCCCAAGCTAGACCTAAGCACTATTATAATTTAGGAAAATTAGAAGATGGTAATTTTCATTTTGATTACAAGTATAATATCAATAATATTATGTATACCTATACAGGTGATCAAAATGGTGTAAGACAAATTTTTTCTAAGAGTTCTAATAATGTAGTAGAAGATTATTATGGCTATACAAATTTATTCATGCAAAAACAAAATGGTGTTTGGAATAAATGTAATAATCCTTATGTCTTTTATGAATTTTTAGATGTTAATAATATTAAGAAAATACTTTCTAAAGCTACCTTTATGTCTAAAACAGAATTTCAAGATGATAGTAAATCTTATACATATCAAATATCTACTTCAACCCTTGAAAAAATTATTTCCAATAATATCGTCGATTTAGATGATGTTCCTAATCAAATTGTTATTACCATGGATGAGAACTCTTATGTTGAAAAGATAGATTATTCTCTAAATAGTTATGCTTTATATAAAAATCCTAACTTAAAAAATGTTAATATTTCTTTAAGTTATAGTGATTTTGGAAATATAAAAGAAATAGAAGAACCTAAATAATAGACTAAAATTTTATAGTTTGGTACAATATAGGTCGGAAGTGAAGTTTATGCAAAGTATTTATGATTTATCAAAAGAAGATTTAGAAAATTATTTTATTGATCATGGTGAGAAAAAGTTTCATGCAGATCAACTATTTACTTGGTTATATCAAAAAAAGATTCATTCTTATCAAGAAGTTACAGATATAAAAAAAGATTTTTTAGAAGTTTTAAAACAAGATTTAGAAATTAAAGAACTTAAAACATTAAAATTAGAAAAAGATGTTGATGTAAATAAATATTTATTTTTGTTAGATGATGGTAACTGTATTGAGTCAGTTTTAATGAAACATGATTATGGAAATAGTATTTGTATTTCTAGTCAAGTTGGCTGTAATATGGGATGTGCTTTTTGTGAAAGTGGTAGAGTAAAGAAAGTTCGTAATCTAGAAGTTGGTGAAATGGTTAGACAAGTTTTAGCTGTTGAAGAGGACTTAAAAGAACGAATCTCTCACATAGTTATTATGGGAATAGGAGAACCATTTGATAATTATGATAATGTTATGAAATTTTTACAAATTATGAATGATCCTAAAGGTTTAGCCATAGGAACACGCCACATGACAGTTTCAACTTGTGGAGTTATTCCTAAAATAGAAGAATTCATGAATTTTAAAGGGCAAGTTAACTTAGCTATTAGTCTTCATGCTCCTAATGATGAGTTAAGAAGTAAACTAATGCCTATTAATAAAGTTTATCCATTAAGTAAATTAATGCCTATACTAAAAAAATACGTTGAAAAAACTAATCGACGTTTAACATTTGAATATATTTTACTAGATGGAATTAATGATAAAGATAGCGATGCTTTAGAATTAGTTAAACTAATTCGTGGTATAAATTGTTATGTTAATTTGATTCCATACAATAATAATTCAAAACTTGAGTTTAATCGTAGTAAACCGATGCAAATTATGAAATTTTGTGATATACTAAAGAAAAATCATATACAAGTAACAATCAGGAGAGAGTTTGGTAGCAACATCAGTGCTGCATGTGGACAACTTAGAAGTAAGAAGGAGGAACTATGAAATCTTTTTATCTAACAGATGCTGGAAAAGTAAGAGATCACAATGAAGACAGCGTCATAATTGTAAAAAATAATAACAATGATTACTTGATGGCCATCGCTGACGGAATGGGAGGTCATTGTGCTGGAGAGGTAGCTTCATCTATAGCTATTAGTTATTTAGGAAAACACTTTAACGAAACATTTTTTAATATGACTAAAGTAGATGCCGTTAATTGGCTAAGGGATTGTGCCAAAGAAATAAACACATTAATCTTTAGACATGAAAAAGAACATCCAGAAAGCAAGGGAATGGGTACAACTTTAGTTGTGGCTATTGTTACTAATGATTATATCTTATTTGGAAATATAGGAGATTCTAGTGGCTTTGTTATTAAAGATGGTAAACTTCATAAAGTAACTTATGACCATACTTTAGTTAACTTACTAGTAAGTGCTGGAGAGTTAACTAAAGAAGAAGCTAGTAATCATCCTAAGAAAAATGTTTTAATGAAAGCACTTGGTGCCAATGATCCAATTGATATAGACATATTTGATTGTGATATGGAAGTAAGTGAACTTGTTCTTTGTAGTGATGGACTTACTAATATGTTAGATAAAGAGCAAATTGAAAGAGTATTAACAAGTGATCTTGATATTGAAGATAAAGTAATTCGTTTAATTAGAAAGGCAAATAACAGGGGTGGAACAGATAATATTTCGGTTGCATATTTGATTCGTGATAAGGTAGGTGGCGAGTAGTATGGTGACTAAGGGAGATTTTATTAATGAGCGTTACCAAATAATCAAAAGTATTGGTGAAGGTGGAATGGCTAATGTTTATTTAGCTCATGATACCATCCTAGAACGTAAGGTAGCAATCAAAATCTTAAGAGGAGATTTATCTAATGATGAGAAGTTTGTAAGACGTTTTCAAAGAGAGGCTCTTTCTGCTTCCAGTCTTTCACATCCTAATATTGTTGAAATGTATGATGTAGGAGAAGATAATGGACTTTACTATATTGTAATGGAATATGTAGAAGGAAAAACCTTAAAACAGTTATTAAAGAAACGTGGAAATCTTACCTTATCAGAAGCAATTGATATTATGCTTCAACTTACTGATGGTATGGCTCATGCTCACGATTCCTATATTATCCATCGTGATTTAAAACCTCAAAATATTATGATTCAAGATGATGGACAAGTTAAAATTACTGACTTTGGTATTGCAATGGCCTTAAACTCTACACAACTTACACAAACAAATTCAGTAATGGGATCTGTTCATTATTTGCCGCCAGAACAAGCAAATGGAAAAGGTTCAACTATAAAAAGTGATATTTATTCTATGGGTATTATCTTCTATGAACTATTAAGTGGTAGTTTACCATTTAAAGGAGATAGTGCTGTTGAAATAGCTTTAAAACACATGAAAGAACCATTACCAAATTTAATGGATTCTGATTCATCAATACCTCAAAGTATTGAAAATATAATTTTAAAATCAACTGCCAAAAATCCTAAAAATAGATATGAAGATGCTAGAGCTATGCATGAAGATTTATTAACTGCTCTAGATGATGATAGAATGGATGAAGAACCTTATAAATATAAATATCCTGAAGGAGATATTGATGGTAGTACTAAACCAGTAAAGAAACTAAGTGATATTGATAAAGAAACACCTAAAGCAGAACCAAAAGGTAAGAAAACTAGTAAATGGAAAAAGCTAGATAAAAAACAAAAAGCTGCTGTTATCTTAGGAGGAATTTTTGGAGTAATTCTTTTAGGTTTACTTATAACATTCTTTGTTGTACCAAAGATAATTGATGAACCTGATGTAAAAGTTCCAAGTGTTAAAGGATTAAAAGTATCACAAGCTCAAGATAAATTAGAAAAAGCTGGATTTAAAGTTAATAAAACTATTAAGACTGTAAGCAGTAAGAAAATAAAGAAAAACAGAATTGTTAAAACAGACCCAGCTGCTGGTAGAACTGTTAAAAAAGGAACAAAGATAACCTTGTATAAATCAAAAGGTGAAGAAACATATACTATTGAAGATTATGTAGGTAGAAATTATATAGAAGTTCAAACTTTACTAGAAGAAGTACATGAATTAAATGTTACTATTGCTAAAAGAGATCCAGGAGATAATGAAGAACATGAAGCTCAAGAAATAATTGGTCAAAGTTTAGCTAAAGGATCAAAAGTTAAAAAAGGAGATTCAATCACTTTGTTTATCCCAGATTTAGAAGAAGAATTTCCTGATATGCAAGGAAAAAATTGGAGTTTAGAGGATGCTCAAGCTTTTGCTGATAAATATGGATTAGTTTTGAATGTAGAATATCAAGGCGTAAATGATTCTAGTTTAATAGGAAAAGTTATTGGTCAATCTCGTGCTGCTGGAAGTCCACTTGTTAGAGGTGCTAAACTTACCGTAACAGTTGGAAAGAAAGCTGACCCAATACCACAAACTCCACCAGCAGAAACAAAGGAGAAAACATGTACTGATCCTAATCAAGTATGGAATGATGCTACTCAACAATGTGAACCAAAAATAGAATAGTAAAAGGTGTTATATGAAGGGACAAATTATCAAAATTATTCGTAACATTCACGTTGTTGAATGTGAAAATAAACAATTTAATTGTACCTGCAGAGGTAAAATAAGAAATCAAAAAATAATACCACTAGTCGGAGATTATGTTTTATTTGATAAAGATAATCTTGTAATTGAAGAAGTTCTTCCTCGTAAGAACTTCTTTGAGCGACCAGTAGTAGCGAACATAGATCAGGCTATTTTAATTACTAGTTTAAAAGATCCTGATTTTTCTCTTGATTTATTAGATAAATTAATTTCTTTAATGGAAATACACAATACCGAAGTAATTATTTGTCTTACTAAAGAAGATCTACTTACTAAAGATGAATTAACTAACATTTTAGAATATACTAAATATTATGAAAGATTAGGTTATAAAGTAATTTCCAATCAAGATATAGATAAAATAAAACATTTATTACAAGGCAAGACAACTGTCTTTACAGGACAAACAGGAGCAGGAAAATCAACACTATTAAATAAGTTGAATCCTGAATGGAATTTACAAACTGGTGAAATTTCTAAAGCCTTAGGAAGAGGTCGACACACAACTAGAGTAGTAGAATTATTTAACTTTGCTGATGGAAAGGTATTAGATACTCCTGGTTTTTCAGCTTTAGATTTTAGTAATTTTACAAAAGAAGAAATAAGGGATTCCTTTATTGAATTTAGTGATTTCCCTTGTCCTTTTAAAGATTGTATGCATCTTAATGAAAAAGAATGTTGTGTAATAGAAGCCGTAGAAGAAAATAAAATATTAAAAAGTCGTTATGAAAACTATAAAAAAATTATCAATACTTTAAATAATAATAGGAGGTAAGTATGTTAATTTCAACTTCATTTTTAAGTAGTAAAAATATTCCTCAAGATTTAACTAAATTAAACAAAACAGATACCGATTTTATCCATGTAGATGTAATGGATGGAAAATTTGTTAAAAATAAAAGTTTACCATTTAGTGAAATGAAAAACATTTATAAATATACAGATAAAAGATTAGATGTTCATTTAATGGTAGAGAAACCTAAAAGTTTAATAGAAAAATATGCAACACTTAATGCAGAATATATAACTATTCATTTAGAACTAGCTGAGGATATCGAAAAACTATTAAATTATATTAAAGAATTTGGAATTAAAAGTGGAGTTGCAATTAATCCAAGTACTCCTGTAAAAGATTTAGTACCATATTTACCACTTATTGATTTAATCATAGTAATGTCTGTAGTACCAGGTGCCGGAGGACAACCATTTATAGAAGAAACACCACAAAAGATTGAAGAATTAAGAACATTACTAAAAGAATATAATAGTAAAGCTCTAATCTGTGTTGATGGTGGTATCAATGATAAAACAAAAGACTTATGTCAAGAGGCTGATATCTTAGTTAGTGGAAGTTTTATTCTTAATAGCGAAGATTATCAAAGCCAAATAAATAAGTTAAGAAAGTAATTGAAAAAAGAAAATCTTTATAATATAATAAAGACATAAAAAGAGGGAGATGATCAGTGTGAATGAGCCAGAAAATAAGCAAGATCAGATCAATAATACACCAGTAAATGAACAACCAAATAATAATGTTAATCCAAATAATACTACTGTTATAAATGTTTCCGATAATAACGCTAATAATAACGCTAATAATAATGTAGAAGTTCTTAATACTAATAATCAACAACCACAGGTAATTAATGCCTCAGCTCAACCACAAAATAATGTAGAACAACCTAAACAAACGGTGATACAACCACCAAATCAAAGACCAACATTAAATAATGGTAAAAAAGAAGAGAAGAAAGAGGAAGTAGTTGAGCCAGTACAATCAGAACCATTGACTTTCAAAAAGAAAGTACAATACTTTTTTGTAGGAATATTTTTTATCATTTTAGCAGTTTTTATCTACTTTTTACCTGAAATAAATGAATATTTAAGTACAGAAGGATTTAATAAAAAAGAGAAAGTTATCGAAACAGGAACTTTGTATTGTGAATTAGAAAAAGAAGATGGAAAAATAACTTATCAGACTACTGATGAATTTGAGTTTTCTAAAGAATTATTAAAAAGTTATAAGAGAACTGCCAAAGTTTCCACTAATGAACAAAATGATACTATAAGTTCTGCTCAACAAGAATGTGAAAACTTAGAAGAACAGACTCAAGGTTTAAGTGGAATTAAAGTTTCTTGTAATTCTAACAGTACTTTCCAAAGAACTGTACAAACAATAGACTATGAATCTGTTAATACTGATAAAGCCAAAGCTGCTTTTGCAGAAGTAGGTGGAACTTATCCTCAATATAAATTAGATCAAAAAATTTCAGAGATTGAAACATCTATGAAAGAATCAGGATTTGAATGTCGTAGACAAGCTAAATAGTTTACAATGATATACATGGTAGTTTGTGCCAACTGATTGTAAAACTCCTTTACATATGTTAACATATAATTGTAAAGGAGTTTTTATTATGAAATATTTAATTTATTTCTTAAATACTTGTTTATTAATAATGATTCCCCTAAGTGTGTTAGAAGCAAAGCCTAGCACGTTTTCAGCAAGCTCTAATAGAGAATTAAAAAAATTAAATACACAATATGTTATGGCCAATAGAACAGTAGCACCAACTGAAATTAAACAAGAAGAAACAAAAGAAGAAGAGTCAGAAAAAACTGAAGAATTAGAAGAGACTCCTAAAGCCGAAGAGAAAGTAGAAGAAGTTGTTAAAGTAGAAAAAGTCAAAGATATACCACAATCACCAAAAACTCCTTCAGTAAGTAGTCCTTCTCCAGCACCTTCTCAACCTAGTAATTCTTATGTTGGTAGTTTAAGTGGTTATAAACCAGATTGTCCTGATTGTAGAGGTACACTTAGTTGTCGTCTTCCAGATAGAAGTTATTATAATGTTAAAGCTTTAAATACAATGTATTATCATGATAGTCAATATGGAAATGTCAGAATAGTTGCGGCAGATACAGATTTTCCATGTGGAACAATAGTTAGAATTTCGCCATCAATTTTTTCGTCTTCCCCTATGATTGCGATTGTTTTAGATAGAGGTGGGGATATAGGGTTTAATGGAAAGTTCCTATTTGACCTTTTATTCACAGTAGATACACGAGTAAGTGGTGTATCTAGAAATGTAACCTTTACAGTATTACGTACTGGTTGGTAAAATTACTTGATTAATACAAGTAATTTTTCTTTTTGTACCCAAAATAAAGTAATATCTAACAAAAAATGAAAATTGATGTTGTTTAAATTAGTAAATTACGTTATAATATACGTTGTTGGAGGGATAATATGTCAAAAAATAAACATGAAGTTACAATCAAAATAGAAGGAGAAAGCTGGACAAAAGCTTTAGATAAAGCATTCAAAGAAAAACAAAAAGATGCTAAAGTAGATGGATTTAGAAAAGGAAAAGTACCAAGAGATATTTTTGAAAAACATTTTGGTAAAGAAGCTCTTTTTATTCCTGCTGCTGACCACGTTTTACAAGAAGCTTACATGAAAGCTATGGAAGAATCTAAATTAGAACCAGTTGTTCAACCTGATGTTGATTTAAAATCATTAGATGAAAATGGTGTTGAATTTGTATTTAAAATTATTACAAAACCAGAATTAAAAATCAAAAAGTATAAAGGATTAGGTGTAAAACCTGAAAAAGTTAGTGTAACAAAAGAAGAAATTGAACATGAAATAGGTCATCTATTAGAGCATTTTGCTGAAGTTGTTACTAAAGACGGAAAAGTTGAAAATGGAGATATAGCTGTTATTGACTTTGAAGGTAAAAAAGATGGAGTTGCTTTTGAAGGTGGAAAAGGAGAAAACTATTCACTTGAAATCGGAAGTAATACCTTTATTCCAGGTTTTGAAGAACAACTTATTGGTATGAAAGCAGGAGAAGAAAAAGATATTAATGTTACTTTCCCTGAAGATTATCATGCTAAAGATTTAGCAGGAGCACCAGTTGTATTTACTGTTAAAGTAGAAGAAGTAAAAACTAAAAAGAATAGAGAATTAGATGAAGACTTCTTTGAAGATTTAGGTATGGAAAATGTTAATTCTAAAGAATCATTAGAAAAAGAAATCAAAGCTAATATTAAATCACAAAAAGAAATGCAAGCAGAAAATGCTTATGTTGATAAGTTATTAGAAAAGATTGGTGAACAAGTAGAAGTTGATATTCCTGAAGAAATGGTAAATCATGAAGTTGATCATTTAATGAAGAGATTTGAAGAACAACTAAGAATGCAAGGAATTTCTCTTGAAGTTTACTATCAATTTACTGCTAGTGATGAAGCTGCTTTAAGAAGTCAAATGGAAAAAGAAGCTTATTCTAATGTTTTATATCGTTTAATGTTAGAAGAAATCATGAAATTAGAAAAAATCGAAGTTAAAGATGAAGAAGTAGAAAAAGAAGCTCAAGATTTAGCAGACAAATATCAAATGCCAAAAGAAGAATTAGTAAATCAATTCGGTGGTCTTGATATGATTAAATATGATTTAGAAATGAGAAAAGTAATCGAAACATTAAAAGAATTAAATAAATAAAATTATTAGATATATATAATAATACTCAATTTACTTAGTAGATTGGGTATTATTTTTTCATTGTAAAAAAGTAGCTTTTAATGTAAAATATATGTGGAAACGGAGTGATAGGTATGAAATTACCAGATTATACCACAGCTAAAAATAGAACTGAAAAGAATAATAATATAATTACTTACGATATTGAAAAAGATTTAATAGGTAAATATCAAGGTAAAAAGTTCTTTTTAAAAACTTATGGATGTCAAATGAATGAACATGATAGTGAAGCTTTACGTGCTATGCTTATTGAACTTGGTTTTAGTGAAACTGATGATTATGAAAACTGTGATTTAATTTTACTTAATACTTGTTCTATAAGAGAAAATGCTCATAATAAAGCTTTTGGTATGTTAGGTAGAATAAAACATCTAAAGCAAACAAAAAAAGACCTACTAGTAGGTATCTGTGGTTGTATGGCTCAAGAAAAAGTAGTAGTTGATGAAATACTAAAAAAATATAAGCATGTTAATTTTGTCTTTGGTACTCATAATATTGATCATTTACCTAGACTTGTAGATAAAGCTTATAATAGTGGAAAACAAGAAATAGAAGTTTATTCTGAAGAATTAGATCTAGTTGAAGATATGCCCGCTAAAAGAGATACTACTTATAAAGCCTATGTAAATATTATTTATGGTTGTGATAAATTCTGTACATATTGTATTGTACCATTTACTAGAGGAAGACAAAGAAGTAGAACTCGTGAATATATTTTAAAAGAAGTAAACGACCTAATAAAAGATGGTTATAAAGAAATAACTTTACTTGGTCAAAATGTTAATGCCTATGGAAAAGACTTATATGATGATTATGGTTTTAGCCAATTACTAGAAGATGTCGCTAAAACAGGTATTGCTAGAATTCGTTTTGTAACTAGTCATCCTTGGGATTTTACAGATGAAATGATAGATGTTATTGGAAAATATGATAATATCATGCCTAGTGTTCATCTACCTGTACAATCAGGAAGTAGTAGAGTTTTAAAACTTATGGGAAGACGTTATACTAAAGAAGAATACCTAACACTTTTCAATAAATTAAAAAAGAAAGTAAAAAATATTGCTATTTCTACTGATATTATTGTTGGTTTTCCAGGAGAGACTGAAGAAGACTTTGAAGAAACATTAGATTTAGCTAGAACTTGTAAATATGATAATGCTTTTACTTTTATATACTCTAAAAGAGAAGGAACAGCCGCTTGTCGTTTAAAAGATGCAACACCACTAGCCGAAAAAGAAGAAAGATTACAAAGATTAAATAAAATTGTTAATCACTATTTCTTAAAAAATAATGAAGCTTTACTTGGTAAAGTAGAAAAAGTCTTAGTTGAAGGTGTTTCCTTAAAGAAAAAAGACCATTACTTTGGATATACAGAAGGTAATAAATTAGTTAACTTCACAGGAGAAAATATCGAAGTAGGAAGTATCGTTCCTGTAGTTATTACTAGTGCCAAAACATGGAGTTTAGATGGAGAAGTTGATGAATAAATCTTTAGAAACAGCAGTTATCGATTTAAAAAACTATATCGAAAACACTCCTGAATATAAAAAAGTAATACTCTTAAAAGATAAAATGAAAGATAATTCTAATATTCAGTCTTTAATTAAAGAAATAAAGAAGACTCAACAAGAATATATTAAAAGTAACAAAGATGAAAAAGTAGAAGCTAAACTAAAAGAAATAAACCAAAAATTAAAAGAAATACCAATTTATCATGAATATATAAAAGAACTAGATAAAGTTAATGATATGATTTATGTAGTTAAAGAGGAATTAAATGAATATTTTGTAAAAAAAATGAATATTTAGTTTCTTTTTTTTTGTTTTACGGTTATAATAATAGTATAGTTTATAGTAGGATAGGAGACATAAAAATGGTTAAAGCTAGTGAAAAGAAAAAGAATTCAAAAACAAATACTAACAATAGTAAACATATGTTGATTGCTTTAGTTATAGTTTTTATTATAGGTGTCGCAATTGCAGGATTTGGTATATCTAGTCTTAGTGATCAAAATAAAGAACCAGTTAAAAATGAAAATGGAATATCTAAAGAATTAGTAAAAGATAAAACTTATGAAGGTTTAACATTCAAAGATATAAATATCGAAAGTAGAGATAAAGTAACAGTATTGTCCGCTAATGTTGTCAATAATTCTGCTACTACATTTGAAGAGGGGATAGTAAATATAGTATTCTATGCTGAAGGTGATAAAAAAATGGGATCACAAGTAGCATCTATGGCTAATATTCCTAGTAAAGAGACTCATCGTATTGAAGTAGTTATTGATGAAAAATATAAAGATGCTAATACTTTAAAAATAGAAAAAGCTGAACAAAAGTAGAGATACCTGTGATATGAACCCCGTTTCTTGGACAAAATAGAAACGAGGTTTTTATATGTCTAAATTAACTTATGAAGATAAAATTAATTTATATGAGGATAAAAAACAAGGTATGAGTATAGGTAATTTAAGTAAAAAATACAAAATAAGAAAAAGTGGTGTTAATTACCTAACAGCATTAATAGATAAACATGGTTATGATATTTTAAGAACAAATAAAAATAAATACTATCATCCTTATCAAAAAGAACAAATTATTAATAGAGTTCTAATAAATAATGAATCTTTATATTTTGTAGCAATAGATGAAGGTCTGTTAAGTTGCGGAATGTTACAAAATTGGATTAAAAAATATAAAGAAATGGGTTACAATATAGTTGAACGAAAACGAGGAAGGAGTCCAACTATGAAAGTAACCAAGAAAAAAGAAATCGAAACAGACAAAGAGAAGATAAAAAGATTAGAAAAAGAAAATTTATATTTAAAGGCGGAATTAGAATACTCAAAAAAATTGAGAGCCGTTGTTCAAGCAAGGAAGAATCAACAACAGAAGAAAGAGTAACTGTTGTAAAGGAACTGCGGCTAAAATATCCATTAAAGATTCTTCTACAAATATCTGGATTAGCCAAATCAGTTTACTATTATACTTTATCAAAAGAAGATAAAGACAATAAAAATATTGAAATAATAGAAAAAATTAAAGAAATATTTTTCTATCATAAACAAAGATATGGATATAGAAGAATAACATTAGAACTTAAAAATCAAGGATATAATGTTAACCATAAAAAAGTTTATAGATTAATGGTTAAATTAGGATTAAAACCATTAAAAAGAAACAAAAGAAAATATTCATCATATAAAGGAACAGTTGGTAAGATAGCTGATAATTATATTAACCGTGAATTTTATGCAGATAGACCAAATGAAAAATGGTACACCGATGTAACAGAATTTAATTTAAGAGGAGAAAAATGTTATTTATCTCCTATACTTGATGGATTTAACGG
>CANRDQ010000013.1 GCA_947629395.1 uncultured Bacilli bacterium
TTTGTCTTGGCATAATCTTTTTTGATTATGTTTTTTTCTTTTTTAGATTAAACGCACTTTCCTTATAAATAAAAAAGGTATTAAAAATACCTTTTAGAAGTGGCCTCCGCCACCACCTCCACCGAAAGATCCGCCTCCCATAGAAGCTCCTCCACCAAATCCTCCACCACTGGAGTTAGAAGAATTAGCTACTCTTGAAGATACGGAATTACTATAAGATCGTTGGACACCTTGTCTAAGACCTCTTCCAAATGAATTATAGATAAACATTCTGTGATAATATCCGTAATAATATGGATCATTATACATCTCTCTATCTAAATTCATTTGATCAATTCGAGTTTTCATATCACGTTCTAATTTATCAGCACAACCTAAAACAGTTGCGTAAACTAAATATTTTTCCCAAATAATAATTTCTGGTAACTCTTTTTCATCCATAGTTCCGAAATCCTTTAAAAAGTTTTTGAAAGCTGTCCATTGTTTATATTGTAATACTCCTTTTGGACTTCTGTATTTAAAACCTATTAATACTATAATTATTATAATTGCAAATACAACAGCAAAATAAGCAGGAAGAAAATCACTTTCTAATAAAGCTGCACAAACAGTTAAGATAATTCCTATAAAACTTATTCCTATGGTAGTTTTGTGAATAGCCGGAGATGAAGTATAAAACTCTTCTTTTTCTCCTTCTGATATAGCTTCTGCTTGCCATTTATTAAAGGCTGTTAAAAACTTATTAGCTGCACTATATGATTTACCATAATTTTTAATAGCATTTAATTCTACTTTATTATCTTTACCAACTATTTCAAAGATTAGATGTTCTAGTAAAGTTTCAGCTTTAGTTAAAATATTATCCTTCTCATCTACTTTAGTAAATATAAAGTTCTTTTTATCTTTAGGATCCTCTTCTACTGTAACAGCACCCTTATCAATAAGATTTAAAAGTGAGGCACTTAATGAGGTTTCAGTAACCTGTTCTTTCATTAAATACTCTAATACTTCAGGACCATATTCACCTGGAAAATCTCGGTAATAATCCATATTAAAATCACATTGTTCACGTTTCTTTTTATCTTTTATAACTAATATAATTAGAATAAAGATTCCTACATACCAAATAATGGTTCCATATTTAATAAGTCCTTGTACTAATCTAGCTCTTTGTCTTTGAGCATTAGCAGCATCAGCCGCTTCTTGTTCAACAGCCATAATATTATCTTTACCATCTACCTCACTAAATTTAGTAGAAAATGGAACTAGACTTGTATCAAACATCATTCTAAAGGAAATTGCATTTCCAGCTTTTAGATTATGATAAGTTATTTTAGCTGTTTTATCATCTACTCTTTCAATATAACCATCAAGTGGACCACGAAGCCAAGTACGCATACTTTTATCATTTCGTGGTAGATTTACATAAACTACTAACTCTTCTATTTCATCTGCATAACTATCACCTAAAATATTCCACGCTACTTCTGCGACATCATCATGAACTACAGCAGCATTTTTATAAGTATAGGCTAAATAAAAAGCTCTAGCAGTATTGGAAGTATTAAAAATTCTAAGCGATATTCCATCACTTGTATTACTAGACTGATAATAACCACTATTACCAGTTTCATCATTATATGTAAGTATATAAGGATTACCTAAATTAAGATTTCTTAAATTTAAAGGATTTACTTGACTCATATCAACATCAGAAACTACTAAATCAGATATCCCATCAGCATTATAAATATCACTACCATTAAATGATTCTTTAGAGCCATTAAATTGTGAAGCTTCTAAGTTTTTATATGCCAAAGTTCTTAATCTACCATTATAAGTAGGATTAAGTTCAGCAACTTCATAAACTTTTAAATCCCCATTAACTTGAATATCAAAATTCATATATAATTTTCTAGTTTCTCCTGCTCCTAAAGCATAAGTATCTTTTGGAAATAAGAAAAAACTAGATACTAATATAAATAAAAATATTTTGTTTATTTTTTTCATAATACATTCCCCTTTATAAAGTAAAAAACTTGCTTAAAAGCAAGTTATTAGAATGAAACTTTAGGTGTTTCTCTATCTTCACCAGTTACTTCAAAGAATTTTTCTTGCTTGAAGTGTCCAATATTTGCAACGATATTAGATGGGATTGTTTCTACTTTGTTGTTATATTTTAAAACTGTATCATTGTAAAATTGACGCATAGTACTGATTTTATCTTCTGTATCTTTTAAATCATTTTGTAAAGATAAAAAGTTTTCATTAGCTTTTAAATCAGGATAATTTTCAGTAAGCATCATAAGTTTACTTAAACATTTAGTTAATTCCCCACTCTTTTCAATTTCTTCTTCTGGTGTTGATGCAGAAACAAATTCATTACGAGCCTTAATTACCGCTTCTAAAGTACCAGATTCATGTTTAGCATATCCTTTTACTGTTTCAACTAAATTAGGAATTAAATCAGCTCTTCTTTTTAATTGAACATCAACTTGTGCCCATTGATCTTTTACTCTATTTCTAAGACCTATTAATGAATTATAAGTTGCTACATACCATAATAATAGTACTACTACAAGTGCAACTATTATGATTAAAACTACCATATTTATTCCTCCTTCATATTATGATTATACTATAAATTGTTCTTCTTTAAAATATTTTTTTAAATTTATGAATAAAATCTGTCAAATGGAAAAATATAAATTTAGGAGGAATTTTATATGGATATGAATATTAGAGAACATATTATTAATAATTTTCAAGGAGATGACTATGATAGTCTTAGAAATGCTATCGAGGAATCTGTAAAAGAACAAGATGAAGTTACTCTTCCTGGTATGGGAGTATTTTTTGAAATTGTATGGAAAGAAGCTGATACAGCTTTACAAAATCAAATATTAGAATTAATTAAAAGAAGAGTTGAAAGAGGAACTAGTAAATAGTTCCTCTTTATTTGTGATGATTTATATAAATTGTTACATGTTTTACTTTTAAAGAATAATGCCTAAGTATTTCTTTTTTTATTTTATTTTCTAAGTTAATTACTTGTCTTAAAGTTAGTTTGTTATCAAGATCTAACATTAACTGTAATTTATAATATGCCCCATACTTAATTAGTATTACTTCTTTATCTTTAATAGCTTTATATTTAGTTAAGAAGTTTTCTACTTTTTCAATTGGTTCTTTTTCTTTTTCAACTTCCCCTATTAAAGAAAGAGAATTACTAATAATTACTTTTAAAGAAGATTTTAAAATCATAATTCCTATTAAAATAGATCCTATCATATCGGCATATCTTAAGAATGGTAATGCAGAACTAAATTGTAATAATATCGCCACAATAGCCACACCTACTGTAGAATATAAATCAGCCTTTGATTCTTCAACAGAAGTAATAAGAAGTTGACTATTAATTTCACGACCCACTTCATGCATAACATATATGGCAATAAACTTTAGAATACTGACAGTAAGTAATAACCAAAGAATAGAAAGTGGTGGGACTGTTCCTTTCTTTAAAATACCACTAATCATAATAAATAACGCTAATAAGAATAAAACTACTCCAATAAATAAATTAGCTAAATATTCAATTTTTCCAAAACCAAACGGATGAGATTTAGTTGGTTTCTTTTTCGCTATTCTAGCACCCACTAAACAGACAATATCCGTAACAAAATCACTTAAAGTATGTAGACCATCTGCAAAAAGAGAATTCATTCCATAAAAGAACCCACACACAATTTTCGCAGTGGCAATAATAACATTATTAATCATACTATAAATTAAAACTTTACTTTCTTTTTTCATATAAATACAACCACCTTTATCATACAAGTTTATTGTACCACACTTTTAGGTATTTGTATTCCTCTTAATTTATTATTTTACTATGCAAAATTATGTAAAACGATTTTAAGTTTTCTACTTATTATTTATAAAATTTAATATTGATGTTATTATTATGATGATAAGAAAGGAAGATAAATATGGGAATTCGTGTTAAAAAAGAAAATAATGAAGTAGTATTTTTTCTAGAAACTAAAAATACTTTATATCAAATTAAAGCTGATAAATTCAAAATATTAAAACATATATGGTATGGTGCTAAAACAAATGGTAATATGGAATATTTACTTGATTATCCTGATGTTGGCTTTTCAGGTAATATAGAAGAAGTAAAAGATGATAGAACCTATTCTTTAGATACTTTACCACAAGAATACTCTACTTTTGGAGTTGGAGATTATAGAATATCTTCAGTAGCAGCTAAGCATAATAATGGAAGTATTGCTTTAGATTTACGTTACGAAGACTATGAAATTACAGAGGGAAAATATTCCATACCGGGACTTCCAGCAGTGTATGCTGATAAAGAAGAAGTTAATAGTTTAGCTATAACTTTAAAAGATACAGCCTCTAATATTTCAGTTATTTTAAAATATAGTGTTTTTGAAGATTTAGATATAATTACTAGAAGTGTAGTCATTGAAAATAATGATTCCTTACCTATTACCCTAACTCAAGCTGCGAGTCTTTGTCTTGATATTCCTTATGGAGATTATGAATGGATTCATTTTCATGGAAGACACACTATGGAAAGAGTTTATGAACGTACTCCACTCATTCATGGTATTCAAGAATCTTCTAGTACTAGAGGAACTTCTAGTCATCAACAAAATCCTAGTGTAATTATCTGTAGTAAAGATTGTACTGAAACTCATGGAGAATGTTTAGGTGCCGCTTTAATGTATAGTGGTAGCTTTAAAACACAAATTGAAGTAGATCAATTAAATCAAACTCGTTTAGTTATGGGAATTAATCCGGAACTATTTAGTTGGGAGTTAAAAGAACATGAAAAATTCTATACTCCAGAAGTTATTTTATCTTTTAGTTCAACTGGTCTTGAAACTTTATCACATAATTTTCATAAAATAATTAGAAACAATGTTTGTCGTGGTAAATATAAATTAATTAATAGACCTGTACTTATTAATAACTGGGAAGCTACCTATTTTGATTTTGATGAAGAAAAAATATTTGATATTGCGAAAACAGCTTCTCAACTTGGTGTTGATATGATGGTCCTTGATGATGGTTGGTTTGGTAAACGTGATAGTGATACTTCTGGACTTGGAGATTGGTTTGTTAATGAGAACAAAATTCATGGTGGACTAAAAAAATTAGTTGATCGTATTAATTCTTTAGGTATGAAGTTTGGAATTTGGTTTGAACCAGAAATGATTTCTGAAGATAGTGATTTATATAGAAAACATCCTGACTGGGCTATCAAAATACCTAATAGAAAACCTAATAGAAGTCGTTCACAATTATTAATAGATATGACTAATCCAGAAGTTATTGATTATTTATATAAATGTATTAGTAACATTTTAAATAGTGCTAATGTAACTTATATAAAATGGGATTTTAATCGTAGTATTAGTGATTGGTATACAAATTTATTACCGAGTGATAGACAAAATGAAATGCCTCACCGTTTTGTTTTAGGACTTTATGAATTACTTGAAAGATTAAATCAAAACTTCCCTGATGTTCTATTTGAAGGCTGCAGTGGTGGTGGCGGAAGATTTGATGCTGGTATGATGTATTATACTCCACAAATTTGGTGTAGTGATGATACCGATGCTTATGAACGTACAAAAATACAATATGGTACATCTTTCTTCTACCCTATTTCAACTGTAGGAAGTCATGTTTCAGCTGTTCCTAATCATCAAACAGGTAGAACTACTCCAATTGAAGCTCGTGCTGTTGTCGCAATGGCTGGAAGCTTTGGATATGAACTAAATTTAAATAAAATAACTGATGAAGAAAAAGAAGCTGTTAAAGAACAAATTAAGAACTTTAAAAAATATAATTCTCTAATTCATAATGGTAAATATTATCGTTTAAGTAACCCTCTAAATGATAAATTCGCTATTTGGGAATTTGTATCTGAAGATCAAAAAGAAATTTTAGTACAAGGTATAGTCTTTAGAACAGAACCTAATATGTTACGTTACCCTATTAAATTAAGAGGTTTAAAAGAAGAATATAACTATACTTTAGATAGTGATAATATTACATATACAGGTAGTTCTTTAATGAATGGTGGTATTCTTCTTCCAAGAACTTGGGGAGATTATACTCCAATTAATTTACACTTTACTTTATATGAAGAAGACAAAAAGAAAGATAAACATAAAAAATAAGCATATTCAAATCAAGAATATGCTTTTTTCAATCAATCATTAAAAATACTCTTTTCCAATATTTATAATGTTTTTAGTTTTCTTTTCTTAAAAATCCCATTTCATTTTCAACTTCAAATTTATTAGTATTAGTATTCAAAATATGAATACTACAATTTCCAGACTTGAATGTTTTTGTTTTATTACTCCATTCAATATTTTTAACTAAATGATAAATAATATTAATAACTCCTGAATGAGTTACTACAATAATATTTTCATCTGTATCTTTATATTTATTTAAGATGTTATTATACCAATTTTGTATACGATTAAAAAATTCAATTGGACTTTCGCCATTAGGATATTTTTCATCCATTTTTAAAGTGTTAAAAAACAATCCTGGATATTTAGCTAAAGCTTCATCGTTTAACATACCTGCCAAATCACCATTATTCATTTCTCTTAATTGTTTATCTGGTTCAACTTTGATTCCAACAACTTCAGATATTACTTTAGCAGTTGTCATTGTTCTTGGTAAATCACTCGCTAAAATTTTAGTAATATTATATTTAGTTATATTGTTACTTATATATCCACTTAATTGTTTAACCTGACGTTTTCCTTCAGCAGTTAAATCAAGACTACTCCACCCTCCACGATATTTTCCATCATCTTGGCCGTGTCTTACAAATATTAATTTCATTATATCTCCTTACTAAATCCTTTTTATAAAAACATATAAAAGGATTTATATACCAATAAAACAAAATATTCTTATACTATTATACAATAATTATTTACAAATTAGCTTAACAAAAAAACAAATATATAATTGAGCTTATCAATATAATATTTGTTTTTTATATTTTATTTATCTCTTAATTCTGCATTATGTTCTACTTCAACTTTATAGATTATACGGTTAAATTTTTCCATTACTTCTTCATCTGTAAGAGTTCTAGTAGGATCCATAAATGTTAAGTTATAAGCAATTGATTTCTTACCTTCTGCTACATTTTCTCCTGTATAAACATCAAATACTTTAACTTCATCTAATAATCTTCCTCCAGCTTTTTTAATAGTATCCATAACACTACCAGCAGTTATATCTTTATCTAAAATGAAAGCAACATCTTTTTCAATTGCTGGATATTTAGGAGCTTCTTTATATTTGATAGGTTTAATTTTACTCATTAAAGCTTGTAGAGATAATTCAAATACATAAACTTCATCTTTTAAAATTTTAGGATGAACTCTACCCATAACACCAATTACTTTTCTATCAAGTAAGATATTAGCACTAACACCTGGATGTAAATCAGTACAATCACTTACTTCAAAGCTATATCTGTTTTTAAATCCCATATAATCAAGTAAATTTTCTACTATTCCCTTAACAATATAAAAATCTACTTTTTTATTTACATTCCAACCATTAGTCATATAAGTACCACTTAAAAGACCAGCAATTTTACTTTCTTCATTATACTTTTTATCATAAGTTTTTGCTATTTCATAAAGCATAATATCTTTTACTTTACGTTTCTTATTATAATCATAAACATTTAATAATGATGGAATAATTGTAGTTCTAACTACACTCTTATCAACACTCATTGGATTAGGTAAAACTACTTTTTCTTTAGCTTCATAATCAAACATTTTAGCCATTTCAGGAGAAACTAAAGTATAAGTTTTTGTTTCATTTAATCCTAATCCTCTAAGACGTTTAGAAATTTGTTTTCTATATTTTACATCACCAATATAATCTCCACGACGAATTGGTACTCTTGGTAATGTAGAAACTAAATTTTGATAACCATAAAGTCTACCAATTTCTTCAGCAATATCATTTATATTAGGATCAACATCTAATCTTCTTTTAGGAATAGTTACAGTAAACTTACCTTCATTTAGTTCATAAGGGAAATCAAGTCTTCCTAATTCTACTTTCATATCTTCTTCAGATATTTCAATTCCTAATAATTTATTAACTTCATTAGCAGTAAATTCTACTACTTTATCAGTTTTATCAACTGTATCATGTTTTACTATACCAGATAATACTTCTGCATTAGCATATTTTTCTAATAAATGACATGCTCTTCTCATGGCTTTATCGGTATATTCATAACTTAAACCTTTACCATATCTAATTGATGCTGCAGTATATCTAATACTTACAGGGTCAAAAATAGCTGCTTCGATTAAAATATCAGTTGTATTCTCATCTACTTCAGTATTTTCTCCACCCATTACTCCTGCGATACATACAGGTTTATTACCATCTGTAATAACGATATCACTAGCTTTTAAAATACGTTTTTTACTATCTAAAGTAACAACTTCTTCATTATCTTTAGCATTTCTAACTAGAATTTTATCTCCTAATTTATTTTTATCAAAGAAATGAAGTGGTTGACCATATTCTAACATTACATAATTGGAAATATCTACAACATTATTAATCGGTCTCATTCCTGCTGATATTAATCTTCTTTTAATAAATTCTGGACTTTCACCTATTTTTACGTTTCTAACCATTTTAGCTAAATAATATGGACATTTATCAGTTTCAACACTTAAACTAAAGTGATTATCAACTTTATCTTCTATTTCTTTAAAATCATCAACAGGTAATGTTACTGGTCTATTTAAAATTGCACCTATTTCATAAGCAAAACCGATATGATAATAACAATCGTTATTTCTATGTTTATGAATATCTAACTCATATAATGTGTCATCAAGTCCAAGGTAGTTTATAGGATCTTCTCCAACAGGAGCATCACTATTTAATTCTTCAATACCTCTATTGTAAGCTTCTTCAGTTTTTTCTTCTAAACCTAGTTCGTATAAAGCACAAATCATACCATTAGACTCTTGTCCTCTGATTTTACTAGCTTTTATTTCAAAATCTCCAGGAAGTACAGCTCCAGGTAGAGCTACTACTACTTTTAAACCTTTTCTAACATTAGAAGCTCCACATACTATTTGAGTAACTTTATCACCAATATTAACCTGACAAACATGTAGGTGATCACTGTCTGGATGATCTGTACATTCTACTACTTCACCAATTACTAAGTGATTAATATGATTAGTAATTACTTTTTCAACGTTAATACCAGACTCAGTAATTTTAACGGCTAATTCTTCCAAATCTTGATCAGAAATATCTATATAATCTTTTACCCATTCTAAACTTATCATTTTTATTCAGCCTCCTTTCTATCAAAAGCTTTTATTTCTCTTAAATCAGTATTATATAAAGCACGACAATCATTGATTCCATATTTTAACATGGCAAGTCTATCAGCTCCAAAACCAAAAGCAAATCCACTCCATACTTCAGGATCATATCCACTCATTCTAAGAACATTAGGATGTACTACTCCTGCTCCTACAACTGTTATCCAACCAGTATTCTTACAAATATTACATCCTTTACCATGACATTTAAAACAACTAATATCTGCTTCTACAGAAGGTTCTGTAAATTGATAATAACTTGGATGGAATCTAGTAACAGTTTCAGGTCCAAATATCTTTTTAGCAATAATATCAATAGTTCCTTTTAAATCACTTAAGGAAATATCTTTATCTACTAGTAATCCTTCAATTTGCATAAATTGATGTGAATGAGTTGCATCGTCATCATCACGTCTATAAGTTTTACCTGGACAAATTACTCTAATAGGAACTTCTCCTTTTCCTTCTAACATAGTACGAACTTGAACTGGAGATGTTTGACTTCTAAGTAATATCTCTTCTCCTTCAATATAGAATGTATCTTGAGCATCTCTCGCAGGATGTCCTTTTGGTATATTTAACATTTCAAAGTTATATTTATCTAACTCTATTTCAGGACCATCTACAACATCATACCCCATAGACATAAATACTTCTTCAACTTGTTCTATTAAAGCTTCTAACATATTAGGTGCTCCACTAGCTACTTTAGTAGCAGGTAAAGTAATATCAATAGCTTCTTTACTAAGTTTTTCTTTCCATATTTCTTCTTCAATCTTAGCTTGTTGTTCTTCAATTATAGAATTTACTTGTTGTTTTAAATCATTTAAAGTTTTACCAGCTTCACGTCTCTTTTCTGGTTCTAAATCTTTCATCATAGAAGAAAGACTAGTTACTAATCCTTTTTTACCAAGAAATTTTACTCTGAAATCATTTAAACTATTTTGATCAGTAATTTTCTTACTATCTTCTTCAATTTGAGTTTTTATTTCTTTTATTTTTTCTTCATTCATTTTTATCCCTCCTAAAAATAAAAGAACTATAACTTAAGGACGACGTTATCGTGGTACCACCTTAATTTATAGTTCTTACTATACACTCTCATGTTCTTTAACGGGAACACCCGTCTATAATTTTGTTATAGAAACTAAGAAGACGAATTCATAAATTATTATTAAGTCTTTCCACCAACCAGACTCTCTCTATCAATAATAGCTTTTACTACTACTTCTTCCTCACTGTTTGTTACAACACATATATTAACACATTTTTTTAATTTTGTAAATTATACTGTCATTAATTCTTTTTCTTTTTCTTTTACTAACTCATCAACTTGTTTATTATATTCATTAACTAAATCTTGGATTTCTTTTTCAATTCCTTTACTTTCATCTTCAGCAAGTTCTTCTTTTTTTACATGTTCTAATCCTTCATGACGAATGTTACGAATAGATATTTTAGATTCTTCACCAATGCTTTTTACTTGTTTTACTAATTCTTTTCTTCTATCTTCTGTTAAAGCAGGAATAACTATTCTAATAGATTCTCCATCATTATTAGGAGTATATCCTAAATTAGCTTCAAATATAGCTTTTTCAATATCTTTTAAACAACTTTTATCAAATGGTTTTATTAATAATTGAGTTGCTTCTGGTACTGAAATAGTGGCAAGTTGTTTAAGTGGTGTAGCACTACCATAATAATCAACATTAACTCCATCTAAACTTGATGGATTAGCACGTCCTGCTCTTACTGTTCTTAATCTGTCTTCTAATACTTCAATAGTTTTCATCATTTTTGATTCTGTATTTTTTGTAATTTCTGAATTCATAATTCACACTCCTCTATAATAAATTAATCATCTATATTAGTATATACACTATGTTTTAATTCTTCATCTTCAAAATATTCTACACCAACGGCTTTTCTTACTCTTTTCAAAACTTCACTAGCTTTTTTTCGAGCTACTTTACTTCCTTCTTCTAACATATCATAAACATAATCTATATGCTGTTCATAGTAATATCTTCTTTCTCTAATTGGTTTTAATTCTTCTTGAATAATATTATTCAAGAATTTTTTTATAGTTACATCTCCTAAGCCACCACGTTGATAATGTTCTTTCAATTCATTCAAATTATTATACTCAGGTAAATATTTTTGAAAATGTTCTTTTTTACATAAAGCATCTAAATATTTAAATACAGCATTATCCTCTACATTGCCTGGATCAGTAATTTTTATATGATTAGGATCTGTATACATACTCATTACTTTTTTCTCTATAATATCTGGTTCATCAGATAAATATATACAATTATTTAAAGATTTACTCATTTTATTTTTTCCATCAATACCAGGTAATCTCTTACATATATCTTTATCTGGTGTAATTAAATATGGCTCAACTAAGGTTTCTCCATAAATAGAATTGAATGTTCTGACAATTTCTCTATCCTGTTCAAGAATAGGTTCTTGATCTTCTCCTCCAGGAACATATTTTGCATCAAATGCTGTTATATCAGCAGCTTGACTTATAGGATAAGTTAAAAATCCTACAGGAACACTTTTTTCAAAGCCACGTTCTTTTATTTCTGTTTTTATGGTAGGATTTCTTTGTAATCTAGATAATGTAACCAAATTCAAATAATACATTGTCAATTCTGATAGTTCAGGTATTTGAGATTGTACAAATATAACACTTTTCTTAGGATCAAGACCTACAGCTAAATAATCAAGTGCAACTTCTATTAAATTTCTTCTTATCTTCTCCGGATTTCGTGCATTGTCAGTTAAAGCCTGTAAATCAGATATAAAAATATATGGTATATATTTACCAGAATTTTGCATTTCAACTCTATTTCTAAGGGAACCTACATAATGTCCTAAATGTAACTTTCCTGTTGGTCTATCCCCTGTTAATAATATTTGCTTTTCTACTTCTTTCTCCATCAATGAGTACTCCTTTTCTATTTTTACCAACTATTCTTCTAAAATATTTACTAATTGATACGATGTTTACCTTTTTCATTACCATAACAGTTATTTATAGAGTAGAAATCTTTTCATTTATTTTCTTACAAAATAATAAATTTATAATTCACACTCCTATTAACATTTTACTATAACTTAAAATATTAATAAAGAAAAATCTAAAATTTTTATTACTTACATTTTAAGATTTGATCTTTAACTGATTTTTTCAAAGTTTTAGGGGGACATCCTAAAATATCAAATATATCTACGTTATAATCTTTTGTTTTTAATTGATCAAACAATTGTAAATTTCTTCGAACTTCATTTTCATCTAAAGTATCAAAATGCATAGATAAAAGACCTCCATAAGCATAAGGTAAAAAGCCTTCTGGATATAATCCTTGACTAGTATTTTTCATAGCAGAAGCAACTTCTGTTAATCTTTGGAATCTAAAACCTTTAATAACATCTTCTGGTACACCTTGTTGTTCTAAATATTGAAGAAATAATTGTTCATTATACATTGATTCTACTTCATTATAAAAAGTTTTAGAAAAGCCATAAAATTCTTCTTCAGTACCTTGATGTTTTAATCTTAAGTTTTCTATTAAATGAGTATTTTCATGTCCTACTGTTCTAATTCTATCTAAATCATTAGCGTTTGGTCCTACAAAGATAAAGTTATTAAACTTTCTATAATCATAATACATATCACATAAAGTAAATCCATAACGTGGAGGAGTTATTGAATCATGTTCCATATAAAATAGTCTATTCTCACGTATTAATTTATTATAAGTTTCTATATAACTAGGATCTAATGTATTATAAAAACCGGTTAAAATATTTTTTATTTCTTTATCTGATAAAGGACAATTAACTACATCTTTTCTCATTGTTTGAGTTGCAGTCTGTAACATTTCATTAATATCTCGTAAATCTTTTGAATTATTAAAATTTTGTATATGTGATATTAGTTGTGGTTTAGTTATTAATTCTTTAGGAATATTAGCTGAATATTCTCCTATTTTTTTATAAGCCATACGAGCTAAATCAGGTTCCATCATTCCTGCCCTAATTGCCAAATTAATCAAACCTGTTTTCGCAAATCTACTATAAGCGATATCTAACATTTGCATATTAGTAAAATATTCAACTGCTTCTTCTATAGTAAGACTATTATTAAATTTATTTAAAATTCTTACAAATTCATTTTTTATATCATTAACACTACGTTCAACAAAGAATTTATCTGATACATTATTATTCATTTTCATCACTCCAATTCATTTCCCCATATTATACCATAAAAATATAAAAAAACTAAGTTTATTTTTCTAAACTTAGACTTTCAAATACATAATTATTATCACTTTCATTATAACTAAAAGTATATTTATAAGTTTTAGCATGATTATAATCTCTACCAATTATAAAGTTATCAGCTGTTAAATCTTCAACTTCTTCTGATAATTCTCCATTAGCATTAACTTTAGTATATACTTTATTATCTTTTTTATTAATGAAAGCTACTGCTTCATATATTTCTATTTTCTTAGATGTTTCTACAGCTTTAATAATAGTACTAGCTATTTCAATATCATCTTTAATATCACATTCTGTTGATTCATTGAATAATCCTTTTTCACTATCATAAGTAAATTTAGGGCATTCTCCAAAATCTTCTTCTGGTACTACATAAGCAGTTGTTGGTCCAAATATAGCATTTAAAGATTCTTCTAAAACATCTTTATCTAAAACTACATCTTTTCCTATTTGTTGTCTTTTAGCTTCATTAATAACTAAATAATTTACAAAATTAGAATCTAAATCATCAGCACTTAAGAATTCACTAGCATATAATTTTGTATCTTCATAAGTAATATTACTATGCATTTTATTAATTAAGGTTTTTACTAAATAATTATCTTTTTTCAATTGAGTTTCTTTTGGTTTAACATCTTTTTTGACTTTTTCTTCTTTAGCAAAAGGATTATCTACTTCAACTAAATAATAACCTACACCAGCTCCTCCACCAATTATACCTATAATTAAACAAATAAATATAATTAAAAAAGTATGTCTTTTCTTTGGCTTTTTTACATTAAATTCATCAGCCATTTCATTACTCATATCATCCATATTATCTACCCTTTCTATATGATACATTATATATTCTTTTCTATTAAAATGCAACTAGATAGAAATAAAAAAAGAGCTAATTTGCTCTTTTAATATATGTTGTTTTATTATCCATTAATTTGACTCATTACTTCAGCAGCGAAATCTTCTTCTTTCTTTTCGATTCCTTCACCTACAGCGAAACGTACCATTTTTTCAATAGTTCCACCGTTATTTTTAACATAGTCTTTAACAGATAATCCAGAATCTTTAACAAAAGCTTGTTCTTCTAGACATATTTCTTTATAAAATTTATTAAGTCTTCCTTGTACCATTTTTTCAGCAATATTTTCTGGTTTTCCTTCTTGCATAACTTGTTCTTTAATTACTTTTTCTTCTCTTTCAACCATACTAGGATCTACACCTTCACGGTTTAAAGCAACAGGAGCCATTGCTGCTACTTGCATAGCAACGTCTTTAGCAACTTCTTCACTTGTTCCTTTACAGATAACTAAAGCACCAATTTTTCCTCCTAAATGTAAGTAAGAACCAAATACTTCATCATCTGCTTTATTAACAATTTCAAAACGTCTTACAGTTAATTTTTCTCCAATTTTAGCAGTTAATGATACTAATTTATCTTGAAGTGTTTCTCCTTCTACAGTTAAAGCCATTGCTTCTTCCATAGTAGTTACATCACTATCTAAAATAGTAGTTGCTACTAAATCAACAAAATTTGTAAATTCTTCATTCTTAGCTACAAAATCAGTTTCAGAGTTAACTTCAACGATAACAGCTTTATTTCCATTTTCTTTAATAATACATAATCCTTCAGCAGCTACTCTTCCTTCTTTTTTAGCAGCTTTAGAAATACCTTTTTCACGTAACCAATCAATAGCTTTTTCTTGATTTCCTTCACATTCTTGTAAAGCTTTTTTACAATCTAGCATTCCTGCACCAGTTTTTTCTCTTAATTCTTTTATATCTTTTGCACTAAACATAAACATTCTCCTTTTTTAATTTTTATCTACCTATAATTATACATTACTTTTTTTAATATTTAAACAAAAAAGTCGGGCAAACACCCAACTTTTTATTGTAATGCATCAATTAATTCTGCTTTTTTCATTGTAGAATAACCTTTGATTCCTGCTTGTTTAGCAAGATCTTTTAATTCTACTAATGTCTTACTATTAAGATCTTCTTCTGCTTTAGGTGTTTCTTTTTTTTCTTCAACTACAGGTTCTTCTACCTTTTCTTCTACTGTTGGTTTAACTTTTTCTTCTTTTTTTACAAATTCTTTTTTATTATTAAATTTATTTTCTTTTTTTTGTGCTCTTTTTCCATCTTTAGCTTTATCATCATCACCAACGTAATCGATAATTTCTTTTCCGTTTACTTCAGCGATAGCATTAGCTAAAGCTCCAATAATTAATTTTACTGAACGTACAGCATCATCATTAGCTGGAATAACGTAATCTACAACATCTGGATCACAGTTAGTATCTACGATTCCAAATACTGGAATATTTAAGATATGAGCTTCTTTAATAGCGATATCTTCTTTACGTGGGTCAACAATTACTAATGCTTGAGGTATTCTTTTCATATCACGGATACCACGTAAGTTACGATTTAATTTTTCATATTCTTTTTTAATTCCAATAACTTCTTTTTTAGGTAAAAGATTGAAAGTTCCATCTTCTTCCATTTTTTCAATTTCTTCCATACGTCTTACTCTTGAACGTATAGTTTTAAAGTTTGTTAAAGTTCCACCTAACCATCTTTCATTAACAAAATATTGTTCTGTTCTTGTAGCAGCTTCTTCAACAGCTTCTTGAGCTTGTTTCTTAGTTCCTACAAATAAGAATTTTCCTTCTTTTTCAGCAATTTCCTTCATTGCTTGATATGCTTCTGTAATTTTTGCAGAAGTCTTTTGTAAATCGATAATATAAATATCATCTCTTGTTGTATAAATATATGGTTTCATTTTAGGATTCCATCTTCTCTTTTGATGTCCAAAATGAACTCCAGCTTCTAATAAATAATTCATTGATACAATTGTCATAATTTTAAATCTCCTTTTCGTTTTTTTCTTCTACTAATTTCTAAAGTCTACCACTTTTTTCAAAGCACTAGATAAACCAATCCATTAATATGTATATTTTATTGTAAAGCGTTAATTAAATCTTCTTTTTTCATTGAAGAAATACCTTTAACACCTTTTTCTTTTGCTAAAGCTTTAAGTTCAGCAACAGTCATTTTACTTAAATCAGTTGTGTTTTCTTTTTTATCTTCTTTTTTAGTTTCTTCTTTTGTTTCTTTTTTAGCAGTAGCTTTTACTTGTTTCTTAGCATCAGCTTTAACTGAATGAATAGTTACTTCACTAGTTGCTTCTGTTTCAGCAGCTTTTACTTTTCCTTCTAATCCAGCTTTTGCAGTTTTAACTAATTCAGCAAAATGTTCTGGATTATGAATTGCGATTTCACTTAACATTTTACGGTTAACTAAAACACCTGCTTTGTTAAGTCCGTTAATGAACATAGAATAACTAATTTCATTTTCACGACAAGCTGCATTAATTCTTGTAATCCATAATTTACGAAAATCATTTTTTCTCTTTTTACGATCGTTGAAAGCATATCTTCTTGAATGCATTACTTGTTCTTTTGCAGATTTATATAATCTATGTTTACTACCAAAATAACCTTTAGCAGCTTTTAATACTTTCTTATGACGTGCCTTTGTAGTTGCACCATTCTTTACTCTTGCCATTCTTTATTCCTCCTTCTATAAAATTAAACTAAATTTTTTAGTCTTCTTTTATCTCCACTACTTAAAGCAGAACCCTTTCTATTTTTTCTGTTAAAACTAGTTGTTTTCTTTCCAGTATTATGTCTACTACCTGGACAACCAATTTTATAATCATTTTTTCTTTTGTTAACTACCTTTGCTACTCCTTTATGAGTTTTAATCTTTGGCATAATTTTTCCTCCTATTTCTTATCTTTTTTCGGTACTAATAACATTGTCATCACACGACCATCTAATTTTGGCTTTTGATCAATATCAGCTAAATCTTCAACACGACTAGCAAATTTCATAAGAACATCAAGACCTAATTCAGTATGTGCCATTTGACGGCCTTTAAAGCGAATCGTTAATTTAATACGATCTCCCTTTTGTAAATATTTTGTAACATTTCTAAGTTTGGTTTCAAAATCTCCAACATCAATAACTGGAGATAAACGATATTCCTTAAGTTCAGATTGAGTAGCTTTTTGTTTCTTTAAAGCTTCTTTTTCTTTCTTTTTCTTTTCATATTTGAACTTGTTGTAATCCATAATTTTACAAACTGGTGGATTAGCATTTGGACTCATTAATACTAAGTCAAGAGATGCATATGTTGCGAGTGTTAGGGCATCCTTAATTGACTTAACTCCAACTTGCTCACCATTTGGACCTATAACCAATACCTCTTTTGCTCTTATTTGTTCATTAACAAGAGTGTTACTTTTTTTACTTGCTATTGAAAACACCTCCTAATTTTGGAATAAGAAAAGCGGATACTAGAAAATATCCACTTAAAAGCACGAAAATAAATATAATGTTCATTCTGGCTTTTTACCTAACGCTATCTTGCATTCAGGTGGATATAAATCTCTTTCCTTTTTCATTCCTGTATAGATTATATGCTAAAACCTAAGAAATGTCAACAAAAACTTACTTTTTAGTTTATTTTTTTGAATTTTTTGTATCTATTCTATAATTTAAAACTTTTTCAGAAACGATAAATGTATCTCTTTGTTCTTTCTTTAAAGGTAAAATCATAGGTGCTACTAAAGTCATAGAATCAAATTTAGTTTGATCATCAAAAGAAGAAATAACTTTTAATTCTTTATCAGTTAACTCATTACCATCATAATATTTAAATAAAGCTGTACCCAAACCCATTAATTCTTTAGCATAATCATCTACAAAACTAATATCTATAAGTTCTTCAAAATTACCTTTTTTCATTTCCGATAAACATCTATCATTTTCGAAGAAAACATCTAACTTTCCTGGTTCTTGATCTTTTAATTTTGAAAATGATACTAATTCTAGGGCTTTCATTTTTTCTTTAGCAGACTCATTTGCTAAACTATTTATTTCTTCATCAGTCAAAGAATCTCCTTCAAAGAACTTAAAAATAGTATTACCTAACTCTAATCTTTTCTTATTTTCTTCTAAATATTCTATAGCGGTTTTATTTTTATTTTTTAAGAAAACTTCTTCAAAATTATTATCTTCTCCATTTAATAAATGCTTTAATTCTTTTAACATCATAGCATTTTCCTTTGATAAGATAATATCAGCATATACTGTCTTATATGCTTCTAAACACATTGTTTCATTCATTTTAAAACCTTCTTTCTATTATATTTATTTTTTAAGCAAGTAAAAACTAATAGAATTCTATTAGTTTGTTTCTTTGCTTTTTACTAAAGTTTTGGCAACTTCTGGAGCAATTGTTTGATAATATTTTTCTTCTCCATAACACATATTAGCATCTAAGAAGATAGCTTTATCTAATACTGTTTCATCATTAACTTTGATTTCATCCAAACGATTCAAATCAATTATGACATAACAACCATTAAGATTTGTACCTTCAATACTAGATTGATATAAATCATGAAGATTGATAATTGACTTAGTATCAGTCAAATTAGCATATTTAACACACACATCATTGAAACTAGTATGACTTAAATCAACACCAGTCATATTACTATATGCTACTGTTTTACTTTTTACTTTTTGTAAATCAATATTAGCATTTATTTCTTGTAATTGATGTCCTGCTATATTCATATCATCAAATGAAACTTCACTATAATCAATATACTTTAATACTCTTTTAAATTGTGGTTCATGTATAAAATAAACTAATGAATCTTGTAATATTTCATTATCTACTTTTACTTCACCTATTTGTAATTCTTCTCCATTATCAAGTCTTGCTTCAATGTTTTCTTTTAATTCTTTACAAAATTTAATATTTCTAACTGCTTTTTTTGTTTCTTCTTTTAATACATATGGCATTTTTACTTCTCCTCTAATATCTGTTTAAAAACAGAACAACCACTATTATAATACTTTTCTTCTTATTTGTGAACAAAAAAATGCTATAAAAGCATTTTTTTTAAAAATTATTTATACACACAGGTAGCAAACAACAAAATAAACTCCAAAACACATATAGCGCCATATAAAAATGTAGCTTGTTTACTATTAAAATCATTTTTATTAAACAAATTATTAATAAAAATGATAAATGTCATTCCTAACCATACCATACTAACTAAATATAAAGGAATAAATCTACTTTCAATTTTTTCAATAGCTGTAATTGCAGTTACTACTACAGTCAAAGAAACTACTGTACTTAAAATAGTACTTCCTATTCCTTCAAAACTTGAACTAATATTACTAGTTACTTTATTTATATTTTCTAACTGTAGAGACATATTTTCTATTTGTTTATTTAACATTTCACTTTTAACATTTAGAATATAGTTTTTAATTTTGTAATAATTATTCTGTAAAGTATTGTAACCAGTTAATTTATTAGTTCCTGTATCTTCTGAACTAGAGATAATATATTCCACTTCTTCTAGAACACTACTATACTTATTCTCAAAATCCTGGATTATTTTTTTATTATCATCATTTTCAGAATCATCATTAAATTTGAATCTTCTGTAGTTTCTACATCAGGCGATTTTTTTGTAATAATTGTATTTACTTTTTTTGATATATCGTCTTTAGCTATATCGTCACTGTCAATGTGAATTTTTATATGTTTGTTATTTATATTACTCATTAACTAAAAACTTCTCTTCAAACCATTCTCTTGTAAAAGTTTTAGAAATGATTGCTTTCTTATCTGTAATAGCCCAAGGAGAACCCTCCATGTGGGTAATTTGAATTAATTGACGAGCAGTATATTTACCAAAAGTATCTAATACAACATCTACACTCTCTACTACTTCTTCAGGATAAATTGTATCTTCTAAATCTTGTTTATCGGTTGGAATTGGATCACTCATAAATACTTTATATTTATTATAAACCTCTTTTATCATAGGTCCATAAAGCCAAGCATAAAAATCTTCTTTATAAAGTTCCTTTCTATCATAATTAGCCATGAAATATGCTTCTATAAAGTACAATATTTTTTGAAGTTTTAACTGTGTGATTTTTTGTCCTTTTTCATTTGATTTATAAATTACATATTTTGCAATATTTAAAGCACTATATTTCATTCTTTCACCATACCCTATTCTAATTGAATAATACCACAATTCGTGAAGATATTCTAGTGTTTTCTTAAGCAATTGTCAAGTACCTCCTCTGTATTATATTGGTATATTTTATGCTTTTCTATAACACTTTTAATATCAATTTTAATTTTCTGTAAAAGGAATGATAAAATTTAAAATTTTAAATATTCAAAAAAATTTATTTTTATAAATATAAATAAAAAAAAGTCGTTATTTAAACGACTTTAATTAAAATTTTACTTTTTCACTGATATAATCTACTAATTTATCAAGTTCAATTACTTCTTGTTCCATAGTATCTCTATCTCTTACTGTAACAGTATTATTGTTAAGTGTATCATCATCTACAGTAATACAGAATGGAGTTCCGATAGCATCTTGTCTTCTATATCTTTTTCCAATTGAAGCTGTTTCATCATAAGAAGTCATAAAGTTTTTAGATAATTTTGCATGTAATTCTTTAGCAAATTCTCCATGGTATTTTTTATTAAGTGGTAAAACTGCTACTTTATATGGAGCAAGATATGGAGTAAGTTTCATTACTTCACGAGTATCACCATTTTCAAGTTCTTCGATAGTATAAGCATTATCTAAAACGGCAAGTGTAGCTCTATCAGCACCTACTGTAGATTCAATGATATAAGGTATAAATTTTTCATTAGTTTCTGGATCAAGATATTCTTGTGATACTGTAGAATATTCTTGATGACGACCTAAATCATAATCAGTTCTATTATGAGTACCATTAATTTCTCCCCATCCAAAACTGAATTCATATTCTATATCACAAGCTTCTTTAGCATAATGAGCTAATTTTTCATGATCATGAAATCTTAACTTATTTTCTGGAAGACCTAAATCCATAAAGAATTTTTTAGCGTATTCTTTGAAATAAGCATATAGTTCACTATCTACTCCTTCTTTACAGAATGTTTGATATTCCATTTGTTCAAACTCTATAGTTCTAAAAGTAAAGTTACCTGGAGTAATTTCATTTCTAAAAGCCTTACCAATTTGTCCAATTGAAAAAGGTAATTTTGCTCTCATAGAACGTGCTACATTTAAAAAGTTAACATATTCACCTTGAGCATTTTCTGGTCTTAAATAAATAAGTCCTTTACTATCTTTAGTAACACCACGATAAGTTTCAAACATTAAGTTAAACTCACGGATATCAGTAAAATCATGAGCTCCACAGTTTGGACATGGTACATTATGTTCTTTAATATATGCAACCATTTCTTCTTCTGTCATACCATCAGCATGAGCTTCTGGATCAAAATCATCAATTAGATTGTCAGCTCTATGTCTCATCTTACAACTTTTACAATCAACTAATGGATCAGAGAAACTAGCTACATGACCACTTGCTTCCCAAACACGAGGATGCATTAAGATAGCGGCATCTGTTTCATAAGCATTAGGACGTTCTTGAATAAATCTCTTTCTCCAAGCATCCTTAATATTATTTTTAAGTCTACTTCCTAATGGACCGTAATCCCATGTATTCGCAAGACCTCCATATATTTCACTTCCTTGAAATATAAATCCATATTGCTTACAATAAGCTACTAATTTTTCCATTGGTATTTTTGTCATTTTTTCATTCCTTCTTCCTTTATTTTATTTACAATTTCTTCTATATCACTTGATATAAAGAAATATTCACTTAAATCATGTCTTATGAACATTTCTTTCCTTAACTTAAATAAATATTCAAGTAAAGGGGTGTAAAAATAATCTTTATTATATATTATGATTAATTTATCTTGTTTCATCTCTTCATTTTCTATTACAAAAGAGAAAAATTCAGAAAGTGTGCCGAAGCCACCTGGAATAAACAAGATTACATCACTAATATCATAAATCTTTTTAGTTCGGTCAATAGGTCTTTTTTGATAATATAATTCATCATAATCATCTTCATTTGTATCATCTTTATATATATCTACAGAAACACCTATTTTTTCTTTTCCTTCTTTTGTAAAACTGTCTGCACATTCTTTCATAAGCCCACTCATTGCTGCTCCAAAAACAAGTTTTACATCTTCTATTTTAGCTATTTCTTGTAATAAATCACTACAAGTGTCTTTATATTTGTCTAATACTTCATCACTAGATGAACAACCAATAAATAAATTCATAATTATCTCCTTTCTTTAAACAAAAAACTTCTAGAACAAGTTTAGGTATAAGGACGAATTAATATCCGCGGTTCCACCTTACTTATTCTAGAAGAATCTCTCTTATTTATATTGCTGATAGGATTCCATCCCCGTCATCGCATTGATTAACTAAATTCAAACATATTATAACTCTTTTTTTAGAAAAAGTCAATCTTATAGTTTATCTTGTAATTCTCTTAATGTTGATAAAAATTCATTAGTTTTTCTAATTTCTTCATCCAACTTTTCATAATTAGCAGTATTTTCAAGTTCCATATCATTACTGCTGACAGTTTTTTCTATACCATATACTGGTGAAATTATTGGACTTCTTTGAAATTTTATTTCATCAGAATAATTAGCTCTACTAGTTTCTTTAATAGTATTTAAATCATCTAATTTTATGCTTTGTCTATTATTTTCTTCTTTAGTTTGTTGAATAGCAACTTCATGAACTGGTTCTTTTACCGCAATAGTAGTTGTCTCAACTTCTTTAGCTCTTTGAGCTTCTAAATCTGCTAAACTAATTGGTTCATTACCTTCATCTTCATATTGAGTAACTTCATTTTTATCATATAGTTGATCACCAAGTTTTAAAAACTCATCTAAACTTATAATAGCATTTTTCTCTTGTTCTTCTTCAAAATCAGTTAAGTCAATATTTTCTAATGTATCATTAGCTTGAACTAATTCTCTAGTTAATTTTTCAATTTCTTTTTGAGCTTGAGTTTGATTCATATTAGCATCTTCGTATTGTAATTCTTCAACTTGTTTTGGTTTAACAAATTTTTTCTCTTCACTAATAGTCGCAACTGGTTGTTTAACTGCAGGCTCTTCAACATCTAAAACTTCAATCTCATCTAATTGTTCAACGATAGAATCAACATCAAGTATTTCTATATCATCATTAGCTTTAAGTTCTTCTTTTGGTGCTAAAACTTCTCCACTAGGTTTATAGAAGGTAATATTTTCAGTTGCGACAGGTTCTGGAACAACTGGTTCTTCTACTTCTAACTTTTCGATTTGTGGAGTTAATACTTCTTCTTTTGGAGCATTAACATCAGCAAGATGAAGATCTAAAACTTGAACATCTTCATGAACTGGTTCATTATATACTACTTTATTATCAGTCTTTAATGCAGATACTTCAGGGACTGGTTCTAATTTTTCTTCTTCAACTAGTTTATTAACTTCAAGATTATTTTTATCTTCTTCCAATCTCTCTTGTACTTCATCAACTAATCTATTTAATTCTTTAGTATTTTGTTTTCTTTTTCGTCCGTTGTAAGTTTTTCTAGCAATCAGAAAGACAATCCCAATTACCATTATAACCCCAACTATTGCATATACAATAAGAAGCTCCTCTGTTAATAAAAATTCTTGTAACTCTTCCATTTTTCCACCTCTATTATCAGTCTATCACAACTTATCATAGTTGCAAATATCTAAAAAAATCTTTTTACAACTTTTGACAATAGACTTTACATCCGTTTTTTACAAGATGCTTTACACTACTATTTCATAGTTATTTCTCTTATCTAAATAATACCACAAAATACCAACTTTTGATATATTTTTTATAAATTTTATCATATATTTAACCATGAAAGAAAAATTTATTAAATCTACAATTATATTAATGATTGGTGGACTTTTAACTAAAGTACTAGGTATTATTATTAAGATTGTAATGTCTAGATTAATAGGTACTGAAGGTCTAGGATTATATATGTTAATCCTACCTACTTTTTCATTATTTATTGGTCTTGCTCAGTTTGGTTTTCCAGTGGCTGTTTCTAAATTAGTCGCAGAAGATAGTAAAAATAATAAAAACTTATTATTATCTTTATTACCAGTAAATCTCTTTATAAATATTATTCTAATTGCTACTATAATTTTCATTGCTCCTTTTTTGGCAACAAATCTACTTCATGATTTTAGATGTTATCTACCATTATTAGCGATAAGTTTAGTTATTCCCTTAACTAGTATCTCTTCAATTGCTAGAAGTTATTTCTTTGGTAAACAAGAAATGCTTCCTCATGTAGTTTCTAACTTAGTAGAGGATGTCGTTCGACTTTTAACTATGATTATTGGAATACCACTTGTCATCAATAAAGGTTTAGAAATTGCTGTTACTTTTATAGTCTTATCTAATATTTTAAGTGAATTATCTTCTATTTTAATTTTATTTGTTTTCTTACCTAAAAATATTCATATAAAAAAGTCTGATTTTTATCCTAATAAATTATATATTAAAACTTCTTTAGAAATATCTATTCCTACTACTATTTCTCGTTTAATTGGTTCTATTGGTTACTTTTTAGAGCCTATTGTTCTTACTAGTGTTTTATTATATGTTGGTTATGAAAATAAGTTTATTGTAACTGAGTATGGTATTTTAAATGGTTATGTTATTCCTTTAGTTTTACTTCCATCTTTTTTTACCTTAGCTATTTCACAAGCATTACTACCAATTATTAGTAAAAGCTACTATGATAAGAAACTAGATTATACCAAAAAGAAAATTAAACAAGCTATATTTTTTTCTCTCTTAATAGGAATTCCTGTTACTATTATTTTTGAAATTTGTCCAAATATCTTTTTAAAACTAATTTATAATACAAATGAAGGAATTACATATTTACGCTTTCTTGCTCCTATTTGTTTATTTCAATATATTCAGTCTCCTCTATCTTCAGCTTTAGATGCTATGGGAAAATCTAATGATAATATGAAAGCTTGTCTTTATGGAACTTTAGTTAGGACTTCTCTTTTATTCCTTCTTTCTCTTTTAAAAATAGGTGTTTGGGGTCTTATCATATCAACAAGTATTAATATTTTTGTTGTTACTTTCTATAGTTTAAAAAAAGTAAGAGATCATCTTACTTAATAGTATTGAAAATAAAAAATGTATACATCGGTATACATTTTATTTTTTAGGTTTATATACAAGAGCAATAATTTTAGAGAATTCATATAAGATAACATTACTCTTGTTAATAGCAAGTCCTTTTCCAATAGCTTTACCACAAATAGTTAATACCGAAATAATCGCAGTTGTTAACATTGTAATAAGTAAAGCATTGCCATTTAATAAATGAGTTAAAGATGCAGCTATTGTAATACCGGCAGAACCAGATACAACACCACAAATATCACCAATAACATCACAACATACACTAGAAACTTTATCGGCATTCTTTTTGAATTTAACGGCTACATTAGCACCTTTTACTTGTTTAGCATTCATAGAATGAAATACTTTTTCATCAGCTGTAGTAACAGATACTCCAACCATATCAAATAAAACACCTAGTAAAATAAACACTAAAGTAATTATTATTCCAAACATTAAACTTGCATTAGGAATAGTTGTTTCAGATACAAATGACATTCCGAAAGAAATACCAAAAGCTATTAAGAAAATGGTAAATATCCATTTTTTATCAATTAGTTGTTTTTTCTTCTTTTTGTCATCTTTTTTTAAAGTTTCCATTACTTCCTTATTTGTAATTTTTCTTAACATAATACCTCACCTTCATATCTACTATAACATACACTATAGCAAATTTTAACTACAAATAAAATATAATTAGTAAATTTATATACAATTATTTTTAATTTATCATAAAAAGAAAAACCATCTAAACAGATGATTTGTACTTCAAAATTTTAATTAATGGGTGTTAATATAGTAAACTTTGAGTCTTAGGTCAAGTAGGATTTCCCTAATTTCTACATTCCGTTACCAGAGTTGCGGTTCCCCTTTAAAGAAATTAATGTATCATTATACCGATACATGACTTGATTACCACTTAGTACCCACTGCAATCCTATATTAAGGCACTCTAGGAGATTTCCTCACCACACTTTATTATTAATTCTTTTTTGCAAAAACAATTTCAAAACGCAAGAGTTATAAATTTGGCCGAATTTAATAATCCAGATCGTTTATCCCAATATTTTCACTCAAGACAAGCTACGCTACTCATAACTTTCGCTACATAGTAGGTTCTATCCTAAGTCGTCATAAGTCCATCAGTTTACACGTATAGGCTTATCACAAGCTTAAGTCTCCAATAGATAGTGGGTCGTTTATCGTATGCCATTACGAGCGCCCATTACCTTTTCCTTTCAGCAACCACCCTATACTGGGCGTATAAAGCAATCACCAAAAGTTTCACAGATGTGCTCTTTAACGGTATTTTACCCCCGTCTTCATAATAAAGTAAATGACTAGAATAGTGTTCCATCAATTACCAGTACATTATAACATATTCAGTACCATTTGTCAAATGTTTTTTTGGCTTTTCTGTAAAATATATGCCAAAAAAGCCTATTTATATACAAAAAATAATATCAAATGATATTATTTTATGCAGCTCGTATTGTATTTATATAGTAATGAATCTTTCCAGGCCAAGCTTGACTGGCAGCATAGCTTCTACCAATTCCCTCTACTGTATTTATTCCTCTACTATAATATCTTGTTTGTAATAAATCAATAACTCCAACTATTCCAGCATCTAAAGATGCAAATCCTTTAAGACCACCAGAACATCTTGGACCACCCATTATACCACCAAAGTTATAACAGGCTCTTGCAGCATAACTACAACTACCATGACCGCAACCAGTCTCATGCAACATGATAGCAACTGCTACATAAGGATCAACTCCCTTAGCAATCGCATTGTTGGCAATCAAAGTACCTTTTCCAGCTAAAAGATGAGCATTAGCTAATCTTCTATCTAACTTAGCACTTAACTCTTCCATAGTCATACCTTCATAAACTTCTATTCTTGGAGGCATAATTACTTCCGCAGCTTTAATAGCTTTTTCTTCTTTATTATTAAGTGCCATTTGTTTAACATCAACTCTATTTTTAACAATTTGAATTTTTTCTTTATTTGAATATGTTACACTATTTTGAACTATTACCGCAATAGTGATCATTCCTACGCCTAGCATTGATAACACAATACTAATCAGCTTCGGCTTTGTCATAAAATTCACCTCTAAATTTATTAGAAATTTCAAAAATATTTTAGCATAAATTACTATGTTTGTCAATTTTGGAAGACTCCAGTAAAACTTCAAAAAGCTCTTTTTACTATAACAATTCAAATGAACAATTATTAATAACTATAAAAATATATGCTATAATGATTAATATATGAAGATAACTAGAAAGTTGGTGAAATTATGAATGATATAGATAAATTAATATCTATTATTAAAAATTCTGATAATATTGTATTCTTTGGTGGAGCTGGAGTATCTACTGAAAGTGGGCTTAAGGACTTTAGAAGTAAAGATGGTCTTTATAATGAACAATATAAATTTCCTCCTGAAGTTATTTTAAGTCATTCTTTCTTTATGGAACATCCTGATGAGTTCTTTAAATTTTATTATAACAAGATGAATCCTACTAGTTTTAAACCTAATATTGTTCATAAAGTTTTAACTGATTTAGAAAAAACTGGTAAATTAAAGGCTATTGTAACTCAAAACATTGATGGCTTTCATCAAGATGCTGGAAGTAAAAACGTTTTGGAACTTCATGGTTCAGTTAGAAGAAATTATTGTATGAAATGTTCTAAATTCTATGATGAAAAAAAGGTCTTTGAATCTAGTTCCATTCCCTATTGTGATTGTGGAGGTATGATAAAACCTGATGTTGTTTTATATGAAGAACCGCTTAATGATGATATTGTAAATCGTAGTATTAAAGCTATAAGTGAAGCTGATACTTTGATTGTAGGAGGAACTAGTTTAGTTGTATACCCTGCCGCTAGTTTTATTCATTACTTTAGAGGTAAAAATCTAATTATAATAAATAATGATAATACTCCTATGGATAGTCAAGCTACTTTAGTAATTCAAAAACCTCTAGGTGAAGTATTTACCAAAATAAAAGAAGCTCTATTTACTTTAAACGAAAAGTAAACGGAGCCTTTTTCTTTACGGTAATTAAAGCTACTATTAAATATATGATAGAAATAATTATTACAAAAACGGTAAACCTTAAAATAGAAAAAGTATAAGTAGTACATAAATAACAAATATAATAAGTTATAAAACTAACTACATTATAAGAAAAACTTTTCATACTCATATTTTCATCATAAGGTTGTAATAAATAATAAATTACTAAATAATGTATGGAAAATAAAACACTCATAACTAATATAGAAATAAAAATAGTTACATAAGTTATAGGATTAATACTTTTCGCCGTTATTAGTAAGATAGCTATTAAACATAAAGCAAATGTTAAAGCGGGAATTAAATTAACTTTAACTACTGTTTTTACTCTAGTCTTAAAATTACTTAAAATTACTTTTTCTTCTCTATAAAAATTAAACTTTAACATACTACGATCACAATTATAAAACATAGCTTGGGTAATAAGTGCTCCCCTATTTAGAAAATACATTATAAATAAGGTCCAAGTAAAGTTATTATTAATAAAGTTATAAACTATATTTTTATATTCAGGATTAAAGAACAGATAACCCCCTCCTAATATAGTTAAAGCTAGTATTATTAAAGAATAGTTTTTAGCGGAAGTCATAAGTATTTTTTTATGTCTTAAGAAAAATATGGTATTAAAGTAATCATAACCTTTTTTACCTTTTAATTTATTCTCATCTATATGATAATCTTTTTTATCAACTTCATATATTGAAGTCATATTAATTTTAGAATCATCCATACCAATAGTGGATTTAGTATTAAGTCTTTTATATATAATCTTATAATCTTGTATACTCTTTAAATAGTTAATGGCTACTAACATTAAAATTAAGGATAATATCATTAAACCTAATATAAGTTTTTGATTCATGACCACTTTACATATTGGTAAAATATAAGTTACTAATATAAGTGGTATAACTAAAGAAAAATAATCTTTACTATTATTAATTAAGATATTACCTTTAAATTTATAATACATAAGACCAAAGGCTTCACTTAAAATACGACTACAAGCACAAAATAAGGAAACTTCCCAAATATAGATGATTGGTATATTTAATATATAATGAAACAAACATAAACATAAGAAATTATTTATAAAAGCTAAAATAAAATTGGAATATAAATTACTAAAAGTATATATATTAGCATTCATTCTTAATAAATTAATAGAATAATAATTTTTCTTTCCAGGTACAAATAAACTTGTATTAATAAATATTCCTAAAATAGTAAAAAGAATTAAAACATGAATAAATATATTGGCAAGATTATTTTTAAATATTAAGAGAATACTAAGATATAAAAGAAAATAGTATCCAAGTTTTATTATTAAACTTCTAATAAAACCATAAATAGTAATTAAAATAGAAAATATTTTTTTATCAGGTGTATAAGCATATATATCCTCACTGATAAGATTACCTAATATAGGAATTTTAGATAATTTATAAAGAAAATAATTAATATTATAAGTGTTCTCAAATCTTTTGGAAATATTAATTGCTTTAAACATCTTTAGAATCCTTTAAACATTTTATAATTTTATCTTTATATTTTTTAGTATCTAAATCTTTCTTTTCTATTTTCTCTAATTTCTTATTATTTATGATAATAATTTCATCACATAAATCCATAGCTATTTCTAAAATGTGAGTAGAAAATATAATAATACGATCTTTCTTTATTTTTTTTAATAATTTTTTTATTTCATCTTGAACTACTACATCTAAAGAAGTAAGTGGCTCATCTAATAATAAGACATTAGGCATTTGGATAATTTCAATAAGCATTTGAATTTTATTTTTCATACCTTGAGAATAATCTTTTAATAGTTTATTTTGATCTTCTTTTTTAATATCAACCATAGAAAAATATTCATCAATTGTTTTTAAGTCTTTGATTTTATCTTTATTTATTTCTATAAAGAAAGTTAAAAATTCTTTGGCTGTTAAAAATTCAGGAACATTAGGTGTACTAATAACATAACCAATATCATTTAAATTAATTTCACGACTATAATCCTTATCTATTAAAACTTTACCACTATCTATTTCAATATCTTTGTTAATAGCATTAAAGAAAGTAGTTTTCCCTG
>CANRDQ010000014.1 GCA_947629395.1 uncultured Bacilli bacterium
CAACATCGGCTAGCATTTTTACTTCAACTTTTAAAGTTCGCTTCTCACCCTCTTCTCCTTTTTCAGAAAAATTAGGGGCCGTATTAGTTTGAGTTTTGAAAGCCGTGTTTCCACGTCCTCCTCTTCCTCCTTTGGCAACAACACATTCAGCATTCTTTTCATTTAAATCAGCAATAATAAGACCTGTATCTAAATCAGTAATAACTGTACCTAATGGTACTTTTACTATGACTGGATCAGCACCCTTACCATGTTGATTTTTACCTTTACCATTTTCCCCTTTTGAACCTCTAATTAATTTTTGATATCTTAAATCAAGTAAAGTATGAAGTCCTTCATCAACTTTGAAGATAATACTAGCACCATGTCCACCGTTTCCTCCAAAGGGTCCTCCCATGGAAATATATTTTTCACGGCGAAAGGCAGTACATCCATCTCCTCCATTACCAGCTTCTACTTTTAATATAACCTCATCTACAAACATAATTATTACCTCGTTTTTACTTTTATTTTGTTGTTAGAAACATTTGTTATTAGATCACTTACAGTGGCACAAGTACCTAAGGAAACAGCTCTTACTTCGTCTGTTGCACCTGCAATGGCATAACCATTGTAATCCCTTATCATTGGTACATCATTAAGACCATCTCCAATTGTAAATATTCTATTAGTATTTATATTCTCGACATCAGCAATAACTTCTGCTGAAGTTGATTTAGATGCATCACATCTTCTAATTAGTATGACTTTATCATCCCAAATATATTCATAATGAACGTCTAAGTTCTCATAATCCTCAAGTACATCTTTAATATCATCTAGTACCTGTTCTTCAGAAAATGTACCATCAACTTTATAATACATCTCTAAAATATGATTATTTTGTTTACTAAAGGAAAAGATAGGTTCGGCTGGAACTAGTTCTCTTACTTTAGTAACTGCATCAAGATCTACGGGACATGAGGCAATATATTCACTATTTCCATAAAATATTTGTGAACCATCGCTACAACTTAAATAATCTACGGGAATATCATATTTATCTAATTCTTTTTTTATTGATTGATATGGTCTTGCGGTTGATAAAACAAAAATGTTTCCTTGTTCACGAAACTTTTTAATAGCTTCGATGTTTATTTTTAGCTGTTCTGCATTTTGATATAATGTTTCATCATAATCTGAAACTATCATATTTTTCATATATATCTCTCCTTTCGTAATTGTAGATTATACCACATTTTTACAAAAAGATAAAGATTTTTATGAATTAGCAACTAACATTTCTTTATTATACCTTATTATTTTTCAAAAAATCTATACATTTAGTATAGATTTTTATATAACTTCTTCTTTATCATTAAGTCGTACACTTACAAGTTTAGAAACACCTGATTCTTGCATAGTAATTCCATATAATGTATCAGCATACTCCATAGTTTTTTTCTTATGAGTAATGATTAAAAATTGAGTTTTTTCTTTATAATGATCAAGATATCTACCAAACTCATCAACATTAGCTTCATCAAGAGCAGCTTCTACTTCATCGAATAAACAGAAAGGTACTTTTCTAACATTAAGCATAGCGAACATTAAACTAATAGCTGTTAAAGTTTTTTCTCCTCCTGATAATAAACTAATAGAAGTTAATTTCTTTCCTGGAGGAGAAGCAACTATCTCTACTCCTGTAGCTAGCAAATCTTCTGGTTCAGTTAAAACTAAATCAGCACTACCACCTTTAAATAGTTCTTTAAATACTTTTTGAAATTCTACTCTAACCTTTTCAAAAGTTTTTTCAAATTCAGAAATCATTACTTCATCCATATCATTCATTATAGAAAGTAAAGTTTCTTCGGCATTTAATAAATCTTGTTTTTGTTTAGTTAAGAATTCATATCTAGTATTAACTCTTTCAAATTCTTCTATACTATCTAAATTTACCATACCAATACGTCTGATTTCTGCCTTTAAAGAAGAAACTTTAACACGTGTCTCTGAAACTTCCATATCTAATTCATAATCACTAGACGCTTTTTCATAAGTCATCGAATACTCTTCATTAAGAGTATCTAACATATTATCAAGAGTAACATCTAATCTATTAATTGTTACTTCATAATCACTTAATTGGTGCTCCAACTCACGAAGACGAGCATTTCTTACTTTTTCTTGAGCATTTTTCTCTTCTACCCACACTTTAAGTTCATCTAAAGTTTTATTTAAGTGTTTAATATTTTGTAGTAAAGTTTCTTTTTCAGCTACCTTACTATGATAAAGAGTGGTAAGTTCTAGTTCTTTAGTATCTATAGATTGATTTTGAACGTGTTGATAATTTTCATAATCTTTACTAACTTTATCTAATCTCTCTTCTAAAGTTTTAATTCTTTGCTGTTGTAAAGTATTATTTTCTTCTAAAGAGACTTTTTCAGACATAATTTTAAAATAATTATCTTCTAAAGATTCTACTTTTTTATTTAATTTAGAAAGTTCTTCATGAACTGTTTCTAATTCTAAAGTAATAGTTTCTTTTTGTTTTTCATAAGATGATAATTGTTGTTTTAGAGTAATTACACTTTTACTTTTATAATTACTTCCCCCACTCATAGATCCTCCAACATGAAGGACTTCTCCATCTAAAGTAATTATTTTATAACGTTTATTAACTAGTCTTGATAATCTTAAAGCACTATCCATATCTTCTGCAACTAAAATAGTACCTAACTGATTTTTAATGATATTTTCATATTGTTTTTCATAACTAACTAAATCACTTAAGACCGCAATGAAATCAGAACTATGTTTTAAATCATTTAAGCTTTTAGAATCTACATATCTAGGTTCGATTACTGAAAGAGGAAAGAAAGTAGCTCTTCCTAAATGATTATCCTTTAAAAATAGAATAGCCTTTTTAGCGCTTATTTCATCTTCAGTTATAATAAAGTTTTTAGATGAGAAAATAGCTGTTTCTAAGGCTTTAACATATTTATCTTCTACTTCTAATAAATTACCTAATGTATCATGGATACCTTTTAAACTTCTTTCAGCTAAAACTTCTTTTACTGCTGTTGGTGCGAAAGAATTATTCTCTATTTCTAAGTTAGTAGAATTTATTTTATAACTAAGTGAAGTAATATTTCGATCTAGACTTTCTTGTCTATTAATTAAATTTTGTTTTTTTAATTTTTCTTTTTCTAAATCATCTTTAATACTATTTTCAAAGTTTTTATTTTCATTAAGTCTTTTAATTAAGTTTTCACTTTCGTTTTTAGCAAGGGTTAAAGAAGTATTTATACTTTCTTTTTCTTCAAGTAACTTTCGCATTTCTTCAATGACTTCTTGATTAGTCTTTTCTTGTTTTTTTCTTTCTTTTAATAATTCTTTTTCACCATTTATTTTTTCGACTTCTTCTGTAATTAAAAGTAATTTTCGATTATCTTCTTCTATTTCAGACTCTATTTTAGCAATTTTAGAATTATCTTCTAAAGTTTTAGAATCTAAAACAGAATTTTCAGAGGAAAGTTCAATTATTTCTTCATTAAGTTTTTCTTTTTTAGAAGTAGTTTCATCTAATTTTATTTTTGATTCTCTAATATCATGGGCTAGTAAAGCTATTTCGTATTTTTCTAGTTGTTCTTTAGCTTCTTTATATTTTTTAGCTTTACGACTTTGTTCTCTTAAAGGCTCTACTTGTAGTTCAATCTCCCCTATTATATCGTTAATACGATCTAAGTTATTATGGGTTCTATCTAATTTTCTTAGAGCTTCTATTTTTCTCTTTTTATATTTTAAAATACCTGCGGTTTCTTCAAATATTACTCTACGATCAGTTGGTGATGAAGATAAAATACTTTCTACTTCTCCTTGAGAAATAATATTAAATGATTCACGACCTATACCAGAATCTAAAAGTAGGTTAGTAACATCTTTTAATCTACATCTTTCATTATTTAAGAAATATTCATTTTCTCCACTTCGATAAATTCTTCTTTTGATAGATATTTCTGTATAAGGAACATTTAAGAAGTGATCACTATTATCAAAAATCAATTCGACACTAGCAACATTAAGAGCTTTTCTATTTTTACTACCAGAAAAGATAATATCACTCATAGTATTATCTCCACGAAGAGATTTTACAGATTGTTCTCCTAATACCCATCTTACCGCATCAACAATATTACTTTTACCACTACCATTCGGTCCGACAATACAAGTTATATTATTACCTAGTTTAATATCGATCTTATTTGCGAAAGATTTAAATCCATTTGTAACTATTTGTTTTAAATACATCCTCTTCACCTTCTACTTGACTATTAACATTATAACATAACTATTTAACTAATAAAAAGAAAAAAGTATTATTAATAAATACTTTTAGACATTTATTTGTTCAATCATCTCTTTTAAGAAGAGCGCTACTTTCTTACTACTAGACTTTAAAAACTCTTCATACACTACAACATTATCATTATTTAAAACATCAGAAATACTTCTAATTATTAAAAATGGGATATGACTTAAATAACAAACTTGGGCAATAGAAGCACCTTCCATCTCTACACATAAAGCCTTAAATTTATTATTAATTTTCTCACTCATTTTTACTTCGGTACAAAAAATATCTCCTGAAGCAATAACACCACTGACAATATTTAAATGACTTTTTTTAGATACTTCACTTGCCATCTTCATTAAGTAATCATCACAATTAATAAAAACACCTACATTAGGAATATAGCCTTTTTCATGATCAAAGGCTGTAATATCAAAGTCATGTTGAACAAGTCTCTCTCCTATAACAATATCTCCTACTTTAAGACTTTCATCAACACCACCAGCAACTCCAATATTAAAAATACAATCTACTTGCATATTATCAATTAAAATTTGACAGCTTCGAGCAGCATTTACTTTTCCAATACCAGACTCTACTAATATACATTGATTATCTTTTATCATACCTTCATAAAAAGTTAAATCAAAAATATTATATTCATTAGTAATTTCTATATCTTCAAGTAAAGCATCTAATTCTTCTTTCATCGCAAAAATTATACCTATTTTTTTCATAAATACCACCTAACAAATAAAAATATGTGTATTTATATTTTAACACATATTTTCTTTTTAAGAATCTATTTTAACATTTTCTAAGAAATAATCATTTCCTTTTTTATTAAAGGTAAAAGTTGTAATTGGTATAAAAGATTCTATATCATGATATTCAGTAGAACCGGAATTTGTATTAAGACTATTTTTATTAGCTTTAGCATCTTCGACATTTTTGTAATATGAAGAATCAACAAAACCACTATTACCATGTTGATAAAGAATTCTAGTTTTTAAAATATATTTATCCTTTTCTACGGTACCACCTATTACATGAACTTCTCCTGAATAAAAACCAGTTCCATCATGAGGTGGATGTTGTTTATTAACTTTATAGGCATTATCTTCAAATTTGTATAATACTTGATTATCTTCCAAACAAATTATATCTTCATGATTAACAGTAACATTAGTTGAAAAATAATTTTCTAGTAATTGTGTAACTTCATCTTTTCCATAGCTATCTTTAACACCTTCAATATTGTTAATAGCGAACATTAATAAAGTTTGATTATCAAAATTTTTGACATCTCCTTTAGAAAATTCTTCTGCAAAGTATAAGTAACTATCTAGTTTATCTTGCATTTTAACATATTCATCTACATACATTTCTCTACTATCGTCTTCTTCACCATCATCTACTTCTTCGACTTTGGATTTATTTTCATAATTTGGAACATAGTAATCAAAATAAGCGATATACCCCGCTAAACCTAAAACAATTATTATTAAAATGACTATTGTTACAGTTTTACCTGTACTTTTTTTCTCTTGATACTCCATAAGCATTCTCCTTACTTAAAAGGTATCATAAACTATCAAAAAAGAAAATCATAAGTGATTTCCTTTTTACATTAATTTACAGTATTTTCTTCACTAAGCAAATTTTCTAGAGTTACTAAATTAAAGCCTCTTTGTTTAATATAATTAATAATTGTTGGTAATTGCTTTTCGACAGTACTTCCTAAAGGAAAACTAATCATTAGACCATTTTCTAATTTATCTTTTAGAGAAGAATAAGGATTTTTATCAGTAATAATATTAGGAATAATAGTATGAAGATTTAGACTATTACATAGATTAAGAACTTGTTTTCTTTCATATTCTGTATAACAAAACTTAGGATCTTTACTAGTTAGAGTTTGGGCAATGTTTAAAGCACTTTTAAAATACTTTTTCTGATAAGTTGTATCATAATTTAAAAGTTCTATTTCCATATCTACTTCACTCATATATACTACTTTTTCTTGATTATTTTCAAGCCATAAACCATCTACAAAGAAAGTAGCATTCACTTGATTTCTTTCTAATATATCTAAGATATTATCAACATTATCATCACGTTCAACTTTAAATATTAAAGCAATATTATTTTTATCTTTATTTCCTGAAATAACATATTTATTATAAGTATTATCAAAAGATAAGGTAGGCTTAACTTCTTCAAATACCATTAGACTTTCATTATAACTACCATACTTCTTCATTTTTTTAAAGCTATCATCTAAATCAATTTTACTACCTTTAAGACCTGGGGTAATAAACTGTTTATCGACTGTTGCATCAACAGGAGGTGTTTCTACTTTACTACTTGCTGCTTTTATTTTTTTCATAATAGGATCATTATTTCTTAACATTTGTATAGTTTTATCTGTATAAAAGAAACTAAGCATAATAAGTGAAATAGTTACTATAACAGTTCCAAGTTTTTGCATTTTATCACCTATTTAAGTATATGAAAAAAAACTGCGTTTTTGCAGTTTTTTTAATATAGAGTTCTAGTATATCTTTTTTGATTATTTTCTTGAATTCTTTGTTCACGTTCTTTAATTAAATTAAAGTCTATATAATTATCAAGATTTTCTCCTGTTCTATTTTTAAAACAGAAATGTACATTTTCAGAATAAGATCTTACGATACTATATCCTGCATTATTATATTTAACGTTATAAGAACAATAACCATTAGATTCAAAAGGTCCAAAACCTTGACTTCTAGCATAATCATCAATTCTATCATATAAAGAACCGAATTTTGCTATTTTGTTTTTATCTTCGATATCTAAGCCTGGTAAATAATTTAAGCTCTTTGTATCAAAATTTCCTTCCCGAATCCACGTACGTTCAACGAAATCCATGAATTCATCTTTAATTACTTCTTGTTCATTATTAATATTATTTTCATTCATTTCCAAAACCTCCCTATTTAATATTATTAATAATTAATCTTCTTTTTTAGTCTCTTCTTTTTTTGAAGCTTTTTTCTTTTTACTCATAATTGCTTCTTTACGAGAAAAGTTAAGTCTTCCTCTTTTATCTGTACCCATAGCTTTAACTAAAATTTCATCGCCTACTTTAACTAAATCTTCTGGTTTATCAACGTGTTTAGTATCAAGTTGAGAGACATGAACTAATCCTTCACATCCAGGCCATACTTGAACGAAACATCCGAAGTCTTCTACTTTTACAACTTTAGCATTGTAAATTTTTCCTTCTTCTACTTCACGAACAACATCTTGAATCATTTGAGTTGTCTTATTGATTACATCTTGGTCTGTATGATAAATAATAACACGACCATCATCTTCTAAATCAACTTTTACAGCATTTATATTATTTACATCTGTTACATTAGATGCTTCACAAATAATTTTAGTAATCATTTCACCACCACGACCGATAACATCTTTAATCTTTTCTGGTTTAATCATAAATGTTACAGTCTTAGGAGCATATTTAGATACTTCTTTACGAGGTTCTTTAATTTGTTTTTTAATAACTTTTAAAATTTCTAAACGAGCTTTTTTAGCCTGTTGTAAAGCTTCACTAAGAATCGCTCTAGTTACACCTTTAATCTTGATATCCATTTGTAAAGCACAAATTCCATTTTCAGTTCCTGCGACTTTAAAGTCCATATCTCCTAAATGGTCTTCCATACCTTGAATATCAGTTAAAATTGTATAATCATCACCATCAGTAATTAATCCCATAGCAATACCTGCGACTGGGGCTTTAATTGGTACTCCGGCAGCCATTAAAGACATACAACCAGCACAAATTGAAGCTTGAGAAGAAGAACCATTTGATTCTAATATCTCAGATACAACACGAATTGTGTATGGGAATTCATCTTCACTAGGAATTACTTGAAGTAAGGCTTTTTCTCCTAAAGCTCCATGCCCGATTTCACGACGTCCTGGCGCTCCATATCTTCCTGTTGACCCTACTGAAAATTGTGGGAAATTGTAATGTAACATAAATCTTTTACCATCTTCAAGTCCAAGTCCATCTAGAATTTGATGTTCTCCTAAAGCACCTAATGTAGTAACAGAAAGAGCTTGAGTTTCTCCTCTAGTAAATAAAGCTGAACCATGAGTTCTTGGTAAAATATCAATATCTGTAGATAATGGTCTTATTTCATCCATCTTTCTACCATCTGCTCTAATATGTTCTTTAACAACAATACTTCTAAATAATTTATATTCAATTTCACTTAAAACTTGATTAATCATTACTGTAAGTTCTTTTTCTTCATCTTTATCAAGTTCTTCATGTTCTTTTAAGATAGTTTCAACAACTTCTTCTTTGATACTATCTACTTCTTCGTGCATTTTTAGTTTTTCTTTTATACGTAGAGCTTTATCAAGTCTATCTTTAGAAAGTGTTTCTACTCTATCTCTTAATTCATGAGTAATTTCAAGAGTTTCATATTCCATTTTAGGAACACCAATCTTTTTGATAATCTCATTTTCAAAAGCAACTAATTTTTTAATAGCTTCATGTCCTGCCATTAAAGCTCCAAGCATAATATCTTCACTAACTTCTTTAGCACTTGATTCCACCATGTTTATAGCGTCTTCAGTTCCTGCGACAGTCAAATCTAACATACTTTTTTCTGCTTGTTCTGGAGTTGGATTTATAATATATTCTCCATCTATATATCCAACTTTAACTCCTGCGATTGGTCCTAAAAAAGGTATTTCACTTATTGATACTGCAAGGGAAGAACCTAACATCGCTGTAAGTTCTGGTGAACATTCTTGGTCAACTGATAAAACTGTATTAATGATTTGAACTTCATTCTTAAATCCTTCTGGAAAAAGAGGTCGCATTGGACGGTCAATCATACGAGCTGCAAGTGTTGCATTCTCGGTTGGTCTTCCTTCTCTCTTAATAAACCCTCCTGGGATTTTTCCTACAGAATAAAGTTTTTCTTGATAATTTACAGTAAGTGGAAAGAAATCTGATAATAAATTGACATCTTTATTTAGAACAGCTGCAGTAAGTACAACTGTATCATTATATCTAACAAGTACAGATCCAGTTGCTTGTTTAGCCATTTCTCCATGTTCTACTATTATCTCTTTCCCATAAAAATCTAATTTAAAAATTTCCTTCTTCATACATAACTCCTTTACAACTAACTATTATTATATCACTTAACTCTAAAAAAAAATAGACTTATTTCACAGTAATAATTAGTTTAAAAAAAGTACTGATTAATCAGCACTTTAATTACTTTCTTAAACCTAGTTCTTGAATTAACTTACGATATCTAGTAACATCAGTTCTTGCTAAATATCCTAACATATTACGACGTTGACCAACTTTTTTAAGAAGACCACGACGTGAATGATAGTCATGACTATGTTCTTTTAAATGCTCTGTAAGTTGTTTAATTTCTTCTGTAAGAATTGCGATTTGAACTTCTGCTGATCCAGTATCTTGTTCATTAATTCTAAACTTTTTAATGATGTTTGTTTTTTCTTCTTTTGTTAAAGCCATCTTTTACACTTCCTTTCACTAAATATTTGCCTAATTCTAAGTAAAGAGTCGGAAAATCTCTAAACTGAGAACTGGTAAGCACATATAATATACTACGTTTTAGACTATTTTTCAAGTATTATTTTTATGTTTCTACTATTTTGATATTTCTAACAAAATCATTAAATTTACTTCTTATCTTAATGGATATTTTTCTTTCTCTTATGAATTTAAATAATTGTTGGCGACAAAATTCAATAAAGGCACAAACAACAAAGATAACAAATACCATTAAAAGCATATATATAACAAATTTAGTTGAGTATATTGGTCCCCTATTTATTCCTAAATTTGTATATAGTAAAGGTCTAATATACCAGTTTTCATGAATTAAATAAACTCCAAATGTTAAAGAAGATACTAAATTAATTAATCTACTCTTTATATTTAAAGTATTAAAGAATAGAAAATATGCGACTGACTGAATTATAACAAATGGATTACTATACCATAATATAGAGCCACTCATAGTACTAAAAATATAATTAAATACACTATTAACATCTTTCAAAAGGAAAACAGTAACATAGAAAAGAAAATTAACTCCAACACAAGCTACTATTATAGAAATTAGTATAATTTGAAATAATTGTTTAGAACATTTCTTAAATAAATAACTCTTTTCTAAAGGATATTTCTTTAAATACCCCCCCACCAGGTATAAATATACTAATTGATATAAAGATAAACCTGAATTAGGGAATGATAAACCTCCCCAAATAAATGGTATTACTGATATTATTACCAGAGTTATTCCTAATAAACCTAAATATTCTTTTTGGTTCATACTATTTATTAATTTATTAATGAAAGGACTAAATAAATAAAGTGGTATAAAAGTTCTTATAAACCAATGAGAATCAAGTGGAATAATAGATAAATTCTTTAAAAAATCTACTTTACTTACTGTAATATAACCACAAGCTAAAAGAATGATCATGATAGTTGCTTTATAAAACAAAGAACTGTTTAGTAAAGACCATACTTTTGACATTTTAATTTCTTTTTTCTCTGATTGAAAATAACCAGTTACTAAAGCAAAAGAATTTACATGGACTAAAGTAATAAGTTCTATTATAAAGACAATGGTACTTAAAGTATTATTTTGGGAATTAACAAGTACACCACCATGTATTATAGTATGAAAACAAACAATAAAAAGCATTGAAACAATTCTTAAAAGTTCTAAATTAGAATTTCTAGTTAATGGTTGTTTTTCTTTTTTGACTTTTTTATCTTTAATTTTTATTTTTTTATCTTGATTTTTATGTTTACTTAAAATATTAATTTTGTTTAGTTTAAATCCCATAATTTAACTCCCCCGAATCTTAGTCTTATTTTACTGTTGAAACATTTTAGTAAAACTAGTTATTTTGATATTTCCAACAAACTCATTAAATTTATTTCTCAGCTTAATAGATATTTTTCTTTCTTTTATAAATTTAAATAATAGTTGGCGACAAAATTCAATAACAGCACAAACTACATATATAACTACAGTTACTAAAAGTATGTATAGGACAAATCTTGTTGAGTATATTGGTCCTTTATCTACTCCTAGTTGTACATATATTAAATTTCTGACATATACATTGTCATGGATTAAATAAATTCCGCATGTTAAGGAAGATAACATATTAATTAATTTACTTTTTATATTTAAAGTATTAAAGAATAATAAGTACGCAACTGTTTGAATGATAACAAATGGATTACTATACCACATTATAGTTTGACTCATAGTTGTATATATAGCATTAAAGATTGTATTGACATCTTTTAAAGCAAAGACTGTAATATAGGTACAGAAATTCAATAATACACAAGATAAGAATACAGAGATTAATATAACTTGAAATAATTGTTTAGAACATTTCTTAAGTAAATAACTCTTTTCTAAAGGATATTTCTTTAAGTATCCTCCTATAAGATATAAGAATATAAATTGATATAAAGTAAAGCCATCATTAGGGAATGATAAACCTCCCATAATAAATGATATTACAGAGACAAGAACAAAAGATATTCCTAATAATTTTAAGTATTCTTTTTGGGTTAATTTCTTAATTAACTTATTAATAAAAGGACTAAATAAGTAAAGTGGTAAAAAGGTTCTTATAAACCAATGGGTCTCAATAGGAATAAAAGATATATTCTTTAAGATATCCACTTTCGTAACCGTAATATAACCAAAAGATACTAAAAAAAGCATAATAGTTACTTTATAAAATAAAGAACTATTTAATAAAGACCATACTTTTGACATTTTAAATTCTTTTTCAGACTGAAAATAACCGGTTAATAAAACAAATGAATTAACGTGTACTAAAGTAATAAGTTCTATGATGAAAACAATAACACTTAAAGTACCATTTTGAGAATGTTCCAAGACTTTTCCATGTAATATAGTATTAAAACAAATAAGGAAAAGCATTGAGATAATTCTTAAAAGTTCTAAATTAGAATTTCTACTCAACTTATTTTTTTCTTTCTTTACTTTCTTCTCTTTTTTCTTTTTGTCTTTGTTAAATTTTAAAGGCTTAAAATTGTGTTTAGTAAGCATGTGTTTCATAACCTAATTCCCCCGAATCTTAACGTTATCTTATATATACATTATAGTACAATAAAAAAAGCTTTGTAAAGAAAAAAAGTAGAATTTCTACTTTTAGATTTCTATATAGTTATGAGAACAAGCTCTTATTAATCTATTCATGATAGCTAGTCCTAATCCTTCTTTAGATACACCTTCAATAATAACAATATCGGGTTCATACTTATCTACTTGTCTTAATTCTTTAAAAATGTTTTTACTAATATCTTCTAGACTTTCTCCTAAATCAAGAGTATCTCCTTTAAAATATTTCATATTACTAGTTCTAGTTAATACTAATGGTTTTTTATATTCACTGGCTATCTCTTGCATTTTAGAGATTAATTTTTGATGATTATCACTATAAACTAAAACACATTTAGAATCGGGAGCATAATGTTTATATTTCATACCTGGTGATAATACTTTTGTACCTTCTTCTAATTTCCCTAAGACATGACTATCTACTTCAACTTTATCGGTAACTTTTAAAAGATCATCTTTAGTAATTTTACCTGGTCTTAAAATATGAACTACTCCATCTATAACTCTAACAACAGTTGACTCTACTCCTATTGTAGATTCACCATCATCAATTATATAATCTACTTTATCGTTAAGTTCATTAAAGATATCTTCTATTCTTGTACCACTAGGCTTTCCAGAGATATTAGCACTTGGTGCCGCAATGGGAAGATTTGCATATTCAATAAGTTTGTTTGCTATAGGATGAGATGGCATTCTAATTGCCACAGTATCCATATTACCTGTTACTACATTAGGAACAATTTTTTTCTTTTTTAAAATAATAGTAAAAGGTCCTGGCCAAAAAGTCTCCATTAATTTTTGTTCTAATTCACTTATATTTTCGGCAATACTTTCAACCATCTCCATATTAGATACATGTAAGATTAAAGGATTATCTGTTTTTCTTCCTTTAGCTTTAAATATTTTTAGACAAGCTTCTTCATCAAGTCCATTAGCCCCTATTCCATATACAGTTTCTGTAGGAAATAATACAAGTCCTTTATTTTTAATAACTTCACTGGCTTCTTTTAATTCTTGATAATCACTTTTATTTCTTAAATCTAGATATTTAGCCATTTTTCTCACCTCTAATAATAGAAATTATAATACTTTTAGAAGAAAAAAGAAATAGTATATTTACTATTCCTGATTTTCTTTATGAGCTTGAATTTTTTTATATACTTCCATTACTACTAAAACTAAAGCACCTACTAAAAATAAATATAGCATATGTAAAACAGGTACAGTTGTAGTTTGTAAGAAAGTACTAAATAAGGAAACTTCCATAACAATAAGTTGTAGGCCAACTGAAGCTGCTACTCCATAGAATATTAATTTATTACTACGAAGTGGAATATGGAAAGCACTATATTTTTCACTACGACAATTAAAGACATGGATATTTTGAATAAATACCATTAAAGCCATTATATAACCACGAGCAATATAAGTATCCATTTGAACAAATTTAATTAGATAGAACCAAACCGCAAATACTACTAAGCCAATGAAAGTACCTGAAATGATAATTTGTTTAAATAAACTTTTATCAAATAAAGAATCTTTAGGATCTTTAGGTTTTTCTTTCATAATATTATCTTCGGCTTTTTCAAAGGATAAAGCAAAATCTTGAATTCCATCTGTTACTACATTTAACCAAAGTAATTGTATCGCCAATAAAGGCATTGGCATATTAAATAAAATAGCTAAACAGAAGAATAGAACTTCAGCTAAACCACAAGATACTAAGAAAAGAATTATTTTTCGAATATTAGAGTACGCTACTCTTCCTTCTTTAATTCCGGCAACTATGGACTTAAAGTTATCATCCATAATAATCATTTTACTTGTTTCTCTTGCTATATCTGTTCCACTTCCCATGGCAATACCTAAATTAGCACTTCTAATCGCAGGAGCATCATTAACTCCATCACCAGTTACTGCCACAAACTCTCCTTGTCTCTTTAAAGAATTGACAATCTCTAATTTTTGAAGTGGTGTTACTCTAGTAAAGATACATTTACTACTTACAAACTTATCAAAAGCTTTTTCTCCTTTTTCTAAGTATTTAGCTACTTCATCACTAGTAGTAATATCTTTTTCATTATTAGTAAGTTTTAAATCTTTGGCAATTGAGAAAGAAGTAAGAGGATGATCTCCTGTTACCATTAAAACTTTAATACCCGCACTCTTACATTCTTCTATAGCTTTAACAGCTTCTTTTCTAATCGGATCAATAAATCCTACTAAACCTTTAAATTCTAAATCTTTAATATCATCTTCATTATAATTATTCTTCTTCTCTACACTACCACTAGCTAAGGCTATAACACGATAACCATTTCTTGCTAAAGCCTCATTTTGATTAATAATTTTATCTATGTCTTTTTTACTATTCTTTTTACAAAATGATAAAACTGTTTCAATAGAACCTTTTATAGTACAAAGTGTTTTCTTATTTTCTTCAAAGAAAACTGCTGAATATTTATTTTCTGATTCATAAGGAATAATTTCTAAAATATTAATATCTTTAGTATTAACTTTTAATTTTTCTCCTAAAACTAAGAAAGCAATATCAATAGAATCACCTATATAAGTATTTTTATCTTTTTTAGCTTCATTATTGATGGCTCCTAATAAAGCAATTTCAGAAGCCATTTGTAGGTTTTCACCAATAACTTTACCAGTAGTTTCATAACCAGTACCTTCTATATCAAATTCTTCGCCATCAGGTAAAACAATTTTTTTAGCAGTTTGTTCATTAACTGTTAAAGTACCTGTTTTATCACTAACAATTACGGTACAACTACCTAAAGACTCTACTGAATGTAACTTTTTGGCTACTACGTTTTTCTTAGCCATTTTATTGGAAGCAATAGTAAGAGCCATTGTTAAAGCTAAAGGTAGACCTTCAGGCATCGCAGAAACAGCTAAAGCTATTACTGATAAAAATATTTCATTATAATCTACACCTTTAATTACTAATAAAACAGTTATAATAATAGCTACTACTAAAACTAAAGCACTAATTTGTTTAGAGAATTTTTCTACTCTAATAGTTAAAGGTGATTTTTCTTCTTTGGTATTAGTGATAGTATCCGCTATTTTACCAATTTCGGTATCTAAACCAGTTTTAATAACTACAGCCGTAGCACGTCCTTTTACAACAGTTGTTCCGGAAAATAAAATATTACTTTGTTCCGCTAAACTAGCTTTTTCTTTTTTTAATACTGCTTCATTCTTTTGAACTTGGACGCTTTCTCCTGTTAGAATAGATTCATCAACCATTAAATTTTGTTGATCTATTATTCTTAAGTCAGCACATATTTTATCGCCAGAATCTAAGACTACAATATCTCCTACTACTAATTCTTCAGAAGGAATTTCTATTTGTTTACCATTTCTAATAACTACTACTTTTACAGTAACTAACTTTGATAAAGCTTCAGCTGTGTTATTAGCTTTATTTTCTTGATATGTTCCCATAATAACATCAACTAATACTATAAATATAATAGCTACAGCATCAACTACTTCACCTACTACAAAAGATGAGATAATAGCTACTATTAAAAGTAATACAATAGGATCTTTTAATTGATCAAAGAATAAATCTAATACACTTTCTTTTTCTTCTTTTGGCAAAGTATTTAAACCATCTTTTTCTCTTCTTTTTAAAACTTTAGTTTCTGTAAGTCCTTCTTCACTAGTATCTAATTCTGAAAATATTTCTTTTATATTTTTATTATACCAATCTTTTATTTTAATCAGTCCTTCCTCTTTTAGTTATACTCATCACTGATATTTCCCACAATTTCTTCAATAGCATCTTCCATAGTCAGTAATCCTATTAATTTGTCATCTTTAACTATAACAGAAAAAGTTTCATGATTCTCTTGCATTATTCTAAATATATCATCTATCATCACATTCTTTTCAAATTTTAAAACTGAATGGAGACATTTAACAATATTAAATTTTCCTCTTACTCTATGTAAATAAATCAAATCTTTAACATTAATAAAGCCTAGTATTTCCCCTTTATCTAAAACTGGAAATCTTGTATAATGAGAATTTTTTATTTTCTTTAAAATATCTTTTTTAGAATCATTGATATCTATAGAAACAATATCTTTAGCTTTAGTCATAATTTGATAAGCTTTCTTGTCATTAAATTTAAAGACATTCAAAATATATTCTTTCTCTTTTTCTTCAATAATACCTTCTTTGGTACTAGTGATAATTAAATTCTTAATATCTTCTTCTGTTAAAGTTTCTTCTTTACTTTGTATTTTTAATAATTTACATATTAATTCTGTAGTTTTGGTAAGTAAAACAATAATAGGATAAAATACTTTCGCAATTAAAGTAATAAAATCAATAGTAAGGAAAGCAACTTGTTTAGGATTACTTCTTCCTATTTGTTTAGGAACAAGTTCTCCAAATATTAAGGTAATATAAGATAGGATTATAGTTATTACAATCATTAGAACTGATTCTGTAAATTCTAAACTAATAAATTCTATTCCTATTTTATTTATTAAATAGTCAGTAAAAGTATCACTAGCAAAAGCACTAGCTAAAAAACCCGCTAAAGTAATACCAACTTGAATCGTCGATAAAAACTTACCTTCTTCATCTTTCATCTTCTTTATTTTAGATACTTTTTTATTTTTATCTCTATCTAAAGTAAATTTATCAAGTGATATGAATGCTATTTCACTAGCTGATAAAATTCCATTTATAAGAATTAACCCTAATAATAAGATAATTTTTATTAACATAATAATCCCCTTTTATATTTCTTTTAATTCATTATTTAAAATTGAATACAAATAAGTCTGTACTGGTTTATTAGTCTTTTCTTCAATAGCTTTTTTATAACCACCTAATTGATTAACATAAGCACTATCATCTATATTCTTTAACTTATAATCTACAATTATTATTGTATCACTTTTTTCTATCATTAAATCTATTATTCCATGATAGTTTACATTATCTTGATTATATAAAAATTCATATTCATGATAAAACTTTGCTTCTTGGATATTTTCTTTTATTAAAGGTTGATTTAAAAAAGAAGTTATCCATTTTCTTTCTTTAGGACTATATAAATCTAAATTAGGATTTTTAAAATCTAACATTTCTAAAATTTGATGGAATAATACTCCGGTTTGAAGATTTTCTTTTTCTTCTTTAGTTTGTAAAGATAAAGTATTTTTAGAAAATCTAGATTCTTGTTTTAGTTCTTTTTCAATTTGTAATTCATTTACGACAAAGTCTTCTGCTTCTCCTACAACTAATGAAGAGTCCTCTTTAGTATAAAGAAAATCATTAGTCGCATGGCTTTCAACTTTTTCCATATAATCATATAAATACATACTAACACTTTGTAAAATATCATAAAAACTTTTATATTTCATTTTAACAAAAGTTGATATTTCTACTTCTTTTTCAAATTCAGGACAAACTATAATCATGTGTTCTTTAGCACGAGTAAGCGCTACATACAAAAGACGAATTCTTTCACTTATCTCTTCTCTTTTCGTAGTTTGTTTTAATAAACTATTTACAATAGTAGGTTTATATACATCTGTTACTTTTGGTAATATTAAGCCATAATCATTACTATAAAGAATCTTTTCATTTAACTCTCTAAAATTAAATTGTCCTGTAAATCCTGCGAAATAACAAATTGGAAACTCTAATCCTTTAGAATGATGAATAGTCATTATCGCAACTGCATTACTAGAATCTGCTTTAGTAGAAAAACTTAGTTTTAAAGAAGATTCAAATACATTATCCAAATAAACTATAAAGTCCTCTAAAGTCTTTCCTAAATTAGAAAAATCTTTTAAGAAATTCATAATATATTCAATACGAACTCTCATTTGTCTAATATCAACTAAAGAAAGAATCTTTTCTTCATAATTAAATACATCCATTATTTCTTCTAAAACCATATTAGGAGTCTTTTCTTCTAGATTATTACTAATTATTAAACATTTCTCATAGATACTACTTTCATCAAAATTCTTCTTTACAAAATATGAAAATAATTCTTCATCAGCCATATCAAATAAGAAACTTCTACCTACAGATAGAAAAGCATAACGGAACTCTTCATCAAACTTTTTCTCATTAATAAATAAAATTAATTTAAAGATATTTTTTAAAACTAAAATATCATCACCTGTAGTTAATTCATCATTTCTTAAGATGGTACAAGGTATTTTTAAATAATCTAAGACTTTTTTATATTGTTCAAAATCTTTACTCTTATCTAATAAAATAGCAAAATCACTATATTTAGCTGGTTTAAGTCCACCATTAAAGATTTGAAATTTACTTTCAACTTTTTCTTTGATATCGTTTCCAATAATAAAGGCTTCTTGTAAGGTATTAGAAATAGTTTTATCTTTTTCATAAGTTTTTATTTTGAAGTCATAACCTTGTTCAGTGTGCCCTTCATTTTCATAAGACATATTACCAAAGTTCATACGATGAGAAACTTTATATGCAGCTCCTCCAATATCATCAGACATAATATAATCAAAAATTAAATTTATATTGGCAAGAACTTCTTTTCTACTTCTAAAATTTTTAGTTAAATCTATTTTCATTCCACCCTTACCTAAAGCATAATTATCATACTTTTCTTTAAAAATATAAGGGTTAGCATTACGAAAACGATAGATTGATTGTTTAACATCTCCTACCATATAAACATTATTATTACTTATCATCGAAATAAATATTTCTTGTAAATCACTAGTATCTTGATATTCATCTACTAATATTTCTTTAAAACTATTCTTTAACTCTTCCCTAACTTCCGTATGTTCTTTAACTACTTTAATAGCTAGATGGAAAATATCATTAAAATCATATAAACTTTCTTTTTCTTTATAGTCCTGTAATCTTAAGAAAAGTTCTTTTAAGATATTAGATACTACTAAAGTATTATCTTTAGTAGATAATATCTCTGATTTTATTTCTTCTTCATTTTCATAGATAAGCATTTTTTTAGTACTATCTATAATAGTTTTAATTTGATTTTTTAAAGCCTTAATATCTTCTTCAGTATTTCTTGGTACTTGAGGAAGTTTAATCTCAATATGTTGTTTTATTTCTTCATAGCTTTTAGCTTCTAAAAGAGGATTTAAACAAGTATATAACTTCTCCATATAATCACTATCAAGCGCTAAAGAAAGGCTCTTTAAAATACCATTAATTTCGTTAATATTAAGTTTTAACATATTAACAAACTCTTCTACATTATCATCTATTTTTTCTTCACTAAAGAAAGTAGGTATTTCTTTTTCTAAACACTCTATAGGATCATATTTTAAAGAAATAGTTTTATAAATATTTAAAATATAATTTTTTAAATCTTTATCATCTTTAAGACAAAAATCTTTTATTAAATTTAAGAAATCAGGTTCTTTTTTTAGATAGTATTCATCCATTATTTCATCTAATAATTCTTTAGTCTTAATAGTAATTAAAGCTTCATCACATATTTTAACTGCATTAGTAATATTTAAGATATCATGATATTTTTTAACTACAGATAAAGCAAAACTATCAAAAGTAGTAATATAAGCCCCATCTATTAAAGCTAATTCATCTTTAAGATTGCCGTCAGCTCTTATTTTTTTTCTAATTCTTTCTTTCATTTCTAGAGCAGCAGCTTTAGTAAAAGTTAAGACTAAAAGTTCATTTACATGAACACCATTAATTACTTTCTGTAAGACACGTTCTGATAAAACAGCAGTCTTACCACTACCTGCTCCTGCGGAAACAATGATATTTTTTCCACTCTCATAGATTGCTAACTTCTGTTCTTCAGTCCAATTAGTTGCCATTCTACTCCACCTCCAAGAAAGATAAATCTTCTTTTTTATCTAAATAAACATAATCTTTTTCTTTTACAAAACAGATATCTCTATAAGAACAGAACTTACAAGCTAAATTCTTTTTATCAATTATTTTAGGATTAATACTAAAATCAGCATTCAATATACTATCTATAGAATTATTTATAACTTTATCTGTATATTTTAAAATATTATAAACGTCATCAGCACTTAAAACTTTAGATGTAGAAGTAAAATCTCCATCTTTTTTTACTTTTAAACCTTTTATCCAAAGACTATTTTCATAATTATTATCAAACTTCTCTAAAATATCTTTATTATCTGTTGAATATCCTATTAATTTTAATTTATCTTTCTTTTGGAATTCAACATCTCTTTTATTATCAAAGGAAGGTTTAGGTTGTAATATTTTTTGAAAATACATTCCTGTAAAAATAGGACTTTCAAATAAGTTACTACGACTTACTAAATATAAATATATAGGCAATTGCATATTAATACCATAAGCCATATTTAAAAGTGAGGTATCTACTCCTCCTGTTTTATAGTCAACTATAGAAAAATAAGTATCATCAACATTTTTTAAAGTCATAAGTTTATCTATTGTTCCTGTAAAGTTAATTATAATTGCTCTTTCAAAAATAACATTTAATTTCTTTTCAAAATAACTTTTATCAAACTCTGTATATTCTTCTTGTTCATTAATTGTTTTCATTAATTCTTTTAATTCATCTTTTAATTGTTTTAGAAAGAACTCTTCACTCACAGTCAATTCTTTATCTTCTAGGAACTTATCCCATTCTCTTTCAAAATTAAAATATTCTTCTTTCATTAAAGATAGTAATTGATGATATAAGTTACCAATTAAAGCCGCAAAACTATCTTGGAAAGGATCTAATTTTAAAATATTTTTAATATAATATTTAAAATGACATAAGTTATAACTATTCATACTGGTATAAGATAAAGTAAAAGGATTCCTTACATAATTTAAAAGTTCTTTTTCATTTATACCGGTAAATTTATTATCATAAGTATTATAAGGTATATCTTGATAATGATTTAATAATGTATGTAATAATTTACTTTCGGTTTTATATTTACGATTTAAATCTAAATGTTCACAAAGAATAAGTTTATTATAAATATTAGAATAACCAAATTCTTCATTATTAATATCTACTACTTCTAAAGATTCTTCTTCAATAAGACTAGATGGATAATATTCTTGAAAACTACTTTCATCTTTATAAGAAAGAGAAAGATTTTTAATATTAGATAAAATTCTTAAAATAGATTCTCTTTTTCTAATATTCTTATCTTTAGTTAAAAATAGTTCTACTTCATCTTTCATATTATCAGTAATAAAATCTTCATCTTTATAAGTTTTTGGAAAATGATCTTGATTAAGTCCTAAAAGAAAGACATATTCATCATCATTAATACTTCTTTTTTCAATATCAACTATGTTAACAGCATTATTATAACTTTTATTATCTAAATAAGTATTCTTTAACTTTTTCTTTAATATTTCTTTATAACTATTTGTATCTTTAATCTCTACTAAAGAGTTTAAAACATCAACTAATTTCTTAGTTACAATACTACTATTATTTAAATCAATATTACCAGTTTTTAAGAAATCTAAAACTGTTTTAGTACCATAAATACTATTCTTTTCTTTTAAATTAATAGGAATATTAAAATAAGAGAATATTTTTTTAGTTAAATAAAAATAATCATCTTCTAGGTTCGCAACAAATATCTTATTTATAGGAATACCTTTATTTATTAGTTTAATTATATCAATAGCGGTACCTACAATTTCTTCTTCCATAGTTGAAAAATGTTTTACTTTAGTAGTTATCTTTTTCTTTTCATTAGTAGAATAAACTGTCTGATATTTATCTAAAATATTTTTTAAAAATAATTCAAGTTCAGGATGATTCTTGACGATAATAGTTTTATTTTTTAAATATTCTTTAAAATAAGGATATTCACAAATTAAATTAGACTCTAATAATTCTTCTTTTATTTGTTTAAGTTTTTTTAATTTGGAATGATGATATGTTTTTTCTAAATCTATAAGATATAAATTTTTAAGATAAATACCTGCGACATCAATTTGAAAGTTATATTTATCCATTAAATAACTAACTGCACGTTCATCATAATCAAAAAAGTAATTTTTTTGGAATTCTTCTATAGTCATAAATTTAATATTATAAAGTTTGTTTTGATTAGTAAACTTATCTAATATGTTTAACTTTTCTTCATTAGGAGTAATCATTAATATTTCTTTATCTTGATATTTTTCAATATCCATACCATCACCATCTTTCCTTTTCTATTATAATATCTAAAGTAAAAAAAAGAAAGTATTCTAAATTACTTTAAAATATATTTTCTTCTTTATAACAAATAAATTAAGATGTTTCAACTGACCAAAAATTATTTTTCTAAAGAAAATAAAAACAAAAATAACAAATTAATCATATAATTTGTTATTTTCTTCTACTTATATATATCTAATTAATTAATTTATTATCCAATAAACTCTTCAGTGTATTTAACAACTTGTTCTAATTCACCTGGTTTTTTAAATCTATGATCTGCACCTTTAACGATTTTTATTGGTACATCAAACATTTCTGAAAATTTAAGAGAATCAGCAGTTGGTGCAGTTGTATCAGCATCTCCATGAATAATAAGCATTTTTTGATCATTCTTTTGATAAAGATCGAAAATTTTGTTATCTTTAAGTTCTTGATAAAAAGAATAATTTACTTTTAATTCTCTTTCAAAACCAACAACAACAAAACCTCCTTCTTCAAATTTCTTATCTTGAATTATTTCATTCATAAGACATTCATCCATTTTAATAGCTGGACATCTTAAAATAACATTTTCATAATCACGAGGATATCTATTTAATAGTAACAATGTTAAATAGCCACCAAAACTAGTTGCGAATAAGTTGATAGTTGCTTCTTTATATTTTTCTTTGGCATAATCAATAACACTTCTATAATCACTTAAGCAATTATCAATAGTTAATTTATCGCCATCTACTTCACTTTCTCCATGTCCTGGTAAATCAAAAGCAATAGTTGTAACATTATGTTTTAACATAGCTTCTGCGACCATACTAATAGCGCCACTTTCTTTATCACCAGCAAAACCATGACAAGCAATTATAACTCTATCTGTCTTTTTACTTTCCCATACTTTTAAAGAAATTTTATAACCATTATTTCCTGTTATTTCTAGATAATTGTACATTTTTTTGTTCCTCCATTATTTTAACTAATTCACCTATATTCTTAGTACCTGGAAGGGAAATTGTACCTTCCCTATCTAAATATTCAAGGGCTTTAGGTCCAACTCCAGTATCACCAATTTTTTCTACGGCAAAATCTTCACCTGGAATTATATAAGTCATACCATCTAAATAGCGGTCAAAATCGTAACCTTTTCTTTCGCAACTTCCTTCACGTTCAGGATCTAAAACACGATATTTACCATTATCTTCTACAACTGTTACATAATGTAATAATTGTTTATTGGCACCAGGTAACTTAGTAATTAAAGTATAACTTGGAATATCATAAGCTGCAAGTAAGCATCTTACTACTTCGGCATAACCACTACATACTGCCTCATGATTACAAAGGGCTGCATAAGCAGTTCTGTAATACTTCTCTTCTTCTTCAAATCCTCCTGTACCCATAAATGTAAAATATTGATGTCTAATATGAACGTTAGCTTTTACATAATTATTGATTTTTTCAATAACATCATCACTTTGTAATCCAAGTTCATCATCTTCAAAAGAAGTACAAACTTTTTCGATTTCATGGAATAAACCTAAAATCCGGAAGTCATCATACTCCCCACATTCATGAGCTGGTTCATTAATAATTGATAAAATATTTTGTTTTTGTTTACTAGATAATTTCATAATTTTCTCCCCCACTAACTAATAAATTTTTACAGCCTTTACATGTTCTAAATATAAATTATTTATATATCTACTTCTAAATCCATAACTGTAATTAGAAGTTAGAATCACTTTAGAAATATTATCTTTTAGAAGTTTTTCTTTTACTTCATAGATTAAACTTTCTTCTAAATTTAAATCTTGATATATTGGTAAAATACACATATTTTCAATAACTCCTACCTCATCAAGTTCTCTATAATATTTTATACTATATTGGCAATAACCTAATAATTTATTATTATCATCTACACATAATAATAAATTTTTATCGAAATCAATTTCTTTTAATTTCTTTATATCAAACTTTTCAATATTTTCTTTAAATAACTTATAATCGTTAACTAAATATTTATAATTCTTATTTTCTTTATCAAACGTCTTATCAAAAATAAAATCTGTATTTATATAAAGATCTTCATAACCTCTTTTTTCAAAAAACTCAAAAGCATTATTTTCAGGAGATAAAGTGCTGTCTAATAAAATTCTTTTATATCTTTTTTCTAATAAATTATCTTCTGTTTTATCAAGTAATTTGGTACCAAAACCTTTTTTTCTAAAATCTTCTTTTATTCCTAAAAATTCAATTTCATTTTCTCTAATTATAGAAAATCCTATTAACTCGCCATTCTCTTTATATTTTATAACTTCTCTTCCTTGTAAAGTGTCTAAAAACTCATCATAAGATAATACCTCTTTCTTAACACATTCTAAATAGATCTTATATAACTCTTTCATAAGGTTACCTCCTATGTGATATTTTAGAAGACACAACATGCCGTACGATTAAGTAGTTAGTATTATAACATAATATAAAAAAAATTACAATGTAACCATTATAATTTTTTTGTTAAACCCTTACTTAAATTACTATTACGATAAAGTTTATCATTAGTAATATCTTTTTTTATTTTTATAAAATCAGGTATTTCAATATCTTTACTTTTATCAGTTTCTTCTATTTCTAATACCATAAGCCCATCTTTAAAAATATCTAATCTAAAATATTCATTCTGATAGGCAAAACAATATCTAGTCTTTTTAATTATTTGATTATCTTTCATATGTTCATAAAATTCATCTTCACTAATATTTTTCTTAGTAGTAATTCTTTCATTTTTAATATCTGTATCTATTTTAATAATCTTTTTATAGAAAGTTTCTCCATCTTTTATAGTTTTTCTATACATTATATCTTTTTCATCTTTAGTTACTATATATTGTTCAATTTCTAACTTAACAGCTTTTAATTTAGCTAACTCATCTATATCAATAGTATCTACTAAATATTTATATTGTCTTTTGATAGGAAGAGGCATTCCTAAAGCAAAATAAATTTCTTTAATAACATTATTTATTTTCTCTTTAAAATCAGTATCATTACCTATTATTTTTAAATTATCATGTCCAAGCCAAGACTCTAAAGTTATCTTATCTTTCTTTCTAGCTTCAGCCGGTGTTTCTGTTCTAGCTGAATTATTATCAAGTGTATAAAACTCTTCTTTACCTGCTGCTGCGGTTTTTAAATGTATTACTAAGTCATAACTATTCATGACATCTATTTCTTGTTTATCAATATTAGCAAGTAATTTCTTAAATAAGTTATTATCAACATAAGCCTTATCATCTAGAACTCCTCTATCACAAACAATAATAGTTTCTTTATCAGATTCCACGGCATTTTGTTGCGCTAAACGTTCTAGAGTAAGTTGTAAATCTATAACATATTTTTGAAAATCTTCCATACTTAATGCTCCAAAACCAAAAGGTTTTATACCACTATTAATTAAGATAGTCGCAGCTTCTGGAACTACTATAACTTTATAGCCTTTCTCTTCAAAAACACTTTGAATTTCATTGATGGCAGTAGTCTTACCACCACAAGGTCCTCCTGTTAATACAACTTTTAATTTTTTCATAATTACCTATCTCCAATTTATATTTTAAAAATATCTTTACTTTCTAAACCTTCTTTAAACTTATAAACTTTAGCTTTCTTCTTACCAGCAAAATTAACTTCTTCATTAGTATCATAAATTAAATTTAGATTTAACATTTTTTTACGAAAGTTTCTTCTATCAAGTTCTTTTCCTAATATTACTTCATAAATTTTCTGTAATTCAGGAATAGTAAAACCATGAGGATAAATTGCCTTTAAAATATCTGTATTAAGAATTATTTTCTTTAAATGTTTAATAGATTTATCCAAAATATCTTTATGATCATAGGCAAGTTTAGGAATATCATCTATATCAAACCATGAAGCATCACTAGTTTTTAAAGTGTCCTTTAGAATTTCTACTTTACTAGCATCAACTATACCAATATAAGATATAGCTACCATTCGCATAACAGGTGAACGATTGATATCACCAAAAACATCACAAAGTCTTAAGTCAACTTCTTTAATACCAGTTTTTTCAAATATTTCTCTTTTTAAACCATCTTCTAGATTTTCATCATTATAAAGAGCTCCTCCTGTTAAAGCCCACATATCTTTAAAAGGTTCATTTTTTCTTTTAATAAGTAACACTTTAACAATTCCTTTATCTACAGTAAAGATAGAAGCCATGACGTGTATTCCTTGATTTTTATATTTAGGATTTGTTACTTCCATATTCATATCTCCTTTACACAAATATTATATGTGTATCTATATACACTTGTCAAGTAAAAATAAAAAAAATTAACAAATTATCTTGTTAATTTCTTTACTGGTCCTTTAAAAACAAGAGGATTAGCAATAGCTGTTGCGACAGCGATATTCATAGCGAATAAGAATGTTGTCTTCCCTACTTTTTTCATAAAGTTCGCAAAAGGGCTTTTTGATGATGAACGTTGTTTATTATTTTGTTTATCTTCTTGTTTTTGTTTTTCTTGTTGTTTAGCTTTTTTGATTTGTTCGTTTCTTAATTTAAATTGTTCTTCTTGACGCATATTTTCAAAACTAATTTTCATAGCCTCGTAACGTTCTCTTTCAGCTTGTTCTGAATTAAGTTCAGGATCTTCTTGAACAGCTCTTATATCTTGTTCATTAGCTTCTTCTAAAGTAGTTATTAGTTCTTGAATTTCTTCATTTTCTTGTTGTAATTCTTCTTTTTCTTCAAGTAACTCCTCTTTTTCAGCTTTTAATTCCTCTATTTCACTTTTTTGTTCTGTTTTTTCTTCTCTCAAAGTCTCAACTTCTTCTTTTATTTCTTCAGCAGAATCATCTAATAACATTTTAGCGGCACCACCAATAACAGCAGCTTTAAAAGCAGTTGGTACTACTACAGGCATAGCCGCAACTAAACCAGCTCCTGCTAGAGTTGTACCTACTATTTTGATTGTATTATCAAGTTTACTTTTAGAATCTTCTTCTAATTCTAAATCTTCTTCTTGATTTTGAATTTCTTCATTAATTAAACCTTCATCTACTAGCTTAGAATTAACTATTTCTTTTGAATTATTTTGTTTTACATAAGATAGTGGTAAATTATCTATTTTTATATCTTGTTTAATTTCAGGACTTATATTTCCTTGGATATTATCTTTTAATGGTTCAGAGATTAATAAATCTTCGATAAGATTATTTGTCTTTTTGAAATTATTATCTACAAAATCTTTTCGCATTTGGTAATAATCTACTGAGTTCTGATTAAAATAATTCTCTATAATTCTCTTATCAGTAACATCATTTACTTTTGGTTGATTTTTAGGTAGTAACCCATCTGCGATTAAAGTAGGAACTGCTAAAGTCATACCGACCATAGTACCAAGAGGACTATCTATAATTTTAGAGTCTTTATCATCAACAATATAATCTTCCTCTTTTTTACTTGCAACAATATTTTCTATAGTTAAAATAGTGTTTTCTATTTCTTTTTGATCTTCTATACTATATTCTTCTTTATTTTTTAAGAAAAACTCTTTTCTTTGTTGAAGTAAACTAAATAGATAAATAACTTCTTTTTTACTTCTTTTACGTCTAAGTAAAAGTTTTAATTTTTTTAGATTTATTTTTAAACCATATTTTCTAATTAAAAATAATAAAGTCTCTAAATCTTTTAAATATAATAAGCCATCTTCTTCTGTTTGAAATAAAGTAATAATTTTACTTTCAGTATCTTGTTCTACAGATATAAATTTAGCATCTACATTATCTAAAATATCAAAATATTGATCAGTAAAACGAGTATCTGCATCTATTATAAAATCTAATTCATTCTCTATTTGTTCATGAATATCTAATATTTTTTCTTTTAAAGATTTATTATCTTCTCCACTATTCATATTATTCACCACCTTATTAATAATACTTAAACTCTCTATAAAGATTCTAAAGCATAATATACTAGTCTGTCAACTAAGTATTTTAGGCATATTAATTTAATTATGACTAGAATATTATACCATTATCTCCTAATAAAAAACAGATTAAATCATTATTATTTAAAAAAGCAAATAAGTAACGCTTACGTTACTTATTTGCTTATATCATCCTTTAATTTAAGAATGAGTTATGAAGAGTGTTCCTCAAAATATTCTTTATCTCTTTCTTTTAATTCATCTATAGTTACAGGCTTATCTTCTCCTATATCTATAAGATCTACATCTAATATAGAGACAGCTTTAATCTTTGGCTTACATTTTAAAGAATAGTCTTCTACTATATTCTTAAATGAATTCATAAAGACTTTTACCCTATTAAGTTGGGTGTTACAAAAATCATCATAATATCCTTTATGTTCAATAATGTTTTTTGTTGTCGCACCATAATATGGTTTACAAACAAGCTCATCAGGTTTATTAACATTTCCCCAAACCATAAATTTAGAGAAATCACTATATTCAACATCTAAATTATTCATATTAATAGCTGTTCTAGTTCCCCCTTCTTCTATATAATATCGACATTCATTATAACAAACTTTGACATCTTCTAAAAAAGGGACTTCATCTTTTACTTGTTTATAATAACAACCATTTTTATCTTGTTTGAAACCAAGTTCTTTTAAATGATTTTTTAATGTCTTAGGGGTATTTAGATCATTAAATACCCTAAGACAAGTAATACTAATTAATATTATGATAATTATAATAATTAGAGTAATCAGAATAATTTTTGATTTTTTAGTAGATTTTATTTTATTTTTTATTTTCATAAATAAATCTTTTAGTTTTTTCATTTAAATCACTCCAATTTTAAAATTTATTTTATATATATGGTTGATAATATTCTGAAGTACCACCGGCTCCACCCCAACCACTACTGACTTTGACTCCATTTTTTAAGTACACAACTGGAAGGAGTCCTGAAGTATAAGTCGAGTAGTTGTCATCAATACTACCATTGGCTTGAATATTAAATATAGTACAACCAGTAACAGCTGTATCTCTTAATAAAATATATGTGAGTGCACCTTGAGTTACATCATTTCTAAACCAACTATAAGGAGAAGGTTGACTTTTTGTAGAAGTAGTATATCCCCAAGAACTATAACCATCTATATAAGTTCTGATGTAATCAGTTGGATATGGAACACCAAGGGGTTCATTGAACGTAGCATTAGTATTATCTCCTTCAGCTGTCGTAAACCAGTGGACATAATAACCCGAAACTGTTCCACTATCACTATTAACACTACCTTGATTTAATCTGACTCCTATCGCCATATTTTTAGCAGCTTGTTCCATACTATTATAAAAGTTATGCAGGTTGACACGAATAGAGGAATTAAAGAAACTAGAATTTGTACCACCTACGGCACTAGAAGCATTACTAACTCCTGTTCTTACAATCTTGGTAACTTGTTCCCATGTACTATTCTGCGTATATTCATATGTTACACCAATAATTCTCCAATGTCCTCCTATATTAAATTGGATATGATTTTGAGGACCAGCACCTGCGAAAACATAATCGGTTCTAAGATTAGCAGAACCTTTCATATTTGTAGCAATAGGTTGAGTCACCAACGCTTGAACTTGTGCTACTGGACTTTTACTAGACCAAGGTCCACCATCAGAAGATGTAGCATTAGATGTTATAATATC